>JBFELO010000032.1:0-36622 GCA_041552055.1 Candidatus Sulfomarinibacteraceae bacterium | reverse complement strand
CCAGGCTGTGAGCGGAAACATCGATCCGCAGGGTCGCGCCTGGGCACGCCCACGCTGGAACTACCCGTATCCGTTTCCCAGCCAGGACGCAAAGAAACTCGACATCTTCTCCGGCGAACCGGGCCGATACTCGCACCCGATGGCCGGGGTGTCGCACCAGATCCTCCCCATGATCGACGAGGGTCCTGAACGGCCCGACATCTACATGGTCTACTGTCACAACCCGGTGTACTCGAACGGCGATTGCGGCGAAAACGCGAGGATCCTGTCGGACGAGGAGAAGATTCCGTTCCTGGTATCGGTCGACGTCACGTTGAGCGAAACGTCGGAGCTCGCGGACCTGGTCCTGCCCGACGCCACCTATCTCGAGCGGTGGACGTGCGACGGCAAGACCTCGCCGGAAGGGATCGCCGAGTATCAGATCCGTCAGCCGATGCACCCGCCTCGCGGAGAGGCCCGAAACTTCTGTGACGTCGCCTGTGAGCTCGCGGGCCGCCTCGGTATCGATCTCGGCTTCGCCTCTGCCGAGGAGTTCGTACAAGCCACCTGCGATGCCACACCCGGTGTGCAGGACATGGGTGGCTTCGAGTACATGAAGGCGCACGGCGTCTGGTGCGATCTCGACGCGGAGGCGCCAGGTCGGTCACCCGGACCGATGCAGATCAGGTCCGAGGCCTTGGAGGAGGCGGGTCTCCCAGCACTGCCAGGCTGGATGCCAATACCCGACCACGAATCGATGACCGACGACGAGCTCGTTCTGGTGACCTACAAGGTCAACGTCCACACCCACTCCCGGACCCAGAACTGCAAGTGGCTGAGCGAGATCTACCACGACAACCGGGCCTGGATCCACCCCGAAACGGCGGCCGCTCGCGGCCTCAGCGACGGTGACGCGGTCGTGGTCAGATCGGAGCTCGGCGAGATCGTCACTCGGGTGCGCATCACCGACGGTATCCATCCCCGAGCGGTCGCGATCTCCCACCACGGTGGACACTGGGCGTATGGTGACTACGCCTCTGGACGCAGGACCCGTTTCCACAGGGAGGAGGCGGACGGGCGGCTGCGGTGGTGGTCAGATCACGGCACCCACGTCAACCTCGTGATTCCAAATCGTGGTGATCCTATTGCCGGCTCCATGTGCTGGAACGACACGGTCGTCACCGTATCGAAGGCGCCGGCACAACCGGCGTGAAGGGAGGCGTGCAAGCGTGAACGAAGGCGGGATCGGCGCGCACAAGATCGAAATCAGACAGGCTACCCGCACGGACGAAACTGATGTTCGAGCGCTGCTGCGGGGCTGCGATCTTCCCGATGAGGACATTCGTCATCACCTTGCGCACTTCGTCGTTGCCGACCGTGAATGTCGCATCGTCGGCACAGTCGGCCTCGAGGTGCTCGGCTCGTCGGCGCTGCTTCGATCACTCGCCGTCGTCGTGCCGTCGAGGGGTGCCGGCCTCGCCACCAGGCTGGTCGAGGTGATCGTCGAGCGCGCACAGCAACTCGGTGTTCGAGAGTTGTGGCTGCTCACGACGACTGCCGAGAGTTTCTTCGCCAACCTGGGTTTTCGGACCGTGCCCAGGGACGAGGCTCCGGCCGACATCCAGTCGACTCGTGAGTTCCGTGCCCTATGCCCGGTCAGTGCGGTGTTGATGCGGCGCCGAGTCAATCCGGTGGAGTCGAGTACGGTCCGCGGTGACGGAACGACCCGACGACGCACACGCCGCGCCACAGGGGGATGGAAGAATGGAGGTTGACATGATGCTGTCAGACGACCAACGGACCGCATACCGCCGGTTCTACGAGTCCGCTCGCCGCAACCCGACGCTGGAACCGCGGGTGACCCTGATGGTCCACCTCGCTGCGGCCATGGCGCTCGGTTGCTCTCCTTGAATGGAGGAGTACTTCGGCGTTGCCGAAGACGAGGGGCTGACCGTCGAGGAGATCGGATCGGTCCAGGCGATCGTGATGGCCGTCGCTGCGGGTCGCGTCGGGGCGCAGTCTGCCGAGGCCAGGCAGCGCGCCCGAAAGGCACGACGAAACTCGCGAACCGCGGAGTGAGGTCTGCCAGAACTGCGCGTGGTTTATTCACCTCCGCCGGGCACGCAAACCTCGATCCTGTTACTGGCGAGGCCATTCCCGGAATCCTTGCTTTTTTTCATCGAAGGTTGACAAAACTCCATCGAGGTATTATCGTATTCTTACGATAAAGGAGGTTCCCCCGATGCCCAGGCGCAACCCCAGCCGTCCCCCCCCCGACCCGTGTTGCACCCTCGACATCACCGGCGCGGATGAGCGGCGGCTGGTGCATCTCTTCAAGGCGTCGGGCAATCCGACTCGGTTCGAAATCCTGAAGTACCTCGTGACCCATCCGGGGTGCATCACTGGCGACATTGTCGAGGCGCTGCCCATCGCCCAGGCGACGGTGTCCCAACATCTCAAGGTGTTGGCGGAGGCCGGATGGACAGTCGCCGAACCGGAAGGAAACGCGACCTGCCACAGCCTCGACGAGCGCACTGTGCGCTGGTTTCGGGAGACGATCGGGAAGGTCTTCTGATTTTTTTTCAAAAAATTAATCGTATATTTACGATGAATGGAGCCCACTATGCTTACCGAGATATTGGAAATCGCAAAGCTCGTCACGGCGTCGTTCTCCAGAATCTGGCCCTACCTTCTGGTCACGATCCCGCTCGCGGTGGCCGTCCAGATGAGCGGCGCGGCCAGCCATATCCGACGGGTGTTTGTCTCCCGACCGGTCCCCGCGATCATCCTGGCGACGTTGGTCGGCGCGTTCAGCCCATTCTGTTCCTGTGGCGTGATCCCGGTGGTCGCCTCGCTGCTGATCGGAGGAGTTCCACTCGGCCCGGTGATGTCATTCTGGATCGCCTCGCCGTCGATGGATCCGGAGATCTTCTTCCTCAGCGTCGCGACCCTCGGCTGGGAGCTGGCTGTGTGGCGGCTGTTCGCCACCCTGCTGCTGAGCCTGAGCGCGGGGTTCATCACGCACGCCGTCGTGGCACGAGGCTGGATCCCCGTTCATGTCCTGCGCGGAACATCCGGATCAGCCCGGACGTTTTCCGCTCCGGCCAAGGATTTCGTCCGACGCGTGCGCGAAGCGATCGAACGAGTCGTCGCGGGCTTTTCCCAGCCCGAGCTTTGCTGCGCCGGCCAGTCCACCGCCCGGTCCGCGAACGTTGCTGTCGCGACCACTTTGAACGCGGAGGTCGCTGTCGACGGCTGTTCCGGCACCTGTTCCACCCCCGAACCTCACGCGAACTCCGCTTTATCTCCTGCGGCAGATCTCGGCACTTTCTTCCCCAGGCTCCTGAGAGAGAGTCTCTCCTCATCGCTGATGGTGGCCAAGTTCATGCTGCTCGCGGTTGTCCTCGAAGCGGTGTTCACGCGCTACGTACCCCAGGAGTGGATCACAGCGGTGCTGGGGAGCAACAACCACTTCGCATTCCTGGTCGCGGCCCTCGTTGGAGTCCCCCTGTACACGAGCAACCTGACGGCACTGCCCATGGTCGGCATCCTCCTGACCCAGGGCATGAGCCCAAGTGCGGCGCTCGCATTTCTCATAGCGGGTCCAACCACGACCATCCCTGCCATGGCCGCGGTGTGGGGCCTCGTGAAGGGTCGGGTCTTCGCCCTCTACGTCGGATTCGCTCTGGTAGGCGCCATCGCGATGGCCTCGCTGCACAGGGCCGTGTCTATCCTGTGACCGATCATCCCGACACCTGCTACGCTGTATATCGACGCGTATCCCTGGTGCCGTCCCTGTCGTCTACGCAGTCGGAAGCCGCAGCATGACGATCTGCGCGAACCGCGACGGAAGGAGGATCGAGAGATGTACGCAAACGAGTCAAACGAGAGCGCGAAGGAGTACGGCGTGGTCACCAGAGCTCTGGCGCGCTTCTGCCACAGCTGTGGGGTCTGTCCCTACGCCGCCACGAAACCGAACACGACCTTCGAGCGGGTGATGCGCTGGCACCGCACGTGGTGCCCGGCCTG
The DNA here is from genome assembly GCA_041552055.1 of Candidatus Sulfomarinibacteraceae bacterium. Classification (GTDB taxonomy): domain Bacteria; phylum Acidobacteriota; class Thermoanaerobaculia; order Thermoanaerobaculales; family Sulfomarinibacteraceae; genus JBFELO01. The sequence continues at coordinate 32,614 of JBFELO010000032.1, read as the reverse complement.
GAGCGCACACACCAAGGTGTACGGCTTGAAACCGCTGCCACACCCCTCTACAGCCACGCGCCCATAGTGGCGTGACACCGTTTTTCGTCTCCTGAGGAATCACGGAGCGCCGAGGCGCACCCCACCGGCTCCGATTCCACGCTTCGACCGGACGGGTAGGAAACGATCCCACGGCGTGCACGGCTCAGGGAGCGCGATTCCACAGCCCTGGCGCACGGTCGATCGTCACACGACGTCGCGGCCCGCAGGCGCTCTGACTCCCTCGACCGGAACCGGCTCCAGGCCGATTCGGTCGAGTAACTCGCTGAACCGCGGATCGCCGTGCAGGGCATCGAACTTGGGGTCGACGCTCACGTTCGGCAAACGCATAGAACCCACCTCGTAGGCGCGATCCAGCATCTCGAAGGCGCGATCGTGTTCGCCGAGCGCCACGTACACCGCGGAGATCCAAAACGGATCGACGAACCTCTCCTCCGACAGCTTCTCCAACTGACCGAGTCGGGTCTGCGCCTCGGTCGTGTCGCCGGCTGCGGCGTACGCACAGGCCTGTGCCGCGACCAACCGTGGAAGCCGCTCGAACTCATCCATGGCGTTGTCGAGTCTGGCGATCGCGTCCCCGTACATGCGCATTGCGACGTAGTTGTCGGCGATGTTGTGATCCTCCGCCGGGCAGACCGGACCCCACAGCTCGAGTGTGTTGAGGTTGGCTTGGATGGCTGCTTCATGACGCCGACCGGCGTAGTAGTAGTAGCCGAGATTTCACGTGTAGGTGTGGGACAGGGGCTCGAGCTCGATCGTCCTCTTGAGTTCCTCCACCGCCTCGTCGATACGCCCCGTGATGAGCAGGATCCAGCTGTAGAAGCCGTGCCCTCTGGCCGAGTTGGGGTCGAGCTCCAGATGCCGCTCGAGCCCCCGTTCCGCGGCTGCCCAGTTCCAATCGCTCTGGAGATCCACTCTGGCCAGGATGAGGTGGGCGTCGGCGAGGTCGCCGTCCAGCTCGAGGGCTCTCTCGGCATAGGCTCTCGACCTCGCGAGGGACTCTCGGGGAGATTCGGCTGCAATGACGCCTCCCCCCAACGCGAGATGGGCTTCGGCCATGCCGGCGTAAGCGGGGGCATAATCGGGAGCGATCTCTGCTGCGCGCCGAAACTCCTCCAGGCTCCTCCGCACGGCATCCTCACCCAGCTGGTCGAGGTGGTACACGCCCCTCAGGTAGGCGTCATGGGCCTCCGGCGGCACCTGCCGTCGGCTCGCCAGGCGGATCTTCTCTTCGGGGCTCAGGGTGACGTGGATCTGGTCGGCGATCGCCCGCGCGACTTCCCCCTGGAGGTTGATGACATCCCCGAGCTGGCGCTCGAAGTGGTCGGCCCACAGGTGCCTCTCGGGCCGAACCGCGATCAGCTGGGCGGTGATCCTCACCGAGTCCTGTGACCTGAGCACCGAGCCCTCGACGCACGCGTCGACCTTCAGCCGGCGTGCGATCTCCTCGATTGACTCCTCGGTGTCCTGGTACCGGCGGGCCGAACTGCGCGAGATCACTCGGAGCGCCGATATCTTCGACAGCTCGGTGATCAGGGCCTCGTGCATGCCGTCGACGAAGTACTGCTGCTCGGGATCGCCGGTCATGTTTTCGAGAGGAAGTACTGCGAGAGATGTAATCTCCCCTCCCTCCACGTCGGTCCCCTGTTGGCGATAGATGAACCACGCAACAATCACGGCGACCGCGATCAGGCCTGCGACCGCGACAGCGGCAGGCCGACCCAAGAGCCGTCTACGGCGAGAATCCTGAAAACCCTGCACCGAGGCACCAGACTCGAGCCCCGTCAGCTCGGCCAGATCCGTTTTGACCTCGTGCATCAGCTGATACCGCTGATCCAGGTCCTGTGCCAGCATCTTACGGACGATGTGTTGCAGCAGCTCCGGCGCCTCCTCGGTGTAGCGGCTCAGAGGCGCAGGAACGTCGTTCTGTATGGCGCTGGCGGTCTCCATCGGAGAACCCTTGCGGAACGGATGGACGCCGGTCACCATCTCGTACAGGACGATTCCGAAGGAGAAGATGTCGGAGCGCAGATCCACCTCCCGACCACAGAGTTGCTCGGGAGACATGTAGGTCAGCGTTCCGGCGGTCAACCCCTGCCGGGTCAGCTTGGATTGGGTTTCATCTTCGCTCTGCACATCGTCCGGGGCCATCTGTTTGGCGAGGCCGAAGTCCATCACCTTGGCGTGTCCACCCGGAGTCAGCATGATGTTGGACGGCTTGAGGTCCCGGTGGACGAGGTTCTTTCCGTGCGCCTCCTCCAGAGCCTCGGCGATCTCGCTGCTGACGGCCAGGGCCTGCGACACCGGCAACGGCCCCTCTCTCAGCCTCTCCTCGAGCGTCTGTCCGGTCACGTACTCCATGACGATGTAGCTGCGGCCGCCCTCATCTCCGACGTCGAAGATGTTGCAGATGTAGGGGTGGTCGATCGCCGCGGCCGACTTGGCCTCCCGGAGAAAGCGCTTCCTCGCAGTGGGGTCTTCCTGGAAGCGCTCGGAGAGGAACTTCAAGGCGACCTTGCGATCGAGGAGGGTGTCTTCTGCGAGATACACCTCCCCCATTCCACCCTCGCCGAGCTTCTCAAGAATCCGGTAGTGGGAAACCTCCGGTGACGATGAAAGATCCATCGGGCTGGCCTCCTCCAGTCGGCGAGTTTCAGACGTCACCGACCAGTTCTGACCTTCGGCAGCCCGGCGATCGTGCCCTCCAGACACGAGGAGGCAAGAATCCGTGGCTTTGTCTCCCCAGATTTCCCGGGATTACCGTTGTCGTGTTACTCACTAATCTAACGGGCTCACCGAGAATGGCAAGGTTTAAAGAACCGGGTGACGCTCAGCGCCACGATCGGGGGGATCGGTCTACTCGGAGGGCGTCGGATTCGGGTTGTCCGGTTGCTCCTGGGTCGGCGCAGCTGCACCCGACGAGTCGACCGGAACCAGAGAGCCCTCACCGACCCAGTGTTCGAACAGTCGCCGAATGCGATAGCTGTCCACGTGGTGCTCGGACTCGCACTGCAACGGGGTCGCGCCCTTGGCCGCCTTGAACCAGACTCCCTTCAGAAGCTCCACGTCCGGCTCGTCCGCGGCCTTGGTCGGCTTGCGGTCGGATGGTTGGAACGAGGCATCGTCAGGGGCCAGCGCCACCGCCCGCATGAACTCGTCGTACCTCCGGATCCCCTCGAACAGGAGCGGTTGCACCGGAGTCGGGTTTCCCTTCTCCATGTTGATGCCCGTGTCCTCATCGCTGTCGACGAAGATGAACCGACCCGGTATCGGTTTCTCGAGCATCTGGTACACCGCCGATTCGCCGATGAGCTGTCCGGTCCTGGCGCTCAGGATCATGCCGTTGTCGAGTCGAATGGTCGCTGCGGTACTGCCCGCAGAGTCCAGCACCGTGAGCATTCCGGTCACCTGAGTGTCGGAGAGGTTCTGCAGCAGACTCGGCAGGCCGAACAGGCCAAGATCACCGGCCAGCGCCGCGGTGCTCGTCTGCTCGGTCTGGGGTGCGGCCCCGAGCTTGGCGAGGGCACTGGCCGCTGTCTGTCCGATCGACTGTCCCTCGTATCGCTGGCTGAGCTCCTTGAACACCTGGCGCACCACCGGCACATCCGTGGCGGCCAGTGCCTCGATCATGCGTTCGACGTTCTCGGCCTTGCGCCGTCCGCCGACCGACACGCCGAGCACCTTGGTTGGGAGTTCCTCCTTGATCGCCCGAACCAGCCGTTTGACCACGGTCGCATCGCCCGACAGATCCTGGTTGCCGAGCTTCGCCAGTCGCGCGAAGGTGTTTCCGAGCTGAGGCTCCTTCTTCAGGCCGTGGGCCACGAGGCAGCGCCGTGCCTCGGGAGTCCCGGTGCGCGCGAGCATGGTGAGTGCGGTGTCCAACAGCGACTGGATCTCCTCCTCGGTGTGATACAGCTCGCGCCCCCCCAGCAACCCCTCCTCGAGCTCACTGACCCGGGCCACCATGGTCCTGATCACACGATCACTCTTCAGATTTCCAAGTGCCGCCATCGCCTCGCGAATGAGCGGCAACGGCTTCTCCAGCTGGGATTCGTAGATCAAGATGTCGATCTCTTGATCGAGCGGCGCGTCCTCGGGTCTCTCGATCATACGCAGCAGGTGAACAAGGTTTCGCTCGAGGAACCACGGCAGGGAAACCTCGCCGCTCGTCACCTTCTGCAGGGTCTCCACCGCGGCCGCCCGCGCGTCCTCTCCCTGCGCGACGAGCAACTGGAGGATCAATCGGCGGCGATCACGACTCTCCTCCGTCTCGAGCTCGAAGAACAACTCCTCGGGGGACAGCTGTGGGAAGAAGGCCATGACTCTTCGGAACAGATAGTGTTGGTCCTCGGTCTCTGCACATTCCCGCAGCCGCTTCTCCTCGAGGGCCGCGTATCCCTTCTTGTGGACGGCCTCGATGATGGTCTTTTCGACCTGTTCCTCATCGACCATGCGACCGGCGAGATCGAGCATCGTCACCGACCGACCGAGCGAGCCGGCGTTGAACTCCTCCACCGCGGTGGTGACGAGTTCACCGAACCGCTTGTACTTTTCCTGGCGGTCCGACGCCAGACCGATGATCCGCTGCATGGCACGCACGGCGCGCTGTGGGGACTCCTGCTGCTGGCCCCCGACCACCGGCGGCGCCCAGTCCGGCAGGCTCTGCCCGAGCATTCGAACGATCCCCTCCTCGATCGCCGGGACGCCGTACTGTTGAAGCTGGCCGAGCGAGCTTTCCAGCTCGGCGTCGTCGGTCGCGAGACTCGCCGCCTCGGAGAGGATTCCGGCAACCAGCGGGACCCGGGAGAGACTCGCAGTGCCGTACTGGGGGGACGGGGGAACGCCGGAACGGAGCCGGTTGAGCATCATGCCGACCCTGGGGTTCCCGAGCACTCCAGCCGCGGGTCCGGCCTCGGGCGGCGATGGTTGCGTTTGTGGGCGCGGTTGCTCGGCTCTCGGTCGGACGTAGTGAACGCCAGTCGGCTGCCCACCCACCGGAACCTGGCCGATCACCGCCCCGTCGGCGTGCTCGAGATTCTCGAGGTTGCTGGCCAACGTCTGGCGCTCGTGATCGGGGCAGTTCTCGAGCAGGAAGTGATTGAGCGCGCGGGTGAATGTCTGCACCCGGTCTCGCGGGATCAGCTCCAATTCGGACAGCAGGTGGAACTTCTTGACCGCGTGGTACAGGTAATCGCTCGTTGTGACAGCTTCCCCGATCTGGCTCTGTGCGGCCACCCACCCGAGGATCGACGCCGCCGTCGTCTTGACCGGCAGGTTGAACAGGTCGTCAGCTGACTCGGCGAAGATCATCGGCGGAATGGCATCCGACAGATACTGCCGCATCGCTGTCAGTGCCGGAGATTGTGGAGAGCTGTCCGAACCCGACTGATCCACAGACCTTCCCTCTCCAGTTAGTCTATCCCAAACCGCAAGAAAGACATCTTGGATGGGGCCATGGAACTCGAAAATACGACGAGCTCGACGATGGGCCCGTGCCGAGGCCGGTGCGTGTACGTGGGTGAACCTCGAACCGGTATCGCTATCGCTCTCGGAATCGGAATCGAAACGCCGGCTCTCAGATCAAAAAGGGAGGGTCGATACCGATACCATAACTCTATACCGATCCCGACCGGGTTTATCGGTATCGCTATCGGAATCGGGATCGGAATCGAATCAACGGCCCTCGAATCAGAGCGGAAAAGTCGATGCCGATACCGAAAACCGATACCGATTCCGATCCGGTCTGCAGGTGAGTCCTGCTACTCGATCGCGATGCACACCTTGCCGAAGTGAGCTCCGTTCATCACGAACTCGAAGGCCTCGCGCGCCTCCGCGAACGGAAAAACCCGATCGACCACGGGCCGCATCTGGTGCATGGCGACTGCGCGGTTCATGGCCTGGAACCCATCGCGTGAGCCGACCACGATTCCCTGGATCCTCACGTTCTTCATGAAGATCGGGACCAGGTTGAGATCGGCGGCCGCGCCGGACAGCACGCCCACCAGGATGATCTCGCCGCCGATTCGGATTGCACGCAACGACTGCTCCAGTGTTCGGCCACCACCGACGTCGAGAACGTGGTCGACACCCACCCCGTCGGTCAACTCCCGCGCCGTCCTGCCCCAGTCCGAGTCGTCGATGTAGTTGATCTCGTGCCAGGCTCCGAGCTTCCGTGCCCTCTTCAGCTTGTCGTCGCTCGACGAGGTGACGATGGCTTTGGCGCCGAGCAACTGCGCGAACTGGAGAGCGAAGATCGACACGCCGCCGGTGCCCTGGATCAGTACTGTGTCACCAGGTCCCACGTTGCCGTATTCGGCGAGGGCTGACCACGCCGTGAGTCCGGCGCAGGGCAACGTCGCCGCCTCCTCGTCCGACAGGTGCTCGGGCACCGGAACCGCACCGTCCTCGTCCAACAACATCAACTCGGCCAGCGTCCCGTCGCGTGGCCCACCCAGGGTGGACCGCAGCTTCTCGTAGGTCGGCGCTCCCCCAATCCATCGTTGGCAGAAAACGGCGGCAACACGATCGCCCAGTTTGAAGCGGCTCACGCCTTCGCCCACCGCCACCACCTCGCCGACCCCGTCCGAACACGGCACCAGCGGCAGACCTTGCCTCGGGTTGTACAACCCGGTAACGGTGAGGATGTCACGGTAGTTGAGCGACACGGCTCGCATGCTGACCATCACCTGTCCGTAGCCGGGACTCGGATCCGGCCGCTCCGCCACCCGCAGGTGGTCCAGTCCGAAGCCGTCCTGGATTTCGTAGACCTTCATCGTGTCACCTCGCCGAGGTCTCGCGCTCGACCATTGATCGCCGCGCGATCATAGCGCGTCCGAAGTTCCGCCGATTCGCCGTCCAGGATGAGTCATCCCGGTGTGGGCCACTTGACATTGGATAGATTCCTTGGTATTAATTCGTAACACCAGCACATCGGAGAACGACGCATGCCGACCCACCAAGGCAAGCAGCAGATCATCACCTTCAAGGCCGACGAGGCGCTCGTGGCGGCCATGGAAGGGATCACCAATCGCTCCGACTTCATCCGGTCGGCGATCCTGGCAGCGCTCGAGGGAGTCTGCCCGATGTGTCGAGGTACGGGCGTGTTGAGTCCCAATCAACACCGCCACTGGCAGGAGTTCAGCCGCACCCACACGGTCGAGACCTGTCGTCACTGCGACGAGATGCGCATCGTCTGCAACGCGGATCACGCGACCTGAGCCGCGCGGGACCATGACCCCACGCGCGACCTTCGTCCTGATCCTCGCCGCAGCCGCCGCGGTGGCCTGCGGTCAGCGCACCGACGTCTCCTCCGGTCCAGCCACGATTTCGGTGAGCGTGCTGCCACAGCGCGAGTTCGTACGACGCATCGCCGGCGATCTGGCAAGGGTCGAGGTTCTGGTTCTCCCGGGCCACTCACCCGCGACCTTCGAACCGACCCCACGGCAGATGACACGCCTCGCAGAGGCCGACCTGTGGATTCGGATCGGAGTGCCGTTCGAGGGATCGGTCCTTCGCAACCTGGGCGTTGTGGCACCGAATCTCCGCATCATAGACGGCACCCAGGGCGTCGAGCTGGTCACGATGGACGGCTCACCGATCCCCTCCGGTTCCAGCCCCGGCGCCGGCCACGACCACCTGATCGACCCGCATTTCTGGCTCGATCCGCTGCTCGTCAAGGTCCACGCTCGGACGGTTGCCGCGACACTGTGCAGCCTGATGCCTTCGAATTGCGATCAGTTCCAGGCAAATCTCGCAGGGTTTCACTCCGACCTCGAGGCGGTCCACGAGCGGATCTCGAATGTCCTGAGGCCGGTCGCGGGACGCGACCTGTTCGTGTTCCACCCGGCCTACGGGTACCTCGGCCGTCGCTACGGCCTCCGCCAGGTGGCCGTCGAGAGCGGCGGCAGGCAACCGACCGCGCGGCGGCTCGCGGAGTTGACCGAGGCTGCACATGCGTCCGGGGTTCGCGCCCTGTTCGTGCAACCTCAGTTTGCCGGCAGTGGTGCCCGGGCCGTGGCCGACGCCATCGCAGTCGAGCTGGTGGAGCTCGACCCGCTGGCGCCAGATTACCTCGCCAACCTCGAGGCCATGGCCGCGCGCATCGCCGCCGCGTACGGGGAGTGAGTCGTGGTCGAAGCCGCACCGGTGATCCAGATCGAAGACCTGTCGTTCCGGTACGACAGCGGAAGCCCGGTGCTCGAGGACGTGACCCTGACCATCCACGAGCTCGACTTCGCGAGCGTCATCGGGCCAAACGGCGGCGGCAAGACGACCCTGCTCAAGCTGATGCTCGGCCTGCTGCAGCCGACCTCCGGTCGTGTTCGGTTGTTCGGTGTCTCGCCGGTTCGAGCCCGCCCTCGCATCGGCTATATGCCTCAGCATGCCGCGATGGACCCGAAGTTCCCGGTCCACGTGCTCGATGTGGTCCTGATGGGCCGGCTCGGACCGGGCCGCGCACTGGGGTCGTTTTCACGGGGAGACCGAGACGCCGCCGTGCAGACCATCGCCCAGGTGGGTCTGGCAGGGTCCGAAAAGCGCCCGTTCTCGGACCTGTCCGGTGGTCAGCGTCAGCGGGTGTTGCTCGCCCGCGCTCTGGTCTCCGACCCCGAGCTCCTGCTGCTCGACGAACCGGCGGCCGGCCTCGATCAGAAGGTCGAGCAGGACTTCTTCGAGCTGCTCCGGGAGCTCAACCGCTCGAAGACCCTGCTGTTGGTGTCCCACGATCTCGGTTTCGTGTCGTCGTGGGTCAAGACCGTGGTGTGCGTCCACAGGACGGTCGACGTGCATCCCATGAGTAGGTTGGACGGCACCATGATCCAGGAGTTGTACGGCGGCGACGTCCATCTGGTCCACCACGACCACTCGATCCCACACTGACCATGGAGTTCCTCGACGCCCTGCTCCGGTACGACTTCCTGCAGCACGCCCTGCTGGCCGGGATTCTGGCGGGTGTCGCCTGCGGCGTGGTGGGCACCTACGTGGTGGTTCGGCGCATCAGCTTCATCGCGGGCGCGATCGCCCACTGCGTTCTCGGTGGCCTCGGAGCCGCCCGATATCTCCAGGTCGTGCGCGGCTGGGACTGGCTCGACCCACTCCACGGCGCGGTGGTGGCGGCACTGCTGGCGGCCCTGGTCATCGGCCTGGTCAGCCTTCGCGTCAAGGAGCGCGAAGACACCATCATCGGCGCGCTGTGGGCGGTCGGCATGGCGGTCGGGATCCTGTTCATCGCCCGCACCCCCGGCTACAACGAGGATCTGATGAGCTACCTCTTCGGCAATATCCTGCTGGTACGTGCGCGCGACCTGTGGCTGATGGTCGGCCTGGACGCGATGGTGGTCATTCTCGGGGTGGCACTCTACGCACAGCTGCAGGCGATCTGCTTCGACGAGGAGTTCGCACGGCTGCGCGGCCTCAACGTCGAGCTGTACTACCTGGTGCTGCTCGCCCTGACCGCTCTCACGGTCGTCCTCCTGGTGAGCGTCGTCGGCTTGGTGCTGGTGATCGCGCTGCTCACCCTCCCGGTGGCGATCGCGGCCCAATTCGCCGGTACGATCCGCGGGACGATGGTGCTGGCAGCGGCGTTCAGCGTCGCGTTTACGACCTCCGGCCTCGCTCTCAGCTACACGCCCGATCTGCCGGCCGGCGCAACGACGATCGTCCTCGCCGGTGTCGCGTACCTGGCGGTGATCGGCCTCCGCGCCATCGTCCGGCGGCGGGTGCGGCAATGATCCCGATCGAGGATCGGGGATCAAGAATCACGTGCCGCCAGCCACACGTCGATGTCCGCCGCGGACGGAGATCACAGTACCGTCCGCTGGTACAAGGCTCGGTTTGAGTGTGTCGGTTTCGCCGTGTCGGCGCCTCAAAACGATTGGCCAAAAAGACTCCTTCGAAACGGTGAGCTGCTGAAGTGAATGAATGGCTATGCGCCTTGCCAAACCGCCGTCGAGGCACCATATTGTAAAAAATTGAGATCAGGTCTCGATCTTTGAAAGGAGGCGCATCATGGCGCTACGACTTGGAGACACCGCTCCCGACTTCCAGGCCCAGACCACCCACGGCTCGATCGACTTTCACTCGTGGGTCGGAGACGACTGGGTCGTTCTGTTTTCCCACCCGGCCGACTTCACTCCGGTGTGTACCACGGAGCTCGGCTACCTGGCCAAGCTGAAACCGGAGTTCGACCGGAGGAACATCAAGGTGATCGGTCTCAGCGTCGACAGCCTGAGCGATCACGAAGCGTGGTCCCAGGACATCGAGGACACGCAGGGCGTCAAGCTCAACTTTCCGCTGATCGCCGATCCTGACCGGAAGGTGGCGGACGCCTACGACATGATCCACCCCAGCGCCGACGATACGGCAACGGTGCGATCCGTATTCGTGATCGACGACAACAAGATCATACGGCTGATCATCACCTACCCGGCGAGCACCGGCCGCAACTTCGACGAGATCCTGCGTGCCATCGACTCGCTGCAGCTCACCTCCGACTACATGGTCGCGACGCCGGTGAACTGGATGCGCGGCGAGGACGTGATCATCGTGCCGTCGCTGTCGAACGAGGAGGCCAAGCAGCGGTTCCCGCACGGTTGGGACGAGCAGAAAACCTACCTCAGGGTCGTGCCCGATCCAACCCGTTGAGTCGCGTCCGGCCGTCGACTCGTTTGCGTTGCGGTGCAGCCGACTATTTGACCGAGTCGTGGTGATCTGCACGGTCGAGTCGACGGGCCGCATTATGGTGGGACTCGGGCTCGCCCAGCGCCCCATGGAGGCAGAACATGTGGTTCAGGCAATTGGTGCGTGAAGAGACCGGCTGCGCGACTTACGTGCTTGGATCGGCTGAAACCGACGAGTGCGTGGTGTTCGACCCGCTGTGGGATATCGATCCCTATCTGCGGCTCGCAAAACGTCGAGGAGCACGGGTCGCCTGGGTGATCGACTCGCACAGCCACGCGGACCACGTGTCGGGCGCCCGTCGTCTCGTGGCCGCCACCGGCGCACGACTGGGCCTTCCCCGGCACATCGACGTCACCTATCAGGCCCACCGCCTGGATGACACCGACCGGATACGCCTCGGTGAGCTGGAGCTCGAGGTGATGCACGTTCCCGGCCACCGCCCCGAACAGATCAACCTGCTCGTCCGGGACCTCAGCCGGAGTGACGACCCGTGGTGCGTGCTGACCGCCGATTTCCTTATGGTCGGGGACGTTTCGCGCCCTGACCTTGCTCAGCAGGGCACCGACGGCGCCGTGACACTGTTCACCAAGTCGATCCCGAAGCTGCAGTCGCTGCCCGACTTCGTCGAGTTATGGCCCGGGCACGTGGCCGGTTCCACGTGAGGTCGAGTGACTAGTGGCAAGTTTGTCACCACGATCGGCTACGAGCGCCGCCACAACCCGTCGCTCCAATTTGACGATTTGGAGCGGTTCGTGGACCACATGAACAAGGATCTCCCGCCCCGGCCGGCCAACATGTCCAACATCGTGGCCATCAATCAGGGTCGAAGGCCGCTGACCATGGAATGGCCAACGGCGGCGGCCCTGACGTCGGAGACCACGGCAAATCTCGTCCGCTCCGGATACCTGGCGCTCGATACACGTCCGTACTCAGAATACGCCAAGGGCCACGTCGCCGGCGCTTACAACATCCAGGTGGATAGCGGTCAGTTCGAACAGTCAGTGGGCTGGATCATGCCTCCTGACGAGCCGTTCGTGGTCGTGGTCGACTCGCCGTCAGCCGCCCAATGGGTGGTACACAAGCTGGCGTTCGTGGGTCTCGACGGCCGTGTGGTGGGATACCTCCCCATGGCGGAGTGGCAGGCTGAAGGGCGGCCGCTCGCTCGGGTATCCCAGATAGAGGTGCAGGCTCTTCACCGGCAGCTACGGCTCAACGGCATGGGTGTGCTCGACGTCCGCAGCCGGGACGAGTTCGGCTGCGCCTACATCGAGTCGGCGCACAACGCCGATTTCAAGCTGCTACCACAAGTGATCGACGGATTACCGTTTGACGTCGAACAGCCGGTGGCAGTGATCTGCGCCAGTGGCTCCCGTTCGATTACCGCCTGCGGCGTGCTGCTCAGAAAGGGCTATCAACACGTGTGCAACGTCATCGGTGGCATGACCGCCTGGCAGGAAGCCGGTCTGCCGACGCACGGTGTCACCGATTCGCCCGGCGCATAGAATCTAGTGTCGGCGTGGTCTTCTGGTTGCGTACTCGGCGAGGCCCTTCTCCCGCAACCACTCCAGGTTGAACAGCCTCGACTGGTAACGCGCCCCACCGTCGCACAGAACGGTGACCACGGTGTGGCCCGGACCGAGCCCACGCGCCACCTCCACAGCCGCGCTCACGTTGATGCCCGTCGAGCCGCCCACAAACAGACCCTCTTCGTGGAGCAAGCGGTAGACGATCCGCACGCAGTCAGGATCCGCGACTCGGACCGCATCGTCGATCGGTGTCCCCTCCAGATTCGCGGTCACCCTGCTGTTCCCGATCCCTTCGGTAATCGACGCCCCTTCGATTGACGCGTCTCCGGTTTTGACCCAGCTGTACAGTCCGCTACCCATGGGGTCGGCGAGGACGATCCGCACGTCGGGCTTGCGTGCCTTGAGCGCACGGCCGACGCCGGCGAGGGTTCCTCCAGTGCCGGTGGAGGCGACGAACGCGTCAATCCTCCCCTCGGTTTGATCCCAGACCTCGGGCCCGGTTGTGCTCATGTGGATGTCGCGGTTGGCGGTGTTGTCGAACTGATTCGCCCAGATCGCGTCCTGCATCTCGTCGGCGAGCCGCCCGGCCACCTTTTGGTAATTGCCGGGATTCCGGTATGGAACGGCCGGTACTGTGCGAACCTCGGCGCCCAATGCCAGCAGAAGACCGATCTTTTCCTGGGATTGGGTTTCGGGAATCACGATCAGGCAGCGGTAGCCGCGTGCATTACAGATGTGGGCGAGCCCGATGCCGGTGTTGCCGGCCGTGCCCTCGACCACCGTACCGCCGGCTTGCAGCTCACCCGCCTTCTCTGCCGCCTCGATGATTCCCTGTGCGGCTCGGTCCTTGACTGAACCTCCCGGGTTCAGGAACTCCGCCTTGCCGAGAATCTCGCACCCGGTCTCCTCGCTGAGCCGTTCGAGGCGGATCAACGGCGTGTTGCCAATGGTGCCGACAAAACCTGGTCGAATGTTCATCGGTGCTCCCGCACTGGGACAGAACACTCGGCCGACGTTTGAAAGTTCCGTGGAGTCGCCGCGCAGCCTTTCCGTCCCTCGACTCCGGAACGGTGAAACTGCCGTGTATCGGATGGCAAGGCGTCGCGACCCTGGAATCCGGAATCCGGCATATGGCATCTGTTCAAAGGTTCCGACCATCAAGAACCGAGTGCCGGTCGTGCACTCTCATCTCCATTTCGCTACCATCATTGACAGATCTCAAAAATTCACTATATTCTGTTGTGGTTATTTAAGATGGAGTCACCAGTCACCAGTCCCGAGACTCCTGCCGGCTCGATGCCAGAGCCGTCGCACGGGATCGCCGACTACCTACGCCGTCCGATCGACATTTTCCGAGGCTATCGTAAACAGGACCTGCCGCCGGATCTCGTGGCCGGTGTCACGGTCGCCGCGGTCGCCATCCCTCAATCCATTGCCTACGCGTCGATCGCCGAGTTGCCGCCGCAGTACGGTCTGTACGCCGCGGTGGTCGCCGCGATCGTCGGCTCGCTGTGGGGATCGTCCCGCTACCTCGCCACCGGTCCGGTCAACGCTGTGTCTTTGCTGGTGTTGCCTGTGCTCCTCGGCGTGGCCGCGGTCGGCACCCCCGAGTTCCTGATCGCCGCCAGCACGCTCGCCCTGATGGTTGGCGTGCTCAACATCACGCTCGCGGTCCTGCGCTTCGGGGCCCTGGTGACGCTCGCCTCGAGGTCTGTCCTGATCGGTTTTACAGCCGGCGCCGCAATCCACATCGTGGTGGGTCAGCTCAAGCATCTGCTACGGATCGAGGTGCCGGCGGCGCCGGAGCTCTACCATCAGATGTTGGCGGTCGTCTCACAGATTCACCAGGCGCATACCATCAGCGTTGCACTCGGGCTCGGCACGCTCGGCCTGCTGATCGCGCTGCGCAGGCTCGGGCCGAAGGTCCCAGCTGCCCTCGGCGCGATCACGGCGGCGGCACTCGCGGTGGCTGTGTTCGGGCTCGAGGATCAGGGAGTCAAGGTCGTGGGTGCGATTCCACGCAGCCTGCCTCCGCTCACGTGGGCATCCCTGCACAAGCTCCCCGATCTGGAGATGATCCGAGCCATGGGGATGGGAGCGCTCGCGGTGGCCGCCCTCGGATTGGTGGAAGCGGTCGCCTCGGGTCAGGCTCTGGCACGGCGCAGCGGCGATCGCATCGACAGCAATCAGGAATTCTTCGGTCAGGGTCTCGCCAACCTCGCGACCGGTCTATTCTCCGGTTACCCGTGCTCCGGCTCGTTCACCCGTTCGGCAGTCTCCCAGCAGGTCGGTGGAAGGACCGCCCTGACAGGGGTCGTCACCGGCATCACGGTGCTGCTCGGGATGCTGATGTTCGCTCCGTACGCGCGCTACATCCCGCGGGCCGCGATCGCGGGCGTTCTGCTCGCCATCGCTTGGAGCATGATCGAGCGCCACCAGATCCGCCGCGTCTTCAAGACGTCACGCTCCGAGGTGACGATCATGGCGGCGACTTTTATTGCGACGCTGACGCAACCGCTCGACTTCGCCATCCTCGCGGGAATCCTGTTCTCGCTCGCCTTCTTCGTCATCCGGTCGGCGTTGCCACGTGTCTACCAAGTGGTGCCGGACGAGACCTATCGGCACCTGGTGCGCAAAACCGGAGCACCCGTGTGCCCGCAACTCGCGATCATGAACATCCGTGGACCGCTGTTCTTCGGCGCCGTTCATCACATCGAGGAGGAGCTGCGCCACAACCTGGAGGACAACCCGGGCCAGCAGCTGCTGATGCTGCGAATGCACGGCGTCGATCTGATCGACCTGAGCGGTATCGAGATGCTCGAATCAACGGTGAAAACCTATCGTTCATTCGGCGGTGATGTCGTCCTGGTCAGACCCCGCGGACCCGTGTATGAGGTGATGCGGGAGACCGGCTTCTTGGAGTTCCTCGGCGAAGACCACATCCTGCCCCAGGAAGGAGCCATCGAGTACCTGTTCGACAACATCCTCGATCCGGTGGTATGCACCTACGAGTGCGAGCATCGGGTGTTCGCGGAGTGCAAGGCGATCCAGAAACACCCCTACCGAGCGGAAGTTCCGATAGAGTCTCGCCTGATTCCAGATCCCTCCCACCATGTTCAAGCTGCCGATTTCCA
Organism: Candidatus Sulfomarinibacteraceae bacterium; assembly: GCA_041552055.1. Taxonomy (GTDB): domain Bacteria; phylum Acidobacteriota; class Thermoanaerobaculia; order Thermoanaerobaculales; family Sulfomarinibacteraceae; genus JBFELO01. Next base: position 17,238 of record JBFELO010000032.1, on the reverse strand, counting down.
GAAGCTGTGCCAGCGGCCAGATGCTTTGCTGCTCGACATCCGCGAGCCCGAGGAATTCCAGCTCGGCCACCTGCCGGACGCGCGACTGCTGCCGCTCCGGCGGGTGCTCGACGAGGGTCCGGACCTCCCGCGCGACCGCACGATCCTGCTGACCTGTCGCTCGGGTCGGCGCACCCGGCGAGCCCTCCACATGCTGCACAACATGGGCTTCGACGAGGTCTACGGCCTGCGTGGCGGCATCCTCGCCTGGCGCGCCGAGGGCTTTCCGGTGGCGCTAGAACCACCCAACTCGGCGACGAATTCGCGGTGATTCAACCGTTGGCCGAGTGAAAATGTAGCCCATCTGTCGCACCGGCCTCCTGCTGCGAGCGACAAAGAATGGTACAGTTTGCCGAAGTCCCGAGGAGAGGAGGTCTCGTCATGAGGATCTGGACCGGTCTCGTCGTCGTTCTTCTCGTCATGTCGGTCGGCTGCGCGCGTCAGGCCGAACCACCGGTGGCCGAGGAGCCCGCAGCAACCGCCCAGTGGCAGGCGATCGCCCCCGAGCAAATGACGGACACTCAGAAGGCACAGCACGAGCGCTGCCTCGCGGCGGTGAACTCGCTGGCGTCGGAGATGATGGGCGAGCTGACGGCCGCCCTGGACAGCGGCGGACCGGCCGAGGGCATCGCGGTGTGCCAGGGCAAGGCGCCGCAGGTGGCGGCTCAGGTTGCCGAGGAGTACGACCTCGCCATCGGCCGCACGTCGTTCGCGCTCCGGAACGTCTCGAACACCGCTCCCATGTGGGCCCAGGATCTGGTGACGGAGCGGATCGGAGAGCCGGTCTATCTTGCGGGACCCGCAGGCGAACTCGGAGCACTGCTGCCGATTCGGCTCAAGGCGGAATGTCAGATGTGCCACGGACCGGCTGAGCAGATCGCCGACGAGGTGAAGGCCGCAATAGCCGAGAACTACCCGGAGGATCGGGCAACCGGTTTCGCCGCGGGCGATCTACGCGGATGGTTCTGGGTCGAGGTGCCGGCGGGGGCGACCGAGATCGAGATGTGATTCCCGGACGGCAATAACATGGACGTCGTTCTGCTGTCGCGTCTCCAGTTCGCGCTGACCATCGGCTTCCATTACCTCTTCCCTCCCCTCACCATCGGCATGGGTGTGGTGATGGTGTACCTCGAGGCGAAGTACCTCGCGACACGCGACCCCCTGTACGAGGCCGCGGCGAAGTTCTGGACCAAGGTGTTCGCCCTCAACTTCGCCCTCGGCGTTGCCACGGGGATTGTGATGGAGTTCCAGTTCGGCACCAACTGGGCCGCCTACTCCAGGTTCGTCGGCGACGTCTTCGGCTCGGCGCTGGCGGCCGAGGGGATCTTCGCCTTCTTCCTGGAGTCGGGCTTCCTTGCCCTGTTGGTGTTCGGCTGGGACCGAGTTTCGCCGAAGATGCACCTGTTCGCGACGGTGATGGTCGCGCTCGGGTCGATCTTCTCCTCGATCTGGATCGTCGTGGCGAATAGCTGGCAGCAGACGCCTGCCGGACACCATATCGTGCAGATGACGCGTGACGGAGCGCCGTGGGTGGTCGACGGCGAGCCCGTCATGCGCGCCGAGATCGTGGACTTCTGGGCGCTGGTGTTCAACCCTTCCACCGTTCACCGGCTTGTCCACGTGTGGATCGGCGCGTTCATCCTCGGGTCCTTCTTCATCATGTCCATTTCTGCGTACTACATCCTGAAGGGCCGGCACGAGGAGTTCGCCAAGCGTTCTTTCTCCGGCGCCCTGCTGTTCGCCACAATCGCGTCGCTGGCCGCGCTGGTGTCGGGCCACTTCCAGGCCCGCAGCGTCGCCCGTCACCAGCCGGCCAAGCTGGCGTCGTTCGAGGGCCACTTCGCCACCGGTCCGGCCGACATGAGCCTGTTCGGCATTCCCGACGGCGATGACGAGGTCGTCCACCTCGATCTTGCGATCCCCGGAGGCCTGAGTTTCCTGGTCCACGACGACTTTCGCGCGACGGTGGTGGGACTGGACAGGTTTCGACCCGAGGACCGGCCGCCCCTGTTCCCGTCGTTCGTCAGCTATCACGTGATGATCAGCCTCGGCATGATGTTCATCGCCCTGACGGTGTTGGCGACGATTCTGCTCTGGCGGGGCAAGCTATACCGAACGCGGTGGTTGCTCTGGGTGTTCGTCGTCGCCGTCGTCGGTCCTGTGATCGCCAACGAGTTCGGCTGGATCGCGGCCGAGGTGGGACGGCAGCCCTGGATCGTCCATCCTCCCCTCGAGTGGACCGCCGACCGCGACCTCGTGGTCGGACCGTCAGGTGTGGTCGAATACGACGACACCCTCGGGCTGCGCACCGCGAACGCGGTGAGCCCTTCGGTGACGGCGGGACAGGTGTTGGGATCGATGATCGGGTTCGGGCTGATGTACCTGTGCCTGCTGGCGGTGTGGTTGTACGTGCTCGACCAGAAGATCCGTCACGGACCGGAAGCTCCGGCCGGAGCCGACGATACGGCTCACCGGGGCGTTTTCGACGTCGCTGCCGTCCGCGCCTCGCACCAGGAATCCATGACCGGTCCGCGTCGGCCGGAATCAGGGACTTGATGATGGACTGGGCGACACTGTGCATCATCTGGTTCGTGCTCGAGGGAATCCTGCTCACCGGCTATGCGATCCTCGACGGCTTCGACCTGGGCGTGGGGATCCTGCACCCTTTCGTCCCCAGAGACGACACCGAACGGAGGATCGCCATCAACTCGATCGGGCCGCTCTGGGATGGCAACGAGGTCTGGCTCGTGACGTTCGGAGGGGCCCTGTTCGCAGCCTTTCCCGAGGCGTACGCTGCGGCTTTCTCCGGCTTCTATTCCGCGTTCATCCTGCTGTTGTTCGCGCTCATTTTCCGCGCCGTTTCCCTGGAGTTTCGCTCGAAGTTGGAGGCCGGTCGATGGCGCAGGTTCTGGGACTGGGGATTCTTCGGAGGATCGGCACTCGCAACGCTGCTGTTCGGCATCGCGGTCGGCAACGCCATACTGGGCATTCCGCTCGACGCCACCGGCAATTTTACTGGCACGATACTGGACCAGCTCACGCCATACCCGATTCTGATCGGCCTGATGACCGTCGCCCTGTTCGCCATGCACGGCGGCCTCTTCCTGTACCTCAAGACTGAGGGCGAGTTCCGACAACGACTACGCGACTGGATGTGGCGCTCGTTCGGTTTCTTCCTGGTTGCCTACATGCTGTCCACCATCTACACGGTGGCACTCATTCCGGGGGCGACCGCGAACTTCGAGAAAACCTTCTGGGCGGCCGCAGTGGTGGTGGTGAACGTGCTCGCCGTGGCGAACATCCCGCGTTGTCTGCACTGGGGTTGGCCCGCAAAGGCGTTTGCTTCGAGCTGCGTGTTGATCGCCACTCTCACCATGCTCTTCGGCATCGCGCTCTACCCGAATCTGGTGACGGCGAGTAACGATCCCTCGCTCAGCATCACGCTCTTCAACGCGGCGTCAAGCCCGAAAACGCTCACCATCATGCTGGTCATCGCGTTGATCGGCATGCCGTTCGTGCTGGCCTACACCGGAATCATCTACTGGACATTTCGCGGAAAGGTCCGGCTGGACGAGCACAGCTACTGATGAAAAAGGTCGTGATTCACGCACCGGGCGGCTACGATCGCCTCCGAATAGAGCAACACGAGCCTCGGCGTCCTGGCCGCGGAGAGATCCTGATCGACGTCGCGGCAGCCGGTGTCAACTTTGCGGACTGTGCGGTCCGGATGGGTCTCTACCGATCGGCGAGGGAGTACGTCGGATGGCCGATCACGCCCGGCTTCGAGGTTGCCGGAACGGTCGCCGAATCCGGTCCTGACGTCCGGGGCCCCTCGGTCGGGACCTCGGTGTTCGCGGTCACCAGGTTTGGCGGCTACGCCTCGCGCCTGGTGGTGCCTCACGTTCAAGTGTTCATTCCGCCGGCAGGTGTCGATCCCATCCGCATAGCCGGATTCCCCACGGTCTTTCTGACCGCCTACTCCGCCCTGTTCGAGCTCGCCCACCCGCGACCCGGCCAGCGGATGCTCGTCCACTCCGCCGGCGGGGGCGTCGGCGGCGCGCTGGTCCAGCTCGGGAAACTGGCCGACTGTGAGGTGACCGGGGTCGTCGGCGCCACCCAAAAGGTCGAGGTGGTGCTCGACCACGGCGCAGATCGCGTCATCGACACGTCACGACAGGACCTTTGGTCTTGCGCAGAGGAAATCGCGCCGCGTGGCTTCGACATCATTCTGGACGCCAACGGGGCGGACTCCCTCCGTCGGAGCTACGCCCATCTGGGAACCCCTGGCCAACTCGTCGTGTACGGATTCCATACCATGTTTTCGCGCGGTCGAGGACGGCCGAGCTGGCCCAAGCTGGTCGCCGACTACCTTCGCACCCCACGCTTCAATCCCCTGCGCATGACGGCCGACAACCGGTCCATCCTCGCCTTCAACCTCAGCTATCTGTTCGAGGAGACGGATCTATTGGGCGCGGCGATGAGCCGGCTGTTGCGCTGGCTCGAGGCGGGGCGGATTCGACCGCTGCCCACCACCGCCTATCCGATCGAGGCCGTCGCCGAGGCCCACCGCGCGCTCGAGACCGGCACCACGGTCGGCAAGCTGGTGTTGACGATGTAGCCCACCCCCTCCCACCCGGGGGATGAGGGAACGTGGGGTTGAGGGAGTGAGGGCCGCCTACCCCTCCCGCACGGGCCTCGTCCTCGTCTTCATCTTCGTCTTCTTCTTCGCCCTCATCGTCATCCACCCTCTCCCGGGCAGGGCTTGAGGGCGTTGCTGCTTGTGGGCATGACCGGAACAGTCCGGGGAGATTCGCCTCACACCGTCATCCCCAGACTCCGCCGGCGCCGGTCATTCCCTCACCCCCCCATCCCCAGGTGCCGAAGGCACCGGCCATCCCCTCATCCCCTTAAGCCCACCGTTTCTACCCTCGTCAGCAAGAGGGCGTTCGTGGTACCGTGCTGTGGAGAACCCCCGGGCATTCTGCCCACCTGGGAGTTGACAGATGCACAAGACCGGCAACGCCCTTGCGCCCGCGGCTTTCGCCTTGGCCCTTGTCTCGGCCTTGATGCTCGCTTCCGCTGCTGATGCAGAAACGAAGATGTGCTGCTTCAACAACTGGCGGTACTCGGGCACATGCATCGTGCAGATCGGCGGCAACCAGATCTGCGGAGACGTGCTCGGCGTGCTCAACAATCCCATGAGCGCGAGCACCACCTACTGCGGCGGAACCCAGCTCCGGGGCGGCTGGGCAGTGGTCGAATGCGGCGGCGGTGGTGTCTCCGGTACATCCTCCGGCACGCTGAGTCAGCCGGAGTACGTGACGCCGTCCCAGCCCTCGTACACCGCGCCCCCGCCGAAAACGAGGCCGGTTGCGCCGGATCAGACCTACAAATCACGCGCGGGTGTCGAGCCACAATCACCGTCGTTCGTGACACCGGTGGATCCGCAGACTGCGCCCGCTGCCACCGGTCCGTCGGTGATCACTCTATGAGCTATCTGGCCCTGCAGTCGTTTCAGGGGGGCGGCGCCGAGGGAGCGCCTCCAGCTGAGTAGTAGCTCGGGAATTTCTCCGTCGGCAACTTGACCTCCCGTGCCTGGATGGCCTTCAGAATCACCGCGGGCTGCGATAATACAAATCTTCGAATAGTATTACCGGAATGTCCCACGACCTCGCCATCCTTACCGTCACCGCCGCCTCGATCGGGCTGGTCCACACGCTCTTCGGCCCTGATCACTACCTCCCTTTCGTCGTGCTCTCCAGGGCCCGCAGCTGGTCGATGACCCGCACTGCAGCGGTCACCCTCGCGTGCGGCTTCGGGCATGTGGCGAGCTCGGTGGTGCTCGGGGCGCTGGGGATCGCATTCGGTCTGGCCATGGCCCGACTGCAGTGGATCGAGTCGTTCCGAGGTAACGTGGCCGCCTGGCTGCTGACCATATTCGGATTGGGGTACACATTGTGGGGCCTTCATCGGGCGACCCGCCCCCGGCCACACGACCACGTCCACAGCCACGCCGACGGCGCGGTGCATGTCCATCACCACGGTCACTCCGGGGCGACTGCCCACGGTCGAGGAGACGCTGCAGCCTCTCGGCACGAGCACCCTCACGGTGCTGCCGATCCGACCAGCCTGACGCCGTGGGTGCTCTTCATGATCTTCGTGCTCGGCCCGTGTGAACCTCTGATCCCTCTGCTGATGTACCCCGCTGCCTCGGAGAGCGTTCTCGGCGTCGTCCTCGTGGCGGCGACCTTCGGGGTCGTAACCGTCGCCACCATGCTGATGGTGGTGTTGTCGCTCGCGTTTGGCTTCCGCCGGCTCCCCACCGGCAGGTTCGAGAGGTACTCCCACGTCTTCGCAGGCGTCGCGATACTCGCCTGCGGCGTCGCCATCCACCTGGGGCTCTGACCAACCAGGGCCCGCCGACGGCTACATCTTCGAACTCTGAAACCGTGCCCACTCCGAATTCACGAGCAGCACTACCGGGTGGGTCGAACTGCCGTTCCTGAGGATGACGTCATGGGCTTCGCCCAGCAGTTCGCCGGCCCTGATGGAGTTCCCGCACGACTCCTCGAGCCGTGACAACGCCTGGAGAGCTCGCGCGAGGTCGAGGTGATCCGGGCCGAGCTCGCGTCGCCAGATGAGGACCGCCGTCTCGAGGTGTTGACGGGCGGCCTCGCATTCGCCCATGTCACCCAGCAGCTTGCCGAGGTACATGTGGGGCCGGCCTATACGCTCATGACCCGCTGGGTAGTACCGCTGCGAGAGCTCGAGGGCGGTGCGCAGCTCTTTCTCTGCCGCGTCGCGGTCACCCAGGGCGGCGAGAGTCGCACCGAGGCCTGTGCGACAGTAGCCCTCCACGTGGTAGCCGTCCGGAAAGAGCTCGTGCACGATCTCGACGGCACGATCGAAGACCGATCGAGCCCGCTCCAGATCCCCGGCGTCGAACAGCAGCCAGCCGTACCCGGTGAGGTTCCAGAGAACCTCCACATGAACTTGACCGTAGGCGTTCTCGAGACTCTCGAGGGCGCGTTCGAACAGACGGCGTGACTCATCGTACCTGCCGACTGTCCTCAAGAGATTCGCCAGTCCGGACGTCGGAAGGGCCACGTCGACGTGGTCGGGTCCGAACGCTTCCTGGAGGATGAGCAGAGCGCGCCGATACGCGGACTCCGATTGTTCGTAGTCACCGACGTAGTGGAGGACACGGCTGTACTCGGCGAGCGACCAACCGACGTCCGGATGCTGTCGACCACGGACCGCCTCCCGGATCGTAATGGAGCGGCGAAGCGCCTCGATCGCGTCCTCGTACTCCCCCATATCGATCAGCAGTCGCCCATACCAGTAGAGCACCATGCCCACGTTGGCATCATCGGGAAGCTGACTCCGGTTGACGATTTCGAGCGCGCGGTCGTAGAGCGTTCGCGCCTCCTGGAACTCGCCCTGCACCCAGTTGAGGCGGGCAAGGCAGACGACGTTCCACGCGACCCTTGGGTCGTGCGGTCCAAATGTCCGCTCTCGCACAACGCGTGATTCCTCGTACAACCGCTGAGATCGCGTGTAGTCTCCTGTTCTGTAGAGGTGCATTCCCAACATGCTCAGACTGATCGCCAGGTCCGGGTGGTTCGCAGCCAGCAGCTCACGTCGCATCGCCAGCCCGCGTTCCAGCAGTGGCCGAGCACGATCGAACTCCCCGAGACCGGTATAGACGCCTCCCAGTGCGGTCAAGAGCCGAGCTTGCACCAGGGGTTGTGCCGCGAGATCCGTCTGGATCTTGCCGACAGCCCTATCGAGTACGGCCTCGGTGGACGACATCCCCCCTGACGGTGAACCGGGATCGAAATCGTCGAACATCGCCTCCATGAATTCAGCGACCTGGATCGCCGCTTCCTCCCCCTCACGGGCTCTCACCATCCCCACGGTTGTCCCGACGATTCCCACGATCAGTGCCAGAATGACGGCGGAACTCGTGACGACGACGACCCGGTTCCTGCGCACGAACTTCTTGAGCCGGTACAACGAACTCGGCGGAGACGCGGTGACGGGCTCGTGAATGAGGTAACGCTGGACGTCTGCGGCCATCCCCAGCGACGTCGCGTACCGGCGCATCCGATCCTTCTCCATCGCCTTCATCACGATCCAGTCGAGATCTCCCGTCAACTCCCGTGCCAAACCGATGGGATCGGTCCGCCGGCGCCGCGCCGCCTCCACGGCGTCGTCGCCGAGATCGCTTGACCTGGTCGAAGGTCGAGGAGGCTCCTCCTCCCGAATCCGACGCCTCATCTCATCGAACCCGAGATCCCGAAGCTCTGCCGCATCGAACGGCTGCGCGCCCACGAGAAGCTCGTACAGCACCACCCCGAGAGAGTAGACGTCGGTCCGGGTGTCGATGTCGAGGCCGGTCATCTCGGCCTGCTCCGGGCTCATGTACTCCGGGGTTCCGATCCACTGCCCCAACTCGGTGAACACCGTCCGCTCGGTGAGCCGCTGCGACGTCGCCTTGGCCACGCCGAAGTCGATGATTTTCGGCACCGGTCGATCGTCCAGAATCGTGACCAACACGTTGGACGGTTTCATGTCACGGTGGATGATTCCGTGCTGGTGGGCGTGCTGGACGCCCTCGCAAACCTGAATGAACAATCGCAACCGCTCGTCGATCGACAGCCGATGGGTGTCGCAGTACTCGGTGATCGGAATTCCGCGCACGTACTCCATCGCGAAAAAGGGCCGACCGCTCGGGGTCGCCCCCGCCTGGTACACCTTCGCGATGTTGGGATGGTTCATCAGCGCCAACGCCTGCCGCTCGGACTCGAAACGCGCCAGCACCTCCTTGGTGTCCATCCCCCACTTGATCACCTTGAGCGCCACGTGCCGCTTCACCGGCTCGAGCTGCTGCGCCTCGTACACCTCTCCCATCCCGCCCTCGCCGACCTGTTGTACGATTCGGAATTCGCTGAGAGATTTCAGGTCCTCTCCAGCGGCGCCCTCCAATCGAACCTCTCGGACACGAATCGACTCCTCCTGGTGAAACGCCAGCAGAGATTCCACCTCGGCCCGAAGTTCGCTGTCACCTCCACAGGCTTCCTTGAGAAACAGCGGACGTTCCTCGGGAGGCCGTTCGCAGGTCGCCAGGAAGATCTCCTTGGCGCGACGGTGGCGATCGTCGGTCATCCTCCAACACCCCTAGCTGGCTGGAGTATGGCACAGGGGAGCATTCCTCCGGTGTCTCGCCTCCCACCTTGCGGGTTTTCGGCTCGAATCCCGCTGAGATGAACAAGTAAGGGGAGGTGCGGCGCTCGAGGGAGACAAAATCCCGCCCCAGCGGGATCTGGAGAGTTGAGGAGGTAGCGATGGTTCCAGCGGATCGACGCGGCGGTGAGTATCAGGGCGCCGGTGAACCGCGCGACGCCGCCGTGTCGATCATCGCGTCCCTCTTCATTCTGCTGGTTTTCCTCTTGGTGGCACTGTTGACGTGATCGTTCCGTCGGTGCGGGCCGCCATCACGCTTATCGCCTTATCCAATCAGGAGGTCGCGACACGGTGATGATCGATACGCCATCAGACGCAGGAACCGAAGCCGGCTTTCTCGAACACACCGAACAGGCGACACTCGGCGACCGGGGGGCATTTCGAGGGAGCCGGACGAGATCGATCCGGCGACTGGCGTTCATCCTGCTGTCGCTCAGCGTTGTCCTTCTGGTCGCCCGCTCTTCAATCGTTCGCATGTACCGGATCGGAGGGCCATCCATGGCCCCCACCCTGTGCGTGGGTGATGGCGTCTGGATCGACCTCGTCGCCTACGACCTTCGGATCCCATTCACCGGACGAGTGGCCGTCACAACCGGGACCCCCCGACCGGGCGAGATGGTGATGTGCACGGTCTCCGGCGGGAGACAGGAGGTCGTCAAGCGTGTGTTGGCCGCAGGCGGGGACTCTGTGGAGATGATCGACGGACGTCTGGCCGTGAACGGGAAGATCCTGCACCACGAACGGCTCGACCCGGAGGCATTCCGGCATCTGGGAACCGTCAACCACCTCGGCGATGGCTTTGCCACCGAGACCATCGGAGAAAGCGAACACACCGTGACCTTCTACTCCAGTGGATCACCAACGGTGTTCTCGAGCCCCGTCACCGTCCCCGACGGACACTTCTTCCTCATCGGCGACAACCGTGCCAGCAGCTGGGACTCGCGCTACCCCGAGTTCGGGTGCGTTCCCAGGACGCGGATCCTGGGTAGAGCGATCGGCGAGGGCAGATCGTTTCGGGCGGCGCGCGGCGAGTACTCCCGCGAGGGGGCGGGGCCCTCGGGGGCCGGGGACCAGCGCCCGTAGAAACGCCGGGCATCATACCCGGCTCCTGCGGTATCCCACGCTCGTTATCGCAGTATGTACCAGAGGAAAGACGCTCTTGGTTCCGTCGTCCTCGACAGCAAACCGAGGGTCAGACCCGCGGAGGCTCGACATGCCTTGCTTCAGAGTCACGGTTGTCCCCATCTGTTCCGTTCTCCTGTGCGCTTCGGCAGCCGTAGCGTTCGAGCCGCTGCCCCGGTCGACACCGGAAGAGCACGAGGTCGACGCGGCCGCACTCGCAGCAGCCTTTGATGCGGCCGAAGACCTCGGGTACTTGCGCGGGATGGTCGTCGCCCGCGACGGGTATGTTATCGGAGCCGAGAGCTGGGCCGTCAGCGAGGGGACCCGCATCCAGTCGCGATCCGCAACCAAGAGCGTCACCTCGATCCTGATCGGGATCGCCATCGATCAGGGGTTGATCGAGGACGGCATCTACGCGCGGCTCGTGGACTACCTCCCGCCAGACCTCGTGCCGTCAGACCCGCTCAAGCAGGAGATACGGCTGGTCCATCTCCTCACCATGACCTCGGGCCTCGAGTGGGACGAGGATGCTGACGTTGTCGACTGGCTGTACAGCCCCGATCCTGTGGGGGATACCCTCGCCCGGCCGATGGCCGCTGCGCCCGGTACTCGATGGAATTACGACACCTCCGCCAGCCATCTGTTGTCCGTTGTGATCTCGGAAGCCTCCGGCATGAGTACCCTCGAGTTCGCCGACACACACCTCTTCGGGCCGCTCGGGATCACCGACCGGGTCTGGCAGATGACCGGCGGATACCACAACGGGGGCCACGGTCTGTTCGTGCGCACCGAGGATTTGGCCAAGCTTGGTGTCCTGTTCATCGACGGCGGATCGTGGGAGGGAGAACAGATTGTCCCGTCGTACTGGGTGAACCAATCGACGAGGTCCTACGTGTTCGGCCTGGGCGATGTGGGCGTGTTCATCGACGTGGCGTACGGCTTTCTTTGGTGGACCGGCAGCGCGGGTGGGCACCCGGCGTTCACCGCGTGGGGTTTCGGCGGCCAGCTCATCTTCTGCGTCCCCGGCCTCGATCTCGTGGTTGCCACCCACGCCCGCAGCGAGGTGTCGAGCAGTACCGCCGAACAGCAGCACAGGGCCATCGTCGACATCATCATCAACCGGATCGTGGCGGCGACCACCGACCGCAGGGAGTTCTCCATCACCGGTCAGCACGTGTCCGAGATGGCCGCCGTCGACGACATGGTGCAAGACATCATGCAAAGCCACGATATCCGCGACGCGACGGTGGCCGTCACCAAGGACGGCCGGCTGGTGTACGCACGAGGGTTCACCTGGGAAGAGCCCGATGTGGTGCCGGTCCAGCCCACCGCGTTGTTCCGCATCGGCAGCATCGGCAAGGCGATCACGTCGATCGCCGTCCATCAGTTGATCGAGCAGGGTCTGCTCGACTACGACACGCTCGCCACGTCCCTCCTCGACCTTCGACCACTGCCCGGTGAGGAGACGGATCCTTGGCTCGACTCCGTCACCGTGGACCATCTGCTCACACACACCAGCGGAATGTACTCGGAAGACGACATATACGCCGTGAGCGACAAGGTGGCGACGGCGGTGGGAGCCGGCCCCCCGCCCACCAAGGAGGAGATGATCTCGTTTATCGTGAGCCACCCGTTCGTGTTCGAGCCCGGCACCAACTGGGACTACAACAACTACGGTTACATCACGCTCGACATGCTGCTCGAGAGCATCACAGGAGAGGGGTTCGTCAACTACGTGCTCGACGAGATCTTTCGGCCCGTGGGTGTGGGCCGTGCGCGCCAGGCCCACCGGCTCGAGATCGAGCTCGCCCCTACCGAGGTCGATTACGACGGTCTCGAGGGTGACCCCTACAAGTCGATCCAGGAGGTCGGCACCGCACCCGGCGGCTGGGCCATGGCCGCGCCGGACCTGGCGCGCCTGTGGTCGGCGCTGTTCGATTCTCCCGACGCCACCGGTCTCCTGAGCCCAGACACCCGCGACGAGATGCTGGCGTTGCCGTTCGCAATCTCTGAGGAGATCGGCTATGGGCGCGGGTGGATTCACGAGCCTGCGATCGAGGCACAGGGCGTGTCGATGGGATGGCTGTCGGACCCGGATGACGGCCTGTCCCTCTACGGACACTCGGGCGGCGGCAGCGGCATCGCCAACCTCGCCTTCTGGCGCAGCGACGGTATCGTCGCGGTGTTCTTTTCCAACAAAGATCCCGTGGCGGACGCCATCGACTTCCCCGAGATCACGGTCTGGCCCGAGCACGACCTGTGGGACTCCGTCGGCGTGTCGCTCGAGCCGGTTGGCTCCGCCGACACCGAAGTGTGGATCCCAGTGGTGGCCAGCGCAGAGGGTCGGGCCGGCAGCGTCTGGCGCTCCGACGTGGGTCTGCTGAACCGATCCGCACTCACCAATCACGTCAAGCTGCGCCTGTACCGCGCAAACGCCTTCTTCGACCATGAGTTGGAGCTGGCGCCGGGCGAGAACCGCACCCTCGGGGACGTCATGGCCCTGTTCGGCAAGACCGGCTCCGGGGCGTTGCGGATATTCTCATCTGAGCCGCTCATCGCCACCTCCCGCACCTACAACCTGACACCGGACGGCACCTTCGGTCAGTTCCTCGGCAGCGCAGCACCGACCCGCGGTATCGAAACCGGGGACTCTGCCGTGCTCATGCAGCTGCAGGAGAACGACGCGTTCCGAACCAACATCGGCATCACCAACGGATGGAAACGGCCGGCCGAGGTCGAGGTCTCGCTGTACGACGGCCACGGCAACTTCGTCGCGACGGTCGAGAGGACCGTGCCGCCGGAACGCACCATCCAGCTCAACCAACCGTTCCTCGAGTTCGGCGGACGGATGGACGTCGGCACGGGCTACGCGATCGTCCACGTGGAGTTCGGCCAGCACGTGTTCGCCTACTCCTCGGTGGTGGACAACCGCAGCAACGACCCCACCACGATTCCCATGAAGGTCGGCGCCGGTTCCGTCGAGCAGTGGGTCGCCGCCGCGGCCCACGTCACCGGTGAGTTCGACAGCCAGTGGCGCACGGACCTCTACCTGCTCAACCGATCGAGCGTAACGGCGACTGCCGAGGTACGGTACCGGGGCGATGACGGCACCGCAGAGACCTCCATGGCGGTGCTCGAACCGGGAGCGCAGCTGTTGCTGGCGGACGTCGTGTCTCAGCTGGATGCGGACGGCGGCGGCAGCCTGCAGGTGTTTTCAGACCAACCGGTGTTGGTCAGCTCCCGCACCTACAACGCAGGTGATGACGGGACCTTCGGCCAGTTCCTCGACGGCATTTCGCCACACGCCACTGCCCGGGCCGGGCAGAAGGTGTGGCTCCCTCAGCTGCAGCAGAACGAGTGGTTCCGCACCAACCTCGGCCTGGTCAACTCGGGCGATGTCGAGGCGAGCGTTCGAATCGAACTCTTCGACGGCAGCGGCAACCGTCTCGCGACTCGTAACCGCACTCTGGCGCCGTACCAGCGCGTCCAGCTCCAGCAGCCGTTCTCCGCCATCGCCGGCCGCGACGACCTCGACGCCGCCCACGCCTCGTTAACAGTGGACGCCGGCGAGGGAGTCATCGCCTACGCTTCGGTGATCGACAACGCGACCAACGATCCGACGATGGTGCCGATGGCGTTCTGACGTTCACGCCCGCCCACCCGTCGCTGGTCGCTGGTTGCTGGTCGCTGATCGCTCGAACGGCCGGGTGGATGACCGGTTCGTCTGGAATGAGTAGAGCGCGACCACGGTGATGCGCGACTGCCCCCACATTCCGAACGACAAGGGTAGAATTACACGCGGAACACCCCTTGCGCACAGTGCAGGAGGAGCCGTGGTCGGCAAGACCCTCTCTCACTTCCGGATTCTCGAGAAGATCGGCGAAGGCGGTATGGGGGAGGTGTATCGGGCCGAGGATACGACCCTCAAGCGGCAGGTGGCCCTGAAGGTGCTCCATGCCGACCTGAGCTCCACAATGGAGCGGCTGGATCGATTCCAGCGTGAGGCACAGACCCTGGCCGCTCTCGACCATCCGAACATCGTCCACATCTACTCGGTCGATGAGGCGGACGGCGTCCGCTTCCTCACCATGCAGCTCGTCGAGGGGCGGCAGCTCTGGGAGTTGATCCCGACGGGAGGCATGAATCTCGAGGAACTGCTTGACATCGCGATCCCGCTGGCGGCCGGTCTGGCCGCGGCTCACGACAAGAACATCATCCACCGCGACCTGAAGCCGAGCAACGTGATGGTGACCGACAACGGCGGTGTGAAAATCCTCGACTTCGGCCTTGCCAAGCTTCGGCCGGCACCGCAGGAGGAAACGGAGCTTCCGACGCAGGCCTTGACCGCGGAGGGGAAGGTCATGGGGACCGTGCCGTACATGGCGCCAGAGCAGGTGCGTGGCAGCGAGGTGGATCCACGGTCGGACGTCTTTTCCTTGGGCACCGTACTGTACGAGATGGCCACGGCAAAGCGGCCGTTTCACGGCGAGACAACGGCCGATCTCATCTCGTCGATCCTGAGCGAGGTCCCACCGCAGGTTGCCGAGGTGCGACCGGAGCTGCCTGCCGACCTGGATCGAATCGTCCGTCGTTGTCTCGAGAAAGATCCCACGCGCCGGTTCCAGACGGCGCGTGATGTTCGCATCGAGCTCGAGGATCTCCGGGCACACGTCGTGAGCTCGACGGTTCCTGGCGTCGATCGACCGCAGAAGATCGCCTCTCTGGCGGTGCTCCCGTTCGTGCCCCTTTCAGGTGCCGAGGAGGAGTACTGCGCCGATGGTGTGACCGAGGCGCTGATCACCGACCTCGCCAAGATCGGGGCGGTCAAGATCATCTCTCGGTCTTCGGTCATGCGGTACAAGGGCAGCGCACTGCCGCTGCCGCAGATCGCCGACGAACTGGGGGTGCAGGCTGTCGTGGAGGGCTCGGTCCAGCGTTTCGAGGACCGGATTCGCGTCACCGCCCAGTTGATCGAAGCAAAGGAGGATCTTCACCTCTGGGCCGAGAGCTATGAACGGAGTATGCGTGACGTGCTCGAGTTGCAGAGCGGCCTCGCCAGGGCGATTGCAGAGGAGGTCCACATCGTCCTCTCCCCCGACGAAAAGGCGCGCTTGGCGGGTCGAGGGCAGGTCGATCCCAAAGCACATGACCTGTACCTCCGGGCACGACACGAATTCCACCGAATTGACCCTGACGGGATCCTGCGTTCCGTCCGACTGCTCCGACAAGCCATCAACATCGATCCCGACTATGTCGACGCCCACATCGCGTTGGCCGAAAGCTATGGCTGGCAGGCCGCCATGGGGATGGGTCCGCCGAGAGTCCTGACTCCACTCTCAAAGGAGGCCGCCCTCAAAGCCCTCTCCCTCGACGACACAATGGGAAAGGCTCGCGCGGTGTTCGGCTTCTCGACATTCGTCTTTGACTGGGATCCGGTGAGCGCCGAGCGTGAGCTGCGGCGGGCCGTCGAGCTGAGTCCGAACGATCCGTTCAACCGAAGCTATCTGGGGATCTGCCTGTGTGTGACCGGGCGCGAGGATGAAGGCGTCGGCCAAATCCGGCGCGCGCTCGAGCTCGATCCGAAATCGGCGATGATCCATGGGCAGTTCGCCCTCGGTCTGTACCTGCTAAGACGGATCGACGAGGCGATCAAACACGCCCAAGAAAGCCTGCGCATCAACCCTTCCGTATTGCTGGCGCACGCCGTCCTGGCGCTTTCCTATCGCGACCAGGAACGGTTCAGGGACAGCCTGAACGCGTGGAAGAACATACTCGTACAGCGCTCGGCCGGGAAGTTGGCCGCTTCCATGGAGAGGGTCTACGAGAAATCGGGATATGACGCGGCGTTGCGCCACGCCGCAAACCGGCTCACCTTGGCGTGTCGTCTCTCGCGTATGCTGAAGTTTCTTCCCGCCTCGCGACGGCCCTACGCGTCGACCATGGTCGCGGCGGTCCTGCTGTCCCAGGCGTACGAGAAAGATCGCTGCATCGCCTGGCTCCGCAAGGCCGTGTCCGACAGGGAGCCCGAGGTGGTTGCGCTCCGCCACTACCCCCACTGGGATTTCCTGCGCGGCGATCCGAGGTTCGAAGAGCTGGTCGAGCGGGTTGGAATCTAGCCCCAACCTCACACACCGCTCCCACCGAAGCGCGCCGCCAGGTTCACGGCTGGCGCCGTCGCGCGACCTGCCTCGGAGCGACCTCCTTCTGACCCACGAAGCGAAGGTTGCGGATCCATCGAGCCGGCGCCGTGTCGCCGTCGGCCGGAAGGAACGTGACGTCCCACCAGCTTTCCGGATCAGGCCGGTACCGGAACGTGCTGTCGTGGAGGTTTTCGAGGGCTTGCGTGATGGTCTCGGTCGGGTCCGAGAGCTTTGGAGCGGTCATGTACAGCGTATCGTCCTCCAACTCGATCACGACGTCGAAGGTGAACCCGTCCTCGAAGACGGCGTTGTAGGTGCCCGCGTAAGGAGACCACGTCGAGGGGTCGCTGGGTTCGCTCATGTCCGGCATCGTGGCTCCGAGAACGGAATCGGAGATGCACTCGACGGCTTCCCACAGGCCGTTGAACGCTCTCTCCCAGGAGTTGGCGAGCATGGCTACGGCAAAGCGTTCTGAGCGTACCCAGTACACCTGCGCCACCCAGCCGGGGATCCCTCCGCCGTGCCCGATCACGGTGGCGGAGGGATACTCGTCGACGAACAGGCCGTAGCCGTACGAGCCGCCACCGATGCTCGTGGGGCGGCCGGCGGAGTGATACAAGGGAGCCTGCGGCCGTTGCGCCGCCTCGCACGAGGAGGCGCTGAGCACGTCGCCCCCACCCGACAGCATCAT
>JBFELO010000031.1:0-36843 GCA_041552055.1 Candidatus Sulfomarinibacteraceae bacterium | reverse complement strand
CATCTCCTACTCGGGTGGGCCGCTCGCTGACACCGACGGCGACGGACTGCCCGATGTCGTCGAGATCTACATCGGCACGAACCCGTACGATGCCGACACCGACGACGACGGGCTGATGGACGGCCACGGCCTGAGCGAGGACCTCGACAACGACGGTTTCGTCGATCCTGGAGAGACCGATCCTCTTGATGCCGACACCGACGACGACGGCATCTTCGACGGCACGGAGAGGGGTCTGACGGTTCCTGAGACCGCGGATACGGATACGTCGGCAGGGTTCTTCGTGCCCGACGCCGACCCGTCGACGACCACCGATCCCACGGACGCCGACTCGGACGACGACGGCGTCCTGGACGGACACGAGGACATCAACGGCAACGGCGCGTACGAGCCCGGGGAGGGGGAGTCGGATCCCGGCGACGACGAGTCGCAGCCGGCACCCCAGCCGGTGGCGAGCTCGGCCCAGGTGCTGCTGCTCGGTGACGGCGACGCCGAGACCCAGGTCCAGGCCGCTCTCGAGGCGGCCGGTCACGTGGTGACATTGGTGGACTACTACTACTACTGGGACGGCGTGACACCCGACGCAAACGATTTCGATGTGGTCGTGCTCCTGGACGGGTACGACTACGGATACGAGCTGGAAGAAGCCGCCTCGTCAGCCCTCGAAGCGTTCGTGGCCAAGGGGTGCGGCCTGGTGATGACCGAGTGGACGGCGTACGACGTTTGCTACGAGTACAAGACCGGGGCCATCGCCGACCTGATCCCGGTGACGTCCACCCCTGACTGCGATTACGACTACGACCTGCCCTGGATCGTCACCGGCACCCACGCGCTCACGTCGAGTGTGCCGACCAGCTGGACCGACGGCGCGAGCTCGAGCTTCGTCGAGCCGTATCCCGGCACGGTCGTCCTGATGAGGACCACGATCGGGGATCCATTGCTGTCGTACAGCACGCAGGCCGGAGGCGTGGTGGTCCACCTCAACCACTCCATGACCTACGACACGTCCACGATCGAGCCGAACGCCCTGCAGCTGCTGGTCAACGCGGTCGGCTTCGCCGCCGCGAGCTGCCCCGAGACCATCGAAGCCGACGTGTCGATCTCCAAGGACGACGGGGTGGCCGCGGCCATTCCGGGCGGAGCGGTGACGTACACGATCGTGGTCGCGAACGCCGGACCCGAGAACGTCACCGGGTTTGAGGTCAGCGACGCCTTCCCGGCCGACCTGACCTGCTCGTGGACCTGTGCGGCCGGCAGCGGGGCGACCTGCACTGCCGGGCCGGTCGCGGGCGACATCGACGACACGGTGGACCTGCAGGCGGGCAGCTCGGTGACGTACACCGCCGCCTGCACCATCGACGGGGGTGCGTCGGGGACGCTCGTCAACACGGCGACCGTCGCGGCGCCCCCGGGCTTCGTCGACTCCGACCTGGCAAACAACAGCGCGACCGACACCGACACTGTGGTGCCGATTCCCGACGCGGATCTGTGGATCACCAAGACCGACGGCGCGGCCGAGGCGACCATCGGCGGCACGCTGGCGTACGCGATCACCGCCGCCAACGCCGGACCTGACGGCGTCACCGGCGCCACGGTCAGCGACCCCTTCCCGGCCGACCTGACCTGCTCGTGGACCTGTGCGGCCGCCGGCGGGGCGAGCTGTGCCGCCGGACCGGTGGCGGGAGACCTCGCCGACTCGGTCGACCTGCCCGCGGGGAGCTCGGTCGGCTACACCGCCGTCTGCAGCATCGACGGCGCGGCCAGCGGAACATTGGTCAACACCGCGACGATCGCAGTGCCGGCCGGGGCGACGGACCCGAGCCCGGGCAACAACAGCGCGACCGACACCGACACACTGATCAGCGGCCTGCCGGAGTACCTGGACCTGCAGGACATGACGTTCGTCGGGGCCTTGACGTTCGAGGCGGGTCGGAGGATCACAGCGACCGACTGCGTCGTCGAGGATCCGGGCGGCGACGTGACCTTGCGAGCCGGCGAGTCGGTGGTCTTGAGGGACGGCTTCGAGGTGGAGAGCGGGTGCAGTCTCAGCGTGGAGATTGATCCGTTGCTGCTGCCGTGACCAGGCGAGGCGGTTGCTGCGCGGCGAGACATGAAGTCGAGTCGCGACGGTCGGTCTCGGCTCGGCGGCGGTGTGCTGATCGAAACTGTACGAACAGTGGAGGTGCGTGCGCCGCGCCGGCGGCACCAGTGAAGTCACCTTGCTGGAGAGCGGCTCGTGCTCAACGACCCCGTGCTCTGTTGACCCGTCGTCTGCAAAATGGATAGAATGATTGAACAGGAACACGTAATGAAAACTATTCCTGCAGTTCCGAGCTCTGCGGGCATGCACGAAGGTGGCGTGCGCGAGCGGCACGTGCGCCAGGAATCGAAGGGAAGGAGGGAGTCGATGAGGAACATGAGACGAGGTGTTTCGCTTTCGATAGCCGTGCTGGTGGTCGGCGTCTGCCTGATCGGAACGGCGGACGGTTTTGACAAGAGTGCACAGCTGTCGGTCGCCAAGGCGATCCGGACCGGAGGCAACGGGATCTACACGGTGTCGGTCGAGGACAGCGCCGGCTCCAGCGCCTGCGGCAAGTGGACCGCGGTGACCGGCAGCCTGCACCCTGCAGGACCCGATCTCAACGTGTTGTACGGTGACGGTTCTCCCGGCACGTCGTTCACAACACTGCGTTCCTACACGAGCGGCGTCGATTACGCCACCGACAGCGCGTGCACCCACATCTGCACCGTCGCGACCCCGACGGTGGAGAACATACTGTCGGGGACCACAGTGGTCGGCTTTCGGTTCACTTGGAGTTTCACAGATGGCACGGGCGGACCCGGCGTCGACTTTATCCAGGAGGTCGTGGTCGAGGGTCCGGTCGACGGCACCGAGACCGTCGACAACACGGCGATCCGGGAGACCCATACGGTGCAGAACAACGGCCCGGGCGCGCTCGACTTCGGGCTCCGTAAGATGTGGGACTGGCAGATCGGGGACGACGACGGGCCCTACTTCGGCGACTGCGCCGCCCCGACTGCCGCGTGCGACCGCTCGATGAACCTCACCCTCGACGGAACGCTGGATGGTATGTACCCGGCGGTGTTCATCATCAACGAAGATCCCGCGGTGACCTCCTGCCCGCCGGGAATCATCCCGAATGGCCCGGACTGCGGCGGAGCACCGGTCTACGTCGTCGCCGGCACGGTGGCGCCGCCTTCGTCACTGTCGCCGCCGCCGGACGCCCCCGAACTGCTGCAGTTCAACGACTGGGGCAGCCTGGACAGCGTGTGCTGGCAGCCTGCTCTGTTCGACGATGCTACTTGCGGCGGAGGGGACACCGCGCAGGCGTACTTCTACGGCCTGACGGCGGGGACGGCGCTCAGCCTCGCCTCAGGGTCGTCAGACTCCTTCACCCAGTGGATCGTCGCGGCCGAGGACGAGTGCCCGGAGATCGTCGAGCCGGAGCCCGAACCCACGGCGATTCCGACCCAGGGTCGGTACGGGACAGCAGCCCTGGTGGTGCTGCTGATCGTTGCCGCGGTCTGGATTCTGCACAGGAGAATAACAGGATAACAATTTTGGATTTGGATATTTAGCCGTTTCGATGACGGTGAAGGCTGTGGCCCGATAACGCGGGAAGCGCGTGTCGCTCCCGGTGCGGGCGCCATTACGCCAGCCGCAGCTGCTCTACGGTGTGTCGGCCGGTTCGACCGGAAGCTCCCACACCGTCACCTTTCTCAGGATCATCGGATCTCGGTAGTCGAACAGCTCCAGGTCGTCCGGGTCGTCGATCAGCTCGAGCAGGGTCTCGGGCGGGCCGGTGATCGTGACGTCGGTACCGGCCCCGTCGCCATCGACGGTTCCTTCGACCAGGTTGTGAGCGATCGCCTCGGCAAAGGCGTCGGCGTTGGGCAGCCAGAGCACGAGCTCCCCGGGATCCGTGAACTTGAACTGCACGAGGTAGTAATGATCCGCCCAGGCACCGTCCTCCTGGGTTCGCACCGAGAGGAAGGCCAGGTGTTTTCCCCGACAGATGATCATCTCGCCCTGCTCGAGTCGGAACTGGCCGTTCTCCCAGTCCAGCCCGGCGAACCGGGCGATGCCGGAGTCTGCAAATCTGATCTGGACACTGTCGTCACCGATGAGCCAGGTGCCCTCGAATCGCTCCCGGTCGGCGGGCTCGGTCCTCCAGGGGAGTGGTTGGACCGTGGTGACGGACGAGCAGCCGAGCGAGTGGATTGCCGCCAAGATGAAGAACGTTGCGCTCAGAACACTTCGCGGCTGTCGCATGGTGCACGCCCCCGTCTAACGCCCGACTCCAGGTCGCGGCCGATCGAAGTTCCTCGATCACGGCATCGGGTGCCGCCGCAACCGCTGTCGGTGTCGCAACGGTCGGATTGTACAACGGGGCATATCCTCACGTAAGGGCACCGCATCCTTTCCTCCGGAGCGACGCTTGACATGGGAGCCGGACAGGGTCATATTTGTATTCGAACGAACGTTCGAACGAAAGCAGGAACAATGGCCCCGATCCAGACGACAGTCGATCCCGCAGTGCGGGTCGCCAACCGGACCGAAGGGTACGACCGCAAGCTCGAGCACGTGCTGGCCGCGGGTGCGCGGGTGATGGCGCGCGAGGGCTACGGGTTGTCCACGATGCGCAAGGTCGCGCGCGAGGCCGACATGAGCCTGTCGGGCCTCTACCACTACTTCGCCTCGAAAGAAGAGCTGCTCTTCCTGGTCCAGTACCACACCTTCGACTCGATCCTCCGGCGCCTGAACGACAGGTTGGAGCAGGTGACCGACCCCAGGGAACGTCTGCGGGAGATGGTGACCAACCACCTCGAGCACTTCCTGGCCAGGATGGACGAGCTCAAGGTGTGCGCCAGCGACATGGAGACCCTGACCTGCGACTACTACGAGCAGGTGCGCGCGCTTCGGCAGCGGTATTTGAGGATCACGCTCGGGATCGTCGAGTCGATCTGCGAGCGAGCGACCGGACCGCGCGTCGACCCGTGGCTGGCGACGCTGTACCTGTTCGGGATGCTCAACTGGATCTACATGTGGTACCCGGCGGTCGAGGGCGCCACGGCCGAGGAGCTCGGCGACCAGATCTTGACCCTCTTCCTCGAGGGTTATCTCCCTCGGAAGGAGTAGCCATGTTCGACCAGTTCGTCCAGTGGGAACGCAACCGACACGACTACGCGCGGCAGTGGAAGGAGCGGACCGGCGGCAAGGTGCTCGGCTACTTCTGCACCTACGTCCCCGAGGAGATCCCGTACGCGGCCGGCGTCCTGCCGGTGCGGATCCTCGGCAGCCACGAGCCGCAGGACGTGACCGAGCCGCACATCTTCGGCATGTTCTGTCCGTTCTGCCGCGACTGCCTGGCGCAGGGGCTCAAGGGCCGCTACGACTACCTCGACGGGATCATGATCGCCCAGAGCTGCCTGCACGTGCGGCAGACCTTCACCAGCTGGCAGAAGCACATCCCCACCGAGTACTCCTACTACCTGCCGATGCCGCACGGTGTCCAGAGCCGCCACGCCTACCCGTACCTGGCGAGCGAGCTCGCGACGTTCCAGCGGTCGATCGAGGTCTGGACCGGAACCACGATCGCCGACGACGATCTGCGGCGCTCGATCGAGATTCACAATCAGAGCCGCCGGAACCTGATGCAGGTCTACGAGCTGCGCAAATCGACGTCGCCGCCGCTGACCGGCGAGGAGGCGATGGAGATGGTGATGTCCAACCAGATGGTGGACAAGGCGGAGCACAGCCGGGCGATGGCCGGCCTCATCGAGCAGCTGCAGGGGAGAACGCTGGACCGCGGCGAGGACGTGCGGCTGATGCTGATCGGCTCGGAGGACGACGACATCCCGTTCGTGCGCATGGTGGAGTCGCTCGGGGCGGTGGTGGTGGTCGACGAGCACTGCACCGGCACCCGCTACTTCTGGAATCAGGTGGAGCTCGACGGCAGCCTGCACGACTCGCTGGCGGCCAGGTACATCGACCGTCCCGCCTGTCCGAGCAAGGACTGGCCCGAGCGTACGCGGATCCCGCACGTGCTGTCGCTGGCGCGCGAGTACGACGTCCAGGGCGCGATCCTGATCCAACAAAAGTTCTGCGATCCCCACGAGTTGGACATCCCTGCCATCAAGGCGGCGCTCGAGGGAGCGGGGGTGCAGACCCTGTTCCTCGAGTTCGATGTCACGGTGCCGCTGGGCCAGTTCAGGATCCGGGTCGAGGCATTCCTCGAGATGCTGCGGCAAGACGATCTGTTCGACGACGATCTTCTGTGAAGTCTGGGGGAGACGATGGCGACGACCACCACCCATCCGACCAAGCCGCTCCAGTGTTGGGGCAAGTGCAAGGAGCTCCGGGAGACCTATTACCGGGAGTACGCGACGGCGCATGAACGCGGGGCACTGCGCTGGGCCGGGGGAGCCTGGAGCCTGGGCGCGGTGCCGGCCGGCCTCGGCCGAGACGTCCACAGCCTCACCAGCGAGCCTTACGCCGCCAGCATCGCCTGGGACAAGGAGCTCTCCGAGCGGTGCATGGAGGCGGTCGAGAAGCGGGGCTACGCCCGCGACCTGTGCTCGTACATGCGCAACTACTGGGGCTCGCTGCTGCTCGACGAGTACGCGTTCGGCGGGCCGTTTCCCAAGCCGGACTTCATCTGGCAGGACCACATCTGCTGCTCGCACGCCAAGTGGTACCAGGTGGTGTGCGATCTCGAGCCGGGCATTCCATACTCCTGTGTCGATGTCTCGGTCGGACCGTACGTCGAGCTCAACGACCACCGGCTCGCGTACGTCGTCGGCCAGCTCCACGACGGCATCGAATGGCTGGAGAAGATTACCGGCCGGAGCTACGACGACGGCCTGCTGATCGAGGCGGTCCAGAACGAGTGCCGCGCCACCTCGGTGTGGGCCGAGGTGTGTGCCCTCAACAGGGCGATCCCGGCGCCGCTCGACGAGAAGAGCATGTACTCGCTGTACGTCCTCGGCACGCTGATGAAGCACGACCGCCGGGTGGCCGACTTCTACGAGGAGCTGCGCGACGAGGTCGTCGATCGGGTCGAGCAGGGGATCGCCGCGGTGGCCAACGAGCGCTGTCGCGTCATGTCCGACACCCAGCCGCCGTGGGGCTTTCTCGAGATGTTCCGTTACCTCGAGGAGTTCGGATGCGTCTCGGTCGGCTCGCTCTACACCTTCGCGCTGATCGGCGTGTGGGAGGAGCAGGCCGACGGCACGTGGGGCCCGCGCCCGACCCCGATGGCGCAGGGTGTCGAGATCTCCGACCGTGATCAGGCGCTGCGCATCCTCGCCGAGTGGAACCTGTCAAAGCCCGAATGGCAGCACTTCTACTCGCCCCACCTGAAGAGCGAGATGATGGTCCGCATCGCCCGTGAGTGGCAGCTCGACGGCGTGATGCTGCACTACAACCGGGGTTGCGAGGGGCTCACCGTGGGCATCGCGGAGAATCGGCTGGCGCTGCTCGAGGCGGGTTTCCCGGTCATGACCTTCGAGGGCAACATGGGCGACGAGCGGGAGTTCGACAAGGCTCGGACCTACGCCCGTATCGACTCCTTCATGGAGACTCTCGGGCTGCGCAAGCTGGCGAGCTGAGGAGGTGGACATGATCACCGCAGGAATCGACGTCGGGGCCAAGACCATCAAGGTGGTGCTGCTCGCCGACGGGCAACCGGTGGTGCAGAAGATCGCGTCGGCGGGCCTCGACACCAGATCGGCGCTCGACCGGGTAGTTGCGGACGCAGTCGCGGCGGCGGACGGACTCGAGCGCGACGACATCGACTTCGTCGTCAGCACCGGCGCCGGCCGTCAAGACGTGCCGTTCGCCGACGATCAGGTCACCGAGGTGACGGCGGCGGCACGCGGTGCCCGGTCGCTCTATCCCAACGCGCGGACGGTGATCGACGTCGGCGCGGAGGAGGGGCGCGCCGTACGCTGCAACGAGGCGGGCGGAGTGGAGGACTTCGCGGTCAACGAGAAGTGCGCCGCGGGCGCCGGCACCTTCACCGAGGCCATGGCCCGGGCGCTCGAGGTCGACCTGGAGGAGCTCGGCAGGATGTCGCTGCGCTCGACCCAGGCGGTGCCGATGAACGCCCAGTGCACCGTGTTTGCCGAATCCGAGGTGGTGTCGCTGCTGCACGCCAAGACGCCCAAGGAGGACATCTCGCGCGCGGTGCACGACGCCATGGCGTCGCGCGTCACGTCGATGGTGCGCAAGGTGGGCTTCCAGAAAGACGTGGTGCTGGTGGGCGGTCTGGCGAAGAACGCGGGCTTCGTGGACTCGCTCCAGCGCGGTCTGGAGACCGAGATCCTGGTGCCCGACACGGCAGAGTTCGTCGGGGCACTGGGAGCGGCGCTGATCGCGGCCGAGCGGGCCGGCGAGGGGAGGTGAGGTCATGGCGGAAGAGTTCTGGCGCTGGAAAGAGTACAACTGGCACGACCCAGACATGGACCCTGCCGCGGCCGACGTGATCTCGGCCGGCGTCGACGTGGGCTCGGTGAGTTCCCAGGCCGTGGTCATGCTCGACGGCAAGCTGTTCGCCTTTTCCAACATGCGGACCGGGTCGGACAGTCCGCAGAGCGCCCACAAGGCGATCGACTGGGCGCTCGAGGATACCGGGCTGGGACTCGACGACCTCCACTTCACGGTCGGCACCGGCTACGGCCGGGTCAACGTGCCGTTCGCCAAGAAGGCGATCACCGAGATCGCGTGCCACGCCCGGGGCGCCAACTTCATGTACGGGCCAACGGTACGCACCGTGCTCGACATGGGCGGCCAGGACTGCAAGGCCATCCACTGCGACGAGAAGGGCAAGGTGACGGCGTTCCTGATGAACGACAAGTGCGCCGCCGGCACCGGGCGGGGGATGGAGGTCATGGCCGACCTGCTGTCGGTGCCGATCGAGGACGTGGGTGCAATGTCGCTCGACGTCGAGGACGAGCCGGAGCCGGTGTCTTCGACCTGCGTCGTGTTCGCGAAGAGCGAGGCGTCCGGGCTGCTGCGCCAGGGCTGGCCGAAGAACCGGGTGCTCGCCGCCTACTGCGCAGCGATGGCGCACCGGGTGGTGTCGCTGCTCGAGCGGATCGGCGTCGAGACGGAGTTCGCCATCACCGGGGGGATCGCCAAGAATCCGGGGGTCGTCACCCGGCTGGAGCAGGAGCTGGAGATCGAGGCGCTGAAGCCGGAGACCGACACCCAGATTGCCGGCGCGGTCGGCGCGGCGCTGTTCGCGCGAGCGCTCTACGCGAAGCAGCAGAAAAGCGCGTGAGGTAGGACGTCATGCTCGCGAACTACGGCTACACGGACGGATCCGGCGAGTACTTCATCACGGTGGACACCGATCGCTGCATCGAGTGTGCCGAACGGCCGTGCGCACCGGCGTGCCCGGCGGGCGTGCTCGAGGTCATCGAGGACGACTACGGCGACGAGGTGTGTGCCGTGACCGAAGCGCACCGCAAGCAGATCAAGTACTCGTGCGCCCCGTGCAAGCCTGCGGATGGTTGGAGCACGCTGCCGTGTCTCGAGGCGTGCCCCAATGAAGGTGCGTTGAGCCATTCATGGTGAGGGGGGACATGAGGGCGTGAGGGCCTGGGGGCGTGAGGGGAGGCATCGATGATTATGGTGTTCGGCGTGGTCAGACGGTGCCCGTCAAGCCCGCACGTCCCCAAGCCCTCACGCCCGAGATGATGCGAACGGATAGGGGAATGATCCACACCATCTCCATCGACGGGAAGGAGATCGAGGTTCCAGACGGTGCCACCGTGCTCGCCGCCGCGCTCGAGGCCGGCATCTACATCCCGCACCTGTGCCACCACACGGACCTGCCGCCGGCGCGTGGCAGCACTCCTGCCGAGGCGGTGTGGCGGGCAGGCGAGCGGATCGCGCACGACGGCGGAGATGACGCCCACGACGGCTGCGGTCTGTGCGTGGTCGAGGTCGCGGGCTCCGACGAGCCGGTGGCATCGTGCGATCTGGTGTCCTCGGACGGCCTCGAGATCGCGACCGACACGCCCGAGCTCCGAACGTGTCGACAGAAGAAGCTGGCCGCGATCCTCGCGGACCACCCGCACGCGTGCATCACCTGCGCCCAGAAGGAGGGGTGCAGCCGCGAGCCGTGCTCCACGAGCGCGCCGATCGAGGAGCGCTGCTGCCCACTGCTCGGGCGCTGCGAGTTCGAGAAGCTGGCCGCCTACGTCGGTGTGCCGTCGGAGACACCGCGCTATGTCCCCCGCGGTCTGCCGGGCTGGCAGGACCCGCTGTTCGCCTGGGAGCCGGAGCTGTGCGTCGGCTGCCTGCGATGCGTGCGGGCATGCGCGGATCTCAGGGGTGTCGGCATCCTCGGCTGGGTCAGGAGCGGCGGCGACGTCGTGGTCGGGTATCTGTCCGCCGACGGCCCCGCCTCCGACTGCCGCTATTGCGGTGCCTGCGTCGAGGTCTGTCCGACCGGGGCGATCATCGACCGTGACGTGCCGGTGTCTCAGCGCGAGGAGCGGCTGGTGCCGTGTCGCTGCAGCTGTCCGGCCGGCGTCGACGTGCCGCGCTTCCTGCGCGCGGTCGCGGCGGGCCAGCTCGACGAGGCGGCGCGAGTCTCGCTCGACCGGCTGCCGTTGCCCAACGCGCTCGGACGGGTCTGCTTTCACCCGTGCGAGAGCCTGTGCCGGCGCACCGAGATCGGAGGTGCGCTGTCGGTGTGCCGGGTGCGGCGGCACGTGTTCGACGCCGTCGAGCCAACCACCGAAACCTGGCCCGCGGCTGGCGACACCGGGAAGCGGGTGGCGGTCATCGGATCGGGCCCGGCCGGCCTTTCTGCGGCCCATTTCCTGCGCCGGAAGGGGCATGGTGTGACCGTGTTCGAGGCGGCCGCCGAGCCCGGCGGGATGCTCCGGTACGGCATCCCGGAGTATCGCCTGCCGCGGGAGGTACTGCGGCGGGACCTCGACCTGATCGTTGGCCGGGGAGTGGAGATCCGGACGGGCGTCGCCCTCGGGCGGGACATCGATCTGGAAGAGCTGCAGCAGGATGGGTTCGACGCGGTGCTGCTGGCCTCTGGCCTCGGCGCCGCCAAACCGCTCGCGGTGGACGGCGTGGACCTCGACGGCGTGCTGCACGGCGTGCCGTTCCTGCGCGACGTCGCGGCGGGTTCGTGCTCGGGTACGGAGTTCGACGGTCGCCGGGTGGTGGTGATCGGCGGCGGCAACGTCGCCGTGGACGCGGGCCGCAGCGCGCTGCGGCTGGGTGCTGCGACCGTCACGCTGGTGTGCCTGGAATCGCGTGACGAGATGCCGGCCTACCCGTCCGAGGTCGAAGAGGCGGGCGCGGAAGGGATTTCGATTCTCGATGCGTGGGGGCCGGGCGAAATCCTCGGTGACGGCGGTACGGTGGCCGGAATCCGACTGGTGCGCTGCACCGCGGTATTCGACGGCCACGGCCGGTTCGCGCCCACCTTCGACCGCGACACTACGCAAGAGATCGACGCGGACACCGTGATCGTGGCCATCGGCCAGGAGGTCGACCGACAGCTCCGCGAACAGACCGGACTGGACTTCGACGCCCGAGGGCTTCTCGTGCTCGACGGTGACGGGCTCACTTCAGGTGACGGTGTCCATGCCTCGGGCGACGTGGTGCTGGGACCGTCGTCGGTGGTCGATGCGGTGGCCAGCGCTCGTGTGGCCGCGTGCGCGATCGACCGCCGACTGGGGGGCAACGGCGATATCCCGTCGATCCTCGAGCCCGAACAGCCGGAGCAGAGGATCGGGCTCGACCACGGGTTCGCGGAACGGTCGAGAGCGACGCCGGCTACTGAGGACCCCGAGCGAAGGATTTCCGGTTTCTCGGGTGTGGAGGACACTCTCGGTCGTGCCGTTGCGCTGGCCGAGGCCGGACGCTGCCTGCAGTGCGACTTGCGGCTTCTGATCTCGCCCCCGGTGCTGCCGCCGCCGCCGTGGCTCGAGTTCACCCTCGACGTGGTGGTCGCCGTTCCGGAATCCGAGGGCGTGTACCAGCTTCTGGGCGAGGATCGGGTGGCGGTCAAGATCGCGGGCACGCCCAACCTGCGGAAGGCTCTCGAGGACGAGCTGACGGCCGGGGCGGAGTCGCCATTCTTCGTGTACGATCAGGATCCGATGTACACCAAGCGTGAGAGTGAGCTGATCCAGCAGTTCCTGGCGGCGCACGGCCGCATGCCCGATTCCGGAGATGACCTCGATGACCTGTTCTGACCGCGATGATCTACCGGTGTTGGGTCAGACACCATCCGAACCGTACCAGCCGGAGGAGATCGAGGGCTGGACCGCCCGCAACACCGTTGACGAGCCCCGGCTCAGCGAGCTGGTCGAGTTGTACGAGGAGATCGGTTTCGAGGTGATGCTGAGACCGGTGTCGCCCGACCACGCCGGGGAGGCCTGCACGGAGTGCGTGATGGTCGAGCCGGAGCGGTACAGGACGATCTACACGCGGCCGAAGAGCGGCGGCTGAGCGCGCTCCTGCGCCCGATGAGCGGGTTCGTCGGATCGCAGAGGGCGGTGTTCTCGTGGTGTGAGAAAGGGCAGAGAGACGTGGTCGGCTCTTTCGGGAACGGGGACGGGATCGGTATCGGTATCGGGAACGGAGACGAAGACGGAGACGGAGACGGAGGGAGGGGGACCGCTGTCGGGGTTCGCGAACCGGGCTACACTCCCCGCCATGGCGGGACGCCTCGAACCCACGCGCGACGGGAACTGGCTCGACTGGGGCGGTGGTGGGCTGCCGCTTCACTTCGCACACGCCAACGGGTTTCCGCCGGCGACATTTCGCAAGCTGATCGAGGTCCTTCGGACCGGGCACCACGTCTACTCCATGGAGGCGCGCCCGCTGTGGCCGGGATCCGATCCACGGGAGGTGGACGACTGGTCGCAGCTGGCCGACGATCTGCGGTTGGAGCTGGATCGTCGAGCCATCCGGGGAGCTATCGGGGTCGGCCACAGCATGGGGGCGGTGATCACCTCGCTTGCTGCGGTTGACGATCCGAAGCTGTTCAGGGCAGTCGTGGCCATCGACCCCGTCATGCTCGCCGGGTGGGTGTCGATTGTGTGGGGCACCATGAAGGCGATCGGCGTCGGAGATCAGCTGCCGCTCGTGCGCGGCGCCCGAACGAGGACGGAGTGGTTTTGTGATAAGGAGGGGTCCACCGACCCGTACCGCAAGCGCAGGCTGTTCCGGCACTGGCTCCCCGAGGTCTTCGACGACTACTGGGACGCGGCGTTGGTGTCGGACGGATCCGACGGGTGGACACTCCGCTACCCGCGGCTCTGGGAGGCGCGGATCTTTCGGGTGAGCCCGCACAACGTATGGCCCCAGCTACGGCAGCTCAGGGTGCCGTCGCTGTTCATCCAGGGCGAACACTCCGACGTGTTCTTTCCGAACGCGGTACGGAGGGTGAGGCGAGAGGTCCCGGGGGCGAGGGTCCAGGTCTTCGAGGGCTACGGCCACTGCGTGCCGATGGAGAACCCGCAGGGTGTGGGCGAGGCCATCCTGCGTTTCGCCGCCGAGGTGAACGGATGACCCGGGCCCTCACCACGTACCAGGTACATAATTGTATAATTACCGACTACGTGTCAGCCACAAGTTCGTTAGGTTCTTACCTCTCGTCTATTCGTAATTATACAATTATGTACCTGGTACGGGATAGAGAGCTTGATTGATGCGCCGAGTTCTTGAAGTGGCGCGAGAGGTGACGATCATCGAAGCCGCTCTGGCCGACCGAGGCACGGCCGAAGGGGCCGAGGGGGCCAAGGCCTACCTCAAGAGCGAGCTCGAGTTCCACGGCGTCGACGCAAAGGGGGTCCGCTTAACCGCTCGCGAGGTGTTCGACCGGCACCCGGACCTCGGCCACGACGATCTCGTCCGCCTCGTCCGCGCGCTGTGGCGGCGCCCGAGCTTCGACGCGAAGGCTGTTGCCGTGGGCCTGCTCGAGCGGCGGCCCGACCTGCTCGGCCCGTGTGACCTCGAACTGGTGGAGGAACTGCTGCGACAGTCCGGGACCTGGGCGCTGGTGGACTGGCTGTGCACCAAGGTGGCCTCGCCGCTGGTGGAGAGCGACGCAGTGTTAAATAGTACCCTCGAGGCGTGGGCACGGGACGACGACTTTTGGCTGCGCAGGGCCTCGATGCTGGCGCTGCTGCCAGCACTGAGAAGGGGCGAGGGTGACTTCGAGCTGTTTGCGCGCTTTGCCTCGACCATGGTCGAGGAGAAGGAGTTTTTCATCCGCAAGGCGATCGGCTGGGTGCTGCGCGACACCTCGAAGAAGCGGCCCGAGCTGGCCTTCGCATTCCTGTCGGCGCACATCGGCCGGGTGTCGGGCCTGACGTTGCGCGAGGGCTCCAAGTATCTGCCGGAGGCGCAGCGCGAGGAGTTGATGGAGAGGTACAGGGGGAGGGGATAGCCCGCCCGGCCACCGAGATGCAAGATACGAGATGCCAGATGCGGGATCCCCCGCCCACCTGATCTCGAGCCCGAGCCCGTCACCGTTACCGTTACCGAAGACAGGGATTATCCGCCGTCCGACCGGGCACGAGATGCGAGATCACCAACCCGTTCTTCGTCTTCATCTTCTTCTGCTGTGATCGGCCTGGCGGTCGCATCGACGACCTGACACCCGACGCGCCCGCTCCCCGACACGCTCCCCGCGGGTGCCCCCCTTGACAATGTTGGGATTCGACTGCAGG
The DNA here is from genome assembly GCA_041552055.1 of Candidatus Sulfomarinibacteraceae bacterium. Lineage (GTDB taxonomy): Bacteria > Acidobacteriota > Thermoanaerobaculia > Thermoanaerobaculales > Sulfomarinibacteraceae > JBFELO01. The sequence continues at coordinate 22,104 of JBFELO010000031.1, read as the reverse complement.
CCCCTTTTGGGTGGTGGAGACCCCAACATTGTCAAGAACGGCAACCCGAAAAGGGGAGAGGGCATCCCCCCGCAGATCGGCCAGAGACGGTGCCGGGCACCCGGTCGAACGCACGGGAATGGCTCATCGATTCGAGCCACAGGGTTCCCGGCACCGCCGTAGGCACGCAACCGTGGGCCAAGGGTGACGTAAGTCAAGAGAGACGAAGAACGTGGAATCGAAGAACCACGCGAGATGGTCGAGGAGGTCCGTGTGAACCCGCGTCTGCGCCTCGGATTGCTGCTGATCGCGGTGCTCGGTATCACGCCACTGGGCACCCGGGCGCAGGACGGAAACGGGGGTTTCCTGGTGCTGGCCGGGGGTCGGCTGATCGACGGCACCGGCGCCGAGCCGGTGGCGGACGCGGCGGTCGTGATCCGCGGCAGCCGCATCGTGTACGCGGGTCCGTCGGCGGACATCGAGCTCCCGACAGGTGCAGACGTGATTGACGTCGGCGGGCTGACGGTGCTGCCGGGGTTCATCAACGCGCACGTCCACGGCGGCACCGATCCGTCCAACCTCGAGGCGTGGGCGTGGCAGGGCGTGACCACGGTGCGCGACCTGGGGGCCACCGCCGCGACGCTGCGCCGATTCAGGAATCTCCATCCTCCGACGCCGGAGCGCGCTCGACTGGTCGCCGCCGGGCCGCTGATCACGGTTCCGGGTGGCTATCCGACCGTGCCGTTCGGAAGCAGCACGGCCGCGCCGATCCTGTCGGCGGAGGATGCCAGAAGGCTTGCCGAGGAACTCCTGGACAACGGAGCCGACCTGCTCAAGCTGGCGCTGGAGACCGGCACGGTCTTCGGAAGGAACATCCCGATCATGTCCCTGGCAGAGGCGAGCATGCTCGTCAGGGTCGCGCACGGCCGCGGTACTGTCGCATCGGCCCACATCACTTCGGTGGTCGACATCGACCTCGCCCTCGATGCGGGAGTGGACGATCTGGCGCACATGGCGGTCGATCGGACGTTGCCAGACGAAACTTTGGAACGGCTCGTCGGCCAGGGAGTCCTCTGGGTTCCGACGCTCGAGCTGTGGCAGTGCACCGGCCAGAGCTCCATGGCGGTCGGCAACCTGCGGCGGTTCGTTCGGGCTGGAGGGGTCGTCGCCCTCGGCACGGACTTCGAGGGCTACAACTGCAGCTGGGATCTCGGCATGCCGATGACCGAGATCGGACTGATGGAACGGGCAGGAATGTCCGCGATGGAAATCATCGTGTCCGGCACCCGCAACGCGGCGCGGGTGTGCAACCTCGGGCGCGATCTCGGGACCGTCGAGGCTGGCAAGATCGCCGACGTGGTGCTCGTGCGCGGCGACCCGCTGTCACGCCTCGGCGCGCTACGGGAGGTCCGGCTGGTCATTCGCGACGGTGTCGTGATCAGGGACGGTCTCGCTGCCCAACGGCGGCAGGTGCCACGGAGGAGGGCCTTCGCGGCGCGGTGACCGACGAATGGAAGCATCCCCTGAAGGAAAAGAAGTGGTTGCGACGGCGGTGCGCAGCGAGGGCAGAGGTTTCTCGATCGGTCGAATCATCGTCGCTGCGACGCGCCCTCTACCCGGGGCTCTCCCCGCCGGTGCCCCCTTAGACGATGTTGGGACCGAAAGAGTTCTCGACTGTGGCGGCCATGCTCCCAACATTGCCAAAGACGGCACCCCGCAGAAGGCAAGAGAACGGCACCCCGCAGATCGACCAGAGTCGGTGCCGGGCACCCGGTCGAACGCACAGGAATGGCTCGTCGATGCGAGCCACGGGGTGCCCGGCACCGTCAAAGGGGTTGAGTATTATTTAGAATATTCTATAATACCAATATAGAGATGATGCGGATTGAACGAACGGCTCCGCGGGAAGGAAACGAGCAATGAGCGCAGGCGTCGGGCTGGTAGTGGGGATGGTGATCGGAGTGATTCTGACGGCGATCGTCGGGATGAGGGTGATGCGGTCGAAGATGGTCGTCCCGGAGCGGAGCAACGCGTCGTTCGAGGAGACCTGCGCCAGGGTGGAGCGTGAGGTCGAGGCCGCCGAGGGTTGGAGCTTCCCGATGGACAGCTTCGACATGTCGGCCAAGCTCGCCGAGAAGGGCGCGCTGCCTGACAACGTGAAGCGGATCAAACTCTACTTCGTGTGCAGCCCACCGGTTGCCAAGCGTGTTCTCGGCGACACCCCCAAGCTGTCGGCCATCATGCCGTGTTCGTGGTCGGTCTACGAGCTCACCGACGGCTCGGTGTGGCTGTCGCACATGAATATCGCGATGATGTCGAAGGTGATGGGTGGGATGGTCGGCGAGGCGATGTCCGAGGTGGCAGCGGCGGACGCGCGCTTCATGGGGAAGATCCTGGCGTAGCCCCCCTCCCTCCCAGATGCCGGATGCTGGACCACCCGCCCGCGCGGCACGTGCATCGTGAATGGGATGACCTCTTGGCTTGGACGGCGGGACTCGCGGCTCGGGACTGGGGTCTAGGGCCACTCACCCGCGCCACAACGCTGTCATCCTGAGCGTGGAGCGAGCCGTGAGGCGAGCGACGAAGCGAAGGAACCCCCGAAAATCGAGCGCCGTCGCGATTTGGTCGTCTCTGCGGAGAGCTGGGGGGATCCTTCGACTCGCTCCGGTCGTTCCGACCTCCGCTCGCTCAAGATGACGTGCACGGCCGTTGACGCGCACCCATTGACAGCCCCTCGCGGCCCTCGCGACGAAGCCCTCGTGGCCGCCCAGCGCTACGTGTGGAGTGTCACGGGTGTCAGATGGTCGGGGCGAATGGCAGGCTGACGACAGCGCGTCGGACGGGCGCGCCGGGCATGACGTTTCGAGGCTTACCAACGATGGGGATATCGCGCGGCGTGGTGGCCTCGAAACGTCCATGCCGGGCTCCCGCGGGGGGCACGCCCAGGAGAGGGTGCGTCGAGGTTGTGGAGGGGTTCCGAAATGGGACCGAGCAAGCCCACGGGCCCTCCGGCGGTTGGTCGAGCGACGAGCGACCAGCGGTCAGCGACCGGTAGGGAGCACCGGGGCTGGCGCTGTCGTCGAGTAACGTAATAATAGAGACGATGGCTCTCCGACGCGCTCTCGTCGCCGCCGTGTTACTGGTTGCGGCCTTTGCGGCCTTTGCGGCTGCCGACGACCCCTGGATCATCATCGACGACGTGGTCATCACCGAGCCCACCAGGATCGGTGACGTGATCGTGCTGCTGGACGGCTCGCTCACGGTGACCGGCGTGCCCGAGCCCGGGCTCGAGGTCGAGGGCAACTTGTGGGCGCTCGGCTCGGGTGAGATCGTTCTACAGGACTCGGTCGTGCAGTTTCTCAGCACCTTCCACGGCCAGTACGCCCTGGCCGCGATCGAGAACGCGCGGGTCGAGGTGATCGGATGCGATTACCGTGTTCCGAACGGGGTGCAGCACGCACTGGTGACGGCGGGCGATGCCGAGCTCGCGGTGGCGGACACCGATTTCGGCGACGTCCAGTTGATCGCCGCGCACACCTCCCATCTCGAGGCGCAACGGCTCAACGGGCGGTTCGAGGTGATCGTCCAGAACGACGCTCAGATGGTGCTGGCCGACATACCACGCGATCCGGGGAGCGGCGCCCTCTGGGTGTGGGTGGAGTTCCCCGAAGGTTCGGAGGCGGCGTACACACCGCCGATGCCGGGCTTCGTGGCCGACTGGTCGTTCCCACCGCAGGATTCGACCGGAATCCACCAGACGGTGCAGCTCGAGCGGTGCGAGGCACAACTGTGGCCGATGCTGGTGCGCGAGGGGAGTCGGCTCGAGCTGCGGGACATTCCGGAGGACAACTGGGTGGTGGTCGGCCTCCACCTGTTCGAGTCCACCGAGGTCGAGGAGCTGCGAAACCAGACCCGCTATGAGGATGTCGAGCTCGAGATAGGTGGGCACAGCATTCGGCTCGTCGATGCGTCGATCGACACCTGGAACCTCTACCCTCAGGGGAATGCTCTGGTCCGCGTCTACGATTCGATACTCGGCGAGATCCTGAGCATGGGGAGCCCGCAGGTGGTGGTGGACAACACGACCATCGACGGTACCGGAGGTTTCCTGGGCACGCGCGACCGCTCGACAATGGTCCTCGCCAACAGCACCGTCACCTGCACGGTGGAGGCGGCCCAGGACTCGACGCTGGAGCTGCACCACAGCGTGGTCGAACCGTACCCCCAGGATCAAACCGGGACTTGGACCCGGTTCGGCGCATTCGACCGCGCACGTCTGTACGCCCACCACACTCCGGTCACGACCACCCCGGCACTCGGTGGCGACGGCCTGATCGCGGCCAGCTCCATCCTCGACCCGCCGACGGAGCCTCCCTCGATAGGTTCGCCGGCGTCGCTGTTCGGAATCGCGGCTCAGTTCAGCCTGGAGGGAGGGCCGGCACCGGGCCGCTGGTGGGTGCAGGCGGTGTCGCCGATGAACGGCGAGGTGGAGCGGATCGCTGAAGGCGAGGGGAACGTGGAGGAGGACGTGCTGGGGGTCTGGGAAGGCGCTGATCCGGTGCTGAGGTACCGCCTCCAGGTCGTGCTGGAGGACGCATGGGGCAGGACCCTGACCGGCGAGTACCCGGTGCGCGGAGCGGGGTTTCCGCTCCGCCGCGCCCCCGACCGACTCCAGCCATAAGGGCTTGACTGGTGCCTTCGGCACCTGGGCTTGAGTGCCTGACGGATGCTCACGGGCGGGTTCGTGCCGTCAGGCCCGCAAGCCCTCACGCCCCCAAGCCCTGGGATTGCGGCGGATCCAGCATCCAGCATCCAGTATCCGGGTGGCTGGGTTGGGCTAGGCGACCCTCTTGATGGCCAGAACCACCGCTCCCAGGATCGCGACCAGGAGGACCAGCGAGGCGATCTCGAAGGGGAGCAGGAACTCCGAGTACAAGACCCTGCCCAGCAGGGAGATATTCCCCTCCGTGTTCATGAGATCGACGGTGTAGGATCCAGGCTCCACCACAACCCGGGTCGTGCTCAGAATCGTGCCCAACAAGACGAGGAACGCGACCGCGAGGGCAGCTCCGAGGGGCCACTGGCTCTGCAACCTCTGCTGGAGATCGGCAGGTCTCAGGTTGAGGAGCATCAGCACGAACAGGAACAGCACCAGCACCGCCCCGGCATACACGATGATCTGAATCGCCGCCACGAAGTCTGCGTTGAGGAACACGAACAGGATCGCGATGTGGACGAAGACAAGCAGCATCCACAGAACGCTGTGAACCGGGTTCCGTCGAGTGACGGCCAAGACGGAACCGATGACGATGATCACTGCCAGTTCGAAGAAGAAAAACTGGAGCAGAGTCATCGGTCCTCCCGGTCGGATGTGTCGGTAGATCGTTTGGCGCTGAAATCCCCCCTGCGGGGTCTCCAGAACCGCTCCAGGTAGCTCCGTCCCTTTTTCTCGCCGAAGTGCCGATCCCAGTTCTCGAGCAGGCGCTCCTTGGTGTACAGAAAGGCGTCCTTCGAGTAACCCGAGTACGCGAAATGCTCGGTCATCACCACCGCGCCGTAGGGGCACGCCTCGACGCAGAACCCGCAGTACACGCACCGCAGCGTGTCGATCTCGTACCGATTCAGAACTTTGCCGTGGTTCTCGCCCTCGCTGGTGTAGATGTGGATGCACTTCGATGGGCACATGGCGGCGCACAGGCAACACCCGACGCACTCCGCCTCTCCGGTGGCCGGATCCCTCACGAGGGCGTGCAGCCCGCGCGAGCCCGGGAATGGTTCCCTCTCCTCGGACGGGTACTGACGGGTCACCGAAGGTGTGAAGAGGTGCTTCATGGTGAGCGCCAGGCCCCGGAGGATCTCTGCGAGGGAGACCCTTCTCAGGAAGGCTGCGAAGCCCGTGGGTTCACCGCGCCGCTCTTTCGGACGATCGCGTTGGGTCATGTGCATCCCATACCTCAACCATTCCCGGGGAGTGACGCCACCTTCACCAGGCCGGTCACCGCGATGTTCAACATCGCAAGCGGGATGAACACCTTCCAGCCGAGGCCCATGAGCTGGTCGTACCTGTAACGGGGCAGGGTGGCCCGGATCCAGAAGTAGAAAAAGACCAGCCCATACACCTTGAGCATGAACCAGACGACGCCGGGGACCTTGGCGAAGATCCAGAAATCCGGCCCGTGCCAACCGCCCAGGAAACACACGGTCGCCAGGGCGGACATGATGAACATGCCCGCGTACTCGGCGACGAAGAAGAGCGAGAAACGGAATCCGGTGTACTCCGTCAGATAACCGGCCACGAGCTCGGTTTCGGCCTCGGGGAGATCGAACGGCAGCCGGTTTGTCTCGGCGATCGCCGCCATGAGGAAGACGAAGAACCCGAGAAACTGGGGCAGCACGAACGGGTAGTCGGACTGGGCTCGGACGATGGTGGCCAGGTCGGTACTGCCGGCGAGCAGAATGACGCCGATCAGGCTCATACCCATCGCGATCTCGTAGCTGATCACCTGGGCCGCGGACCTGAGTGAGCCCAGGAACGCGTACTTGGAGTTGGACGACCAGCCGCCCAGAATGACGCCGTAGGCGCCCACCGAGGACAGCGCCAGGATGTACAGCAGACCGATGTTGATGTGCGAAATGGCGAACCCGTCCCAGAACGGAACCACCGCGATCGAGGCGAGAGCGGCGAAGGCGCTGATGAGTGGCGCCATGAAGAAGATGGTTTTGTCGGCCGTCGACGGAATCACGTCCTCCTTGAAGAACAGCTTGATACCGTCGGCTATCGGCTGGAGAAACCCGTGCGGGCCGACCCTCATGGGACCGAGCCTGCCCTGCATGTGCGCCACGACCTTGCGCTCGAAGTACACGGCATAGGCGACGTGGCCCAGGGTCAGGGTGATCATCGTCGCGATGACGAGCACCATCAGGGCGACGTCGATGAGGCTCATGCCTCCTCCACCTCCACCTTCTCGATTCGCACCCCGCAGGCCTCCAGCCCCGGTGCCTTGGTTACCGGGTCGACGGTGTAGTCGAGGAGGCCGAGCACTCCCTTACCCTCGTAGTGGTTGCACAACAGAACCCTTCGGTCTCGGATCGAGAGATCGATCTGGACCGGTACCGTCACGCTACCCTGAGGAGTCGACAACCGCACGAGTTCTCCGTCCCGGAGTGCCAGCTCGTTGGCGAGAGAGGAGCTCAGCTTGGCGGTGGCCTCGGGGCAAATCGGCCGCAGGGCCGGAGCATGCCTGGAGGTCGTACCCGAATGGAACAACGACCTTTCGATTCCGAGGGAGACACCGTTCCGCCCCTCTCTCCGCACCGCTTGAATCCATGGGCCGGTCGGGAACTCGAGTTCTTGCGGCTGGAGGTCCCGACGAACCAGCCATCCATCCCCGTCCAGACTCCCGTGACTCAGACACTCATACAGGGGCGACGCCTGAATCAGCTCCTCCAGGATTTGGTCCGGTCCCGCATAGTCCATCGGGTGCCCCATGGCCGCCGCCAGGTCGCACACGATCTTCCAGTCGGCCCTGCCGAATCTCGGGGCCACCGCCCTCTTGGTCCGCTGGACCCTGCGCTCGATGTTGGTGAAGGTTCCGTCGCGCTCCGACCACGCCAGTGCCGGCAGAACCACATCGGCCAAGAGCCCGGTCTCGGTGAGGAAGATGTCCTGCACGACGAGCAATTCCAACGCGCTCAAGGCGCCGTGGACGTGCGAGCCATTCGGCAGCTTGAAAGCGGGGTTCTCGCCCATCACGTACAGTGCCCTGACGTCCCTCCCCGCCGCCTCCACCAGCTCCATCAGCGACAGGCCGGGAGTTTCTGGAACCGACCCGCGCCACATTTCCGCGAGCTTTTTCCCGGCTGAGGTGTCCCCGACTGGAACTCCTCCGGGAAGGCGGTCGGGCACGCACCCCACGTCGACCAGACCCTGTTCGTTGGGCCCCTCCGCCAACAGGAACAGGCGTGCTCCCAGGACGCGGGTGAGGCCCGCCACCGAGGCCAGCGCCCGATATCCGTCGCTGCGTTGCACCAACTCCGGTCCCAACACGATCGCGGGCGCGGCGGCGGTGACGAGTAGATCGACCAGGTCCACGAACCCGTCCGGCGGCGGGCACGACGGCCGCATCTCCTCGACGTAAGCGCTGATCTTCCGGTCGATGGCTCCGTCGGTGAGTTCACTCGCGGCTGCGACCTCCACCAAAAGCGCCTCGAGGACGGCGGGTTCTTCGACATACTCGGGCACCACCTCGGCGGCTGTGAACCGTTCGAGTCCGGGCGCATGTCCGAGCACACCGACCCGTGCCCCGTGTCGGGCAGCCTGCCTGATTGTCGTTCCGAGGATCGGATTGATGGCGGTCGGGTCACCGCCGACGACGAGGATCGCGTCGCAGCCGTTGATGGAAGATATCTGGTTGGCCGTAATCCCGGATCCGAGCATTGACTCGAGGTAATGCTGCGCGGCAGCGAAGCCGAGGCGGGAGAGCGAGTCGATGTTGTTGGAGGCGCATCCGACGCGGAGGAACTTCTGGAAGACGTAGTTGTCCTCGTTCGTGCACCTGGGAGACGCGACTCCCGCGATGGCGACGCCTCCGTGGATCTCCCTGATCCGTAGGAGTCTCTCTGCGACGAACGAGATCGCCTCCTCCCAGGAGCACTCTTCGAGGTCGCCTTCCCTCCTGATCAGGGGCGTGGACAGCCTGTCCTCGCTGCCCACGTACTCGTGGCCGAAGCGCCCGAGTGCGCACAGTAGACCGCGGTTGAAACCGAGGCCGGGGTGGGAGGCGATGCGGGCGATCGACTCGTCCCTGACCTGCACGACCAATCGGCACCCGACGCCGCAGTGGCCGCAGACAGTCTCGACCTCACGGTCGATCTGCCACGGTCGGTAGTTGTGCATCTCGAGGGTGCTCAGGATGGCTCCGACCGGGCACGCGGGCAGGCAGTTGCCGCAGTACTCGCAGTCGAAGGCATCGGGAGAAAACGGCTCCATCCGCGTGTCACCGCCCCTCCCAACCATGGTCAGGGCCGATGCCCCCTGGACCTCGTCGCAGATCCTGACGCAGCGCTCACAGGCGATGCACCGCTCCATGGTGCGTGCCAGCAAGTGGTCGGAGTGGTCCGCCGGCACCAACCGCTTTTCCTCCGTGTAGCGGCCTGTCGTGGGGCCGTACTTGAGGACCATGTGCTGGAGGTCACACTCGCCGGACTTGTCGCAGAACGGGCAGTCGAGGGGATGGTTGATCAGCAACAGCTCCAGGACATCGCGGCGTGCCTTTGTCAGCACCTCGGACTCGGTGATCACCGTCATGCCGTTGGCCGGGAGCAGGGTGCACGCCGTCTGCAATCTCGGCATTCCTTCCACCTCGACCAGGCACATGCGACATGCACCGAACGGTTCGACGAGCTCGTAATCGCACAACGACGGGATCGAGATACCGGCCGCTCTCGCCGCCCGCAACACGCGCGTACCCTCGGGGACCTCGAGCTCCCTGCCGTCAATCGTCATGGTGATCGTTGTTACGCCGTCGCTCATGCCACTTCCGCGCGGCATCCGCCGCCCTCGATGTGTTCCGCGAACTCGTCCCGAAAGTGCTTGACGATGGATGTCACCACCTCTGCCGCGCTGTCACCGAGCGGACAAAAGGTGTTGCCGTAGATCGCGCCGGCGATTCCATCGATGAGCGAGAGGTCCGCCGGTTCGGCGTTGCCAACCAGAATCCGCGCCAGCACCTTCCCGAGCCATCCCGTGCCTTCGCGACACGGAACGCACTTGCCGCACGACTCGACCTCGTAGAAGTGCGCGGCTCTGTGAGCGACTCGAACCATGCACACGGTCTCGTCCATTACGATGACACCGGCCGAGCCGAGGGAGCTGCCGATCTCGGACAGCGAGTCGAAATCCATCGGACAGTCGATGGCGTCAGCCGGGACGACCGGGACCGAGAGTCCACCAGGGATGACCGCCTTGAGCCGGTGGCCGTTCCTCATCCCACCGGCGTGGTCAAAGATCAACTCCCTCAAGGTCGTTCCCATGGGCAGCTCATAAACCCCGGGTTTCTGCACGCAACCGCTGATGCAGTAAAGCTTTGGCCCGGGAGACGAAGGTGTTCCGATCTTCGCGTAGGCGGCGCCTCCGATTTCGAGAATCAGCGGGATGTTGCACAGGGTCTCGACGTTGTTGACGACCGTCGGCTTGCCCCACAGACCGGCTGTGACCGGGTACGGCGGTCGCGTCCGGGGCTGGCCGCGCCTGCCCTCGAGCGAGTCGATCAACGCGGTCTCCTCACCGCAGATGTAGGCACCGGCACCCTGAAAGACCTCGAGGTGGAACCGCAGCGATGTGCCGCAAACCGCGTCCCCCAGAATCTTGTGTTCGTACGCGTCGTGGATGGCGCGCTCGAGGCGGTCGAGGGCGCGGGGATACTCCCGTCGGAGGTAGATATAGCCGTGCTCGGCCCCGATCGCGTGGCTCGCGATCACCATCCCCTCGATCAGCAGGTGGGGGTTCTTCTCCATCAGGACCCGGTCCTTGAAGGTGCCGGGTTCGCCCTCGTCCGCGTTGCAGACGACGTACTTTGGAGATCCCTCGGCGGCCACCGCGAACTCCCACTTTCGCCCGGTGGGGAAGCCGGCCCCGCCGCGGCCCCGCAGGTTCGATTGTTTCACCTCCTCCACAACGTCGCTCGGCGACGCGTCGAGCGCCACCTTCAGGGCCCGGTACCCGCCGACCCTCATGTACTCATCGATCTCGGCCGAGTCGGGCGCGTCCGTGTTATTCAACAGCCGTTTCAACATGTGGTTGCTCACTCGTAGCTCGCGAGAATCTCGCCGAGCTTCTCCTCGGAAAGGTCCTCGTACAAATCGGTGTCGATCAGCATCGCCGGGGCGCCGTCGCAAACGCCTATGCACTCCATGATGATCAGCGAGAACCGGCCGTCCTCGGTGGTGCCTCCCGGCTTCAACCCGTACTTTTCCCTCAGCACAACCTCCAATCCCTCCGCTCCGAGGATCATGCACGAGATATTGGTGCACAGCTGGATCAGGTGCTTGCCCATCTCGCGGTGACGGTAGAGGTGGTAGAACGAGGCCGTTCCCCGGACGACGGCGGACGGCAGGGCGAGCGCATTCGCGACGGATTCCAGGGCGGCGGAGTTGAGCCAGCCGAACTCCCGCTCTGCCACGTACAACGCCGGTATCAGCGCGCCCCTCGGCTCCGGGTACTTCGCCCTGAGCTGCTCGATCTCCCTGATCGCGGCGCCGCTGAGGGTCATCGATCGCACTCTCCCATGACGATGTCGATGGAGCCGATAATGGCGATTACGTCGGCCAGCCGACCGCCCTTGCACAGCTTTGTGAGGGCCGAGATATGGACGAACGAGGGCGCCCGGATTTTCATCCGGTAGGGCTTACCGCTTCCGTCACTGACGATGTACACGCCGAACTCGCCGCGCGGTGTCTCGGTGGCCACGTACAACTCCCCTGCCGGGACCGGCGGGCCGTCGGTGATCAGCGCGAACTGGTGGATGAGGCTCTCCATGTTCTCGAACAGAGCCTCCTTTGCCGGCAGCACGAACTTGGGAGCGTCCGCGATGAACGGACCGGACGGCAGCGCCTCGATACACTGCCTGACGATCGAGTTCGACTGCCGGAACTCCTCCATCCTGACCCGGTAGCGGTCGTACACATCGCCGTTCGAGCCGGTCGGCACCTCCCAATCGAGCCTGTCGTACACCCCGTACGGCGCGAATTTCCTCACGTCGTAGGGGACACCGCACCCCCTCAAGGTCGGACCGCTGAGGCCCCAGTTGATCGCCTCCTCGGAGGAGATGACCCCGACTCCCTTGGTGCGTTGCAACCAGATACGGTTTTGATCGATCAGGGTCTCGTACTCGTCCACCCGACCAGGAAACTCCTCGGTAAACGCGTACACGTCCTCCAACCACTCGTCCTCGGTGTCCCGCTGGACACCGCCGATCCTCGGGTAGCTCACGGTCAGCCGGGCACCGCACAGCCGCTCGAACAGGTCGAGCAGCTTCTCTCGCTCGCGGAAACAGTAGAGAAAAACAGTCATTGCGCCGATGTCGAGGGCGTGCGTGGCGAGCATCAGCAGGTGGCTCGCGATCCGCGACATCTCCGCGACCATGGTGCGGATGTACAGCGCCCTCTCCGGCACCTCGATGCCGCACAGCCTCTCCACCGCCGTGCAGTACGAATCGTTGTTGGTCATCGAGGACACGTAGTCGAGGCGGTCGGTGAGCGGGATGATCTGGAGGTAGTTCCGATTCTCGGCGAGCTTTTCGACGCCGCGGTGGAGATAACCGACATGAGGGGTGCACCTGACGACGGTGAAGCCGTCCAGATCAACCTCGAGCCGAAGCACTCCGTGTGTCGCTGGATGCTGAGGACCCAGATTCAGCGTGAGGTCCTTGGTCTCCAGGTGTGCGGTCGGGTCCGCATCACGTTCGACAGTGGTGCCGGCTTTCGGTTCGTCGGCCATGGTCATCGATCCCACCGGGATCCCGGATCGTTGTACATCCGCAGATCTCCTACTTTACGGTCCAGTCGTCATCGTGACGGTGCAACTCCATCGCCTCCTCGTATTCCGGGTACTCCCAGTCCTCCGGTCCCCTGAGGGGGTAGTCCTTGCGAAGCGGGTAACCGCGCCAGTTGTCGGGCAGCAGCAGGCGCCGCAGGTCCGGATGGCCGCGAAAGGTGACGCCGAAGAGATCGTACACCTCGCGTTCGAACCAGTCCGCGGCCCGCCAGATGGGCACGACGCTGTCGATCACGAGGTCATCCTCGGGGACGGGGGCCTTGATTCTGATACGGTGCCTGTGACCGAGAGAGTACAGGTTGTAGACCACCTCGAAGCGAAGTGCTCTGTCGGGAAAGTCCACCGCGCACAGGTCCGAGAGAAAGTTCATCTCGATCCGGGGATCGTCGTACAGGAAGTGGCAGACGTCGAGGATGTTGTCGCGGTGAACCGCGACAGCCACTTGGCCGCGAAAGCTCCGCTCGTCGATCACCTCATCGGGAAACTCGCCGGCCAGCGCGGCGGCTATCTCCATCGGCTCCATCTGAAGTTCTCCTTTTCGATCTTCTGCTGGAGCTTCACGATCCCGTCGATCAGGGCCTCCGGTCGTGGTGGACAGCCGGGGACGAAGACATCGACGGGCAGGAAGGTGTCGCAGCCCTGAACCACGGAGTAGGTGTCGAAGATGTTGCCGGTACAGGCGCAGCTGCCCATCGAGATGACGTATCTCGGTTCCGCCATCTGGTCGTAGACCCGGCGAACGATCGGGGCCATCTTCTTGGTGACGGTGCCGGCGACCACCATCAGGTCCGACTGCCGTGGCGAGCCCCGGAACACGATGCCGAAGCGGTCCAGGTCGTAGTGGCTCGATCCGGTTGCCATCATCTCGATGGCACAGCAGGCGAGGCCGAAGGTCATCGCCCACAGCGACGAGCTACGGCCCCAGTTGACGAACTTGTCGATGGTGCCGATGAGGACGTGGGCCCCGGGGACCATTCGTATGCCCTCGCCGACGTCGATGAGGTCGGCGTCCAAAGTGCCCAACGGGAATCGGCCGGCGCCATCGCCGTGTTTCACCGCCATTCGAAGGCCCCCTTGCGCCATGCGTAGAGGTAACCGATGACCAGGAAGTAGACGAAAAGCGTCATCTCGATAAAGCCGAACAGACCGAGCCGGTCGAACGCGACCGCCCAGGGGTAGAGGAACGCCACCTCCACGTCGAACACGACGAACAGCATGGCGATGATGAAAAACTTCACCGAAAACCGGTACCTGGGTTCGCCAACAGGAGGGTTCCCGGACTCGTACGGCAGCAGCTTTCGGGCGTAGGATCGGCGTGGCCTGACCAGATATCCCAGGATCAGTGGAGCCAGCGGAGCGGCCGCCGCGACCACGAACACGACGATCACCGGGAAGTAGATCGATGGAAGGTAAGTTCCAGGGACGCTTTCCATTCGCTTGATCCCACCGGTAAGTTCGGGTCGAAACGGTTATCCGTAATCTATCCTAATTACTATATATGAACAACAACTCAAACAAGCCATAATTCTCCTGCAGTGGACCTCCGACCGGTTGCGGCAGAGCCTGCTCCCATCCGGTCAACGCCGATTGTGCGAAATCAAGCAGCGGAGAGGGATAAACACCGAGAACGATGATCGCCGCCACGGTGGCAGCGAGAACGAGGTTGAGCGGGAGAGATGTCGACAAGGGTTCCTCCGATTCTGGCTCCCTCATGTACATCAAGATCACCACCCTCAGGTAGAAAAAGGCGGACACCACGCTGAAGACCACACCGATGACCGCCAGAGGTGTGTATCCGGCCCGAATCACCGCCGCGAAAACCGCAAACTTGCCGACAAACCCCGCCGTCGGTGGGATGCCTACCAGCGAGAACATGAAGATCAGCATCAGGACCGACGTGACCGGATGGGCTTTGGCGAGGCCTTCGAAGTCGCTCAGAGTCTCGCCTTGGACCCCCTCCCTTCTCAGAGCGATTACCACGGCGAACGCTCCGAGGTTCATCAATCCGTAGATCGCCAGGTACACCATCATGCTGGTCAGGCCGCCCGGGCCACCGGCGATCAGGCCGAGCAGCGCGAACCCGGCGTGAGCGATCGACGAGTACGCGAGCATCCGCTTCACGTTGGTCTGCGCCAACGCGAGGATGCTGCCGACCGAGATGGATAGCACAGCGAGCACCATGATCAGACGGGTCCACAGCTCCGGCACCGTGTCAAACCCCACTGTGAACACCCGACCGACCGCCGCGAAGGCCGCGACCTTTGGTCCCACCGACAGAAAGGCTGTGATCGGCGTCGGCGCACCTTCGTACACGTCCGGGGCCCACATGTGGAACGGTGCGGCGGCGATCTTGTAGCCGAACCCCACCACCAGGAAGACAACGGGAAGGAGAACGGTCAGGTCCCCGGGTTCCGCTTCCAGGGCCAGAATCGAAGCGACCTCGTTGATCTGCGTGGTCCCAGTCCGACCGTAGATGAGGGCCACCCCGTACAGCAGGAACGCGGTCGAGAAGCCACCCAGGAGGAAGTATTTGATGGCCGCCTCGTTGGACCGGAGGCTGTCTCTCCTGATTCCTATGAGGACGTAGGAGCTGAGGGTCATCAGCTCGAGCCCCAAAAAAAGGACGATCAGATCTCCTGCCGAAGCCATGAACATCATGCCCGCCGTGGACAGCAGCAGGAGAGCGTAGTACTCACCGAACCCGACCCGCTCGACGCGCAGATACCTCAACGACATACAGATGGTCATGATGCACGTGAGATAGAACAGCAGCTTGAAAAAGCTGCCGTAGCCGTCGAAGACGAACATCCCGTTGAGCACGACGGCCGGGGCCGCGGACCCCAGAAGAGTGAATCCCGTCACGAGGGCAGCCAGGCAGCCGGCGATGCCGGCAAAGGCGACGACCTCCTTTTTCCTGCAAAGCAGATCCAGCAGAATCAGGAGGGACGCGGCCCCCACGAGAATCAACTCCGGCACGAGGTACTCGACCCCAGCCCACATCGAGCCGTTCGCGTCCACCATCGACTCGATCATCCCTACCTCACGCCGGCGGGATCCGGTCGTACGCCTGGAGTCATGGCACGGCCGCTCCCACCTGGTCCAGCAGGTGTCCCACCGAGGCGTGCATATAGCTGAGGACCAGCCCGGGTTGGACTCCGATCAGGATCACGAGAAATACCAGCGGCAAAAGCAGCAGCACCTCTCGCGCGTTGAGGTCGAAGACCGTCTCATGAACCCGCGCCCCGGCCTCCCGCAACACCAGCCGATAGAAGAGCCAACACATGTAAGTCACACCCAGCAACACGCCGACGATCGCCAGGACGCCGTAGATCGGCCGGGTGGCGAATCCGCTGCTGATGACAAGGAACTCGCCGATGAAGGTGTTCAAGCCGGGCATGCCGATCGCCGCCAGCGTAAACACCCCGAACAAGGCCGCGAACCGTGGTGCAAGCCGTGACAATCCGCCGTAGTCCTCGATCTCCCTCGAGTGGGTTCGTTCGTAGATGATCCCTACGCACAGGAAGAGTGCGCCGGTCACGATGCCGTGGTTGATCATCTGGATGATGCCGCCCTCCAATCCGGCGGTGGATAGCGTAAAGATACCCAAAGTCACGAAGCCCATGTGGCTGACGCTCGAGTAGGCGATCAGGCGCTTCACGTCGGTCTGCGTCAATGTCACGTAGGCGCCGTACACGATAGCTGCGACCGACAGAACGAGCATCGGCACGATGAGCCTACGAGTGGCATTCGGTAACAGCGGCAGGCAGATTCTCAGGAAACCGTAGGCGCCCATCTTGAGCAGGATCCCGGCCAGAATGACGCTGCCGGCGGTCGGCGCCTCGGTGTGGGCATCCGGCAACCAGGTGTGGAGTGGAAACATCGGTACCTTGACCGCAAATGCCGCGTAGAATGCGAAGAACAGCCACAACTGAAGACCGGTAGGCAGTCGGATTTCGGCCAACGCACGGAGATCCAGGGTCCCGCCTCCGGCCTGGAACAGCACGATAATCCCGATCAGCATGAGAACGCTGCCGGCGAGGGTGAACAACAAGAACTTGACAGCGGCGTACACCCGGTTCGGGCCGCCCCATACGCCGATCAGGAGGAACATGGGGATGAGCATGAGCTCCCAAAACAGGTAGAAGAGGAACAGGTTCAGGGAGACGAAGACACCGATCATGGCGGTCTCCATGATCAGCAGGGCCACGAAGAAGTCCTTGACCCTCCTGTCGATAGCCCGCCAGGACACGGCCACGTTGAGCACGTTGAGCAGAGCGGCGAGCACCACGAACAGCACGCTGATTCCGTCGATCCCGACCGCGTAGTCGACACCCCAGGCCGGGATCCACGAGTGAGTCTCGACGAATTGCATGTGGTGTGTGGACTTGTCGAAGTCGGTGAGCAGCGGCAGCGCCAGGATGAGCGTCGCGATTGTGATGGCGAGACTGGCCCAGCGGATGTGGTGCTCACTCTTCAACGGAAGCAGGACGAGGCTGCCGAGGAGTGGCAGGAATGTGATCGCGGTGAGGATTGGGAATCCGGCGGGGGCGACGACGTCTGCTTCCATTCCGTGCCACCTCAGATGAGCGCGAAGCTCGCGACAACGAGGACGAGTGCACCCAGCGCCAGCACGATGGCGTAGTGATTGGCCTGTCCGCTCTGCAGGACTCGCAACACTTGGCTCAACCCGAGAGTCCGTGACCCCACGGCGTGCACCGTGCCGTCGATCACCTTGCCGTCGACCTTCAGGAACAGCTGCGCCACTCTCAGCACCGGGCCGCGCACGATCCACTCGTAGACCTCGCCGACGATGTTGTCGTCGATCCAGCTGATCGGCTTGGCCACCAACCGAACGAACGCTTTCGCCCCCTTTCTGTAGATCCAGTCGGTGTCGAGACTGATCGTCGGCTTGGGATCGAGCTGCCTGAGCAGCAGGAAGAAGCCGAGCGCGGTGAACCCCAGGATGCCGAGGGTCGAGACCACGTGGTGCGCGGTGTACGGAACGTACTCGACCCCGAACGGCAGCACCGAGTACAGCGTCTCTGGGAAGACGCCGATGAATATGCACAGCACGGATGCCAAACCCATCGCGATCAACATGTTGCGTGGTGCCTCGCCGGTCCTGATGCCGGCGTCCTTGCCGAAGAACATGTAGTAGGGAAGCTTGAGCCCGGTGTGGAGGAAGGTCCCGGACGACGCCAGGGTCAGCATCAGGAAGATCCACCGGCGGTGGTCCTCGGCCGCTGCCGACACCACCATCGACTTGCTGACGAAGCCGCTGAACAGGGGCACGGCAGAGATCGAGAACCCGCCGATCATGTACAGCATCATGGTGATCGGCATGCTCTTGTACATCCCGCCGAGCTCGGTGAGCTTGCGTTTCCCGGTGGTGTACATCACCGCGCCGGCGCCCATGAACAGCAGGGCCTTGTAGAGGATGTGGGCAAAGGCGTGGGCCGACGCCCCGTTGAGGGCGAGCGTGGTTCCCATGCCGACACCGCACACCATGTATCCGACCTGGCTGATGATGTGGTAGGCCAGCAGTCGCCGGGCATCGTTCTCCAACACCGCGTAGACCACCCCGTAGATCGCCATCACCGCGCCCAGCCAGACGAGAAGCTCGGTACCGGGGAAGCCCCTGATGAGCACGTACACTGCCGACTTGGTGGTGAACGCGGTCATGAAGACCGCGCCGGTGATGGTCGCCTCGGGATAGGCGTCGGCGAGCCACGCCCCGAGGGGCGGGACCGCCGCGTTGAGGATGAAACCGACGAGGATGAGATAGAAGGCAGGTCCGCCGGTGAACGGCATCATCGAGTCGAACGCAACCGACCCGGTCGCCCCGATGTGGAGGCTGATGCCTGCGAGCAGGCACAGGCCCCCGGCCACGTGCACCAACAGATACCTGAACCCTGCGCCGAGCGCCAACGTATTCCGGGAAGACCAGACCAGGAAAACGGACGAGAACGCCAGCACCTCCCAGAACAGGAACAGGGTCAGCAGATCCCCGGCAAAGGTGACCCCGAGCGCGGCACCCGAGTAGACGAGGGCCGCCATGTGCTGGCCGTCGTCCTTGACGTGAAGGGCGTATACGAAGCCGATCACCGCCATGATGGAGAAGACGTAGGAGAAGATCAGGCTGAGCCGGTCGACCCTGCCGAATACCACGTCGTAACCCAGGACGGAGAAGCTCCCGAAGATCCCCTCCGTACTGAGGATGCTGCACAGGAGCGCCGCACTCGGAAGGGCGATGAGGTAGCTTCGCTTGGCTCGCCCCTTCAACAACGGCACCAGGACCGCGCCCAGGATCAGCACCAGTCCGGGGTGGATCCAGTCAGTCATAGTAGTCCTCGCGGCGCATCAGCCACCGCAGTCCGATGAACTTCGACACCACGATGATCAGAACGCACGAGATCAAACCGTACAGAGATCCGAAGCCGGGGATCTTCTCGAACCAGAAGTGCGGGTGGCCGAGGTGCAGCACGTTGACCACCAACACCTCGAACAGGACGATCACCGCGAGCGAGATCATCCCGACGCGTTTGATCCGCTTGAATCGAACCGGATGCTCCAGGATCTTCTCGAAGATGTTCACCGGATCACCGCCTCGGCAAGTTGGATGACGAAGCCGGGAAACAGACCCAGAACGATGCTGGCCACGGCGGTCAGCACCAGGGGAACGACGACCAGCGGAATCTCGGTGATCTCAACCGTCGGATCGGTTGCCGGCCCCTGTCGCCCGAAAAAGGCAGCGACGACGATCGGCACGAAGTAGGCTGCGTTGAGCAGCGAGCTGAACAGCAGCATCGCCAGCACGGCCATGCTGTCGCGCTCCACCGAGCCGGTCAGCAGGTACCACTTGCTGACGAACCCGCAAGCGGGCGGCACGCCGATCATGCTCAGGGTCGCTACCGCGAACGCCGCCATGGTCCACGGCATCCTCCTGCCGATCCCGCCGAGCTGGCTGATCTCGGTCAGATGAGATGAGACGTAGATCGATCCCGCGCAGAAGAACAGGGTGATCTTGGAGACCGCGTGGAAGGTGATGTGCACGACCCCGCCGACGATCGCGCTGGGGGTGAGCAGCGCGGCGCCGAGCAGGATGTACGACAGTTGGCTGACGGTGGAGTAGGCGAGACGCGCCTTGAGGTTGTCTCGCGTCAGAGCGATCACCGACGCGGTGATGATGGTCGTGGATGCGAGAAATATGAAGGTACCGTCTATGCCGATGTTCCGCACGCAGTCGATGCCGAACACGAACAGCGTGACCCGCAGGGCCGCGAAGACCCCTGTCTTGACCACCGCCACCGCGTGCAGCAACGCACTGACGGGGGTCGGTGCCACCATCGCCGCGGGAAGCCAGCCGTGCAGCGGCATCAGAGCGGACTTCGCGAAGCCGAACAGAAACAGCAGGAAGACCACCGACAGCAGCTCGGGTCGTGCCGCCTGGAGAGCCGCCGGGAACAGCCCCTCGCTCGAGAAGTCGAGTGTCCCGGTGAGGTTGTAGGTCACGATGATGGCGGTCAGAAGGAAGCTCTTGGCGGCGCCGAGCAGGTAGATCACGTACTTGCGCGAGCCGGACCTGGCCTCCGGCGTTTCCTTGTGGCCCACCAGGGGGTAGGTGCTCAGGGTGAGGCCCTCGTAGAACAGGAACATCGTGAACAGATTCGCCGAGAATGCGACACCCATGGTGGATGACAGGGCGACGGCAAAGCACGCGTAATACCGTGTCTGAGCGTGCTCGTTCAGGGCGCGCATGTAGCCGATCGAGTAAAAGGTGGTCAGGATCCACAGCAGTGAGGCGCCGAGGGCGAACAGCAGCCCCAGCGCGTCCACCCGGAACGCGATGTCCATGCCCGGCAACAGACGGAACAGGGTGTACTCGATGGTGGATCCTCTGACGATGGCCGGCACCATGGATAGCACCAGCAGCAACTTGACGACACCCGCCACCACCGAGCACAGCTCCCGGAGATTTGGCCGGTTCTTGTTGGCGATGATGAGGACGACCCCGGCCGCAGAAACCAGAACCGCGAGTAGTGGCCGTATCGAGGAGATCGCTTCCATCAGCCCTCGGCCGCCGGGGTGTTCGAAATCCGGATGCAGCGCATCGGCGTCACCACTTCATGATGTCCAGCTCGTCGATGTTGACGGTCTGCTTGTTCTTGAACAGAGCGATCATGAGAGCGAGCCCCACGGCCACCTCGGCGGCGGCAATGGTAATGATGAAAAGCACGAAGATCTGGCCCCGCATGTCCTGCAGGTAGTGATTGAAAGCGATCAGGGTGATGTTGACGCCGTTGAGCATCAATTCGATGGACATGAGCATGATGATGATGTTCCGGCGGATGAGGAATCCGAGAATCCCAACGCAGAAGACCGCGCCTCCGAGAACGACATACCAGCTCAGCGGTACCATCTGAAAACCTCTGATTGAGAGATTCCTCAAATTCTCATACGTGCAATTGTAACGGGTGTCAGTATGCCAGGACCTGGACGGGTGTGCAAAGGCCGGTGATCATGAGTTCTGTCGGGTTTTTTGAACTGCGAACAGCAGCCCGACGCCCCAGCGCGCGCCGTCGAAGACACGGTCCAGCTCGAACAGCCCCCGTACGACCCGCACCAGCCACCGCTTCCTGCCGAGGCTGGAGACCCTGCGCAGGGCGGGGTCCCGGTCGACCGGCAGGCAGCTCCGGAGTCGGCGTCGGTTGACCCGCTTCAGGAATTGGTCGTCGTACAACCGAAGCAGTGGCCAGCCCCATACCGTGATCCGGGGATGCGGCCCCACCTCGGTCAGGACCTCGGTCATCGAGGCGGGGTCGTACCGTCGCAGGTGACCGCCCCAGTCGTCCCAGTCCGACCACTGACCGGGATCGGCGGGAACCGTGCCCACGAGCCAGCCGCCCGGTGCGAGCACGCGTCCGAGTTCGCGCGCAGCACCTCGGTGGTCGTCGATGTGCTCCAGGGTCTCGGCGCTGGTGGCGCTGCCGAACGTCCCGTCCGCGAACGGCAGCCGGGTGATGTCGGCAACGACGGGCAGGACCGTGCCAGCGCAAGCGCCGGCGCGCGTCGCCCGCACGACGTAGGCGAGTGATCGCAGCGAACTGTCCGCCGACACCACGGTCAGACCGGTTCTCGCGAGGGTCAGCGACAGCGATCCGACGCCTGCTGCACATTCCAGATGAAGCCGCTCCCCCGCGACGCGGTGTTCGAGTTCCCGCACGATTCGCCGCTCGCGGTGAGCGTGCCGCGGTCCGAAGAACTCGGGATCGGTACCCCACTCCGCCTTGCCCATACCGCCAGGATACCGATACTCAAAGAAAAAGGCCTTTCAGAGATCGAGGGATACCGGATGGGGAGGGTGATTGGAGGTTGCAGATTGAAGATTGAAGATTGCCCGTTCTCAGGCCGATGGAATCCCCCGGTTTCGATCAACGTCCGTGGGGCGTGGGCTGAAGCCCACGCCTACGGGAAATCGTCTTCTGCACAGGGGATTTCAGGCGGTGGCTTCAGCCACTGCCCCCGTAGCATTGAATCCACGCAAGCGATCCCATCGCTCGGGGAGAAGGAAT
>JBFELO010000030.1:0-38444 GCA_041552055.1 Candidatus Sulfomarinibacteraceae bacterium | reverse complement strand
GTGGCGGATCTCGCACACGTCGGGGGTGCTGTTCGGTGCCAGCTTCTTCAACGGGAAGGCGACGCAGTCCTATTACGACTGGGTCGATGCTGACGGCCGTGACATCAGCCACACCACCAGTCTCCAGCTGTGGGACCTGACCGCGGCGTTCGTCTGGCGGGTCGGACGCGGAGGACTGGTACCTTATGTCGGCCTCGGCGGCGGATTCCAGAATTGGAGGCTGGAGGAAAGCGGCAGCTTCATCGACTTCGGCGACCCCGACCTGCCGATCGTGTTCGCCGGCTATCGCTCCACTGGTTGGACGTACGAGGTGTTCGGTCTGGCGGGCGTCGACGTGCCCCTCGGCTTCCGGTGGTCGTTCTTCGTGGAAGGCCGTTATCGATACTCCGAGGACGAGCTGACCGACGACTTCTCGGGCTTCGGCACCATCGATCTTTCGGGTACCGAACTCACCGCCGGTCTCTCGTGGAACTTCTGATCAACGGCGCAGCCGATCCGGGGGTGGGACATGCGGGCAGCCGTCCGTCTCTCGACACTCGCTCTGGTGGTCGCCATGGCTGTCGCCTCGGCGTGCAGCGGCTCGGCCATCCAGGCCCGGGAGAACGTCTGCAGCGAGCTCTACGGCCAGGGTTTGACCGGCTGCACCGAGCACTGTCGCCCGTTCGGCGTGCTCGATTTCGGGGCGATCGTGCGTGCCGACGGCTCCATCGCCTGGACATGTGAGTGCATGCCCGGCCCGACGCTGGTCGAGGGGGGGCCGACGCCCGAGGAGGAAGGCTCGAACCGGGGACCGCCGGAATACATCGAGTCCCCGGTGTGGCAGGTAGAGGTCTCCGCCGTCGACCGGGGGCGTGGTGCTGCAGCTGCCGACCCTGACACCAGCCCGTAGTCTGTCCTTGCTCTCGGCTCAGGGTTTTTCCGCTCCCCTTCCCGTTCCCGCACCCGAACGGCGACCCCCTGGGACGTGCAGAAGCTTTTCTTCTTTCACACAGATTGACTGGTCTACCGCGATCCTTCTTTTCGGCGGGGAACGGGGACGGCGACGGGAACGGTTGCGAGAAAACGGTCACCCTACGTCGGGGGCATGGGTAGGGTGCGGTTTCACGAGTGACAACAAGCGCTTGAACCCCACCGACACTCGCTTGTGAAAAACCGTATAATGCCCCCCCGGCGGGGCTGCCGATGCGATTGGAGTAATCTCCGCACTCGCGCGTGTTGTCCAAGTGACCGTGCCCTGAAGGGAGAGGTTGATGCGACAACCTGATGGAACCTCGACGCTGCTGACGACCCGAGTGGACGCCATGTTGGGATGGGTCCGAAAGAACAGCCTGTGGCCGTTGCCGTTCGGCACCGCGTGCTGCGCGATCGAGTTCATGTCGGTCGTTTCGTCGCACTACGACCTGTCGCGCTTCGGAGCCGAGGTCGTTCGATTTTCACCCCGCCAGTCGGATCTCATGATCGTCGCCGGGACCATCACCGACAAGATGGCTCCGGTGGTCAAGCGAATCTACGAGCAGATGGCGGAACCGAAATACGTGATCTCGATGGGCGCCTGCGCCTGCACCGGCGGCTTCTACCGTGCCTACCACGTCGTCCAAGGCGTCGACGAGTTCGTGCCGGTCGACGTCTACGTGCCTGGCTGCCCACCCACTCCCGAGGCTCTGATGCACGGCATCATCAAGCTCCAGGAGATGATCCAGAACGGAGAAACTCACAATGACCGTCTCAAGTCCGCACGCACCGACCGAGCAGCTACCTCTGGCTGAGCTCCTGCCCGACGGTGCGGTTGCCAGCTTCGACCGGTCGAAAGACGGGCACACCGTGGTGATCGTGGACCGCAGTCACCTGCTCGAGGTGCTGCGCCGGTTCAAGGACGATCCACGGCTCGGTTGCGACCTTCTGGCGGACCTGTGCGCCGTCGATTACCCGGATCGCGAATCAAGGTTCGAGGTCGTGTATCACCTCGCGAGCCTGGAGAACGGGCACCGGTTCCGGATCAGGGTACCGGTCGAGGAGTCCGACCCCGTGGTGCCGTCGGCGTACGGTGTCTGGAAGGCGGCCGATTGGTTCGAGCGCGAGGCGTACGATCTCATGGGGATCAAGTTCGACGGCCATCCCAACCTGAAGCGGATCCTCACCCACGAGGCATTCCAGGGGCACCCTCTGCGAAAGGACTACGACCCGGGACAACGGTGGCTGCTGACCGAGGCCGAGACCATGGTGCCCGCGTGGGCGACGGAGACGGGAAAGCTCGATGACCACCTCGAGTCACAGGTCCTCAACATCGGCCCGTCGCATCCCGCGACTCACGGCACGCTCCGCACCGTGGCACGGCTCGATGGTGAATTGATCGTCAAAGCCGAGTGTGAGATCGGCTACCTCCACCGGTGTTTCGAAAAGATGTCCGAGACCCACGGCTGGAACGAGGTCATCTCGTACACCGATCGCCTCAACTACTGCTCGAGCCACATCAACGGTGCCGGCTTCGCCCTGGCGGTCGAGAAGATGCTCGGCATCGAGGCGCCACCGCGTGCCCAGGCGGTGCACGTGATCCTGTCGGAGCTGTCCCGGGTCATGGACCACGCCGTGTGTCTCGGTGCCATGCTCGTGGACGTCGGCGCGCTCACCAACTTCTGGTACTTCTTCCAGCCCCGGGAGGAGATCTACGGGCTCCTCGAGTCGTGCGCCGGCGGACGCCTCACCGTATCGTACGCCCGCATCGGAGGGCTCGCACACGACGTGCCGGCGGATTTCGTCGAGAGAGTACGCTTCCTGCTCGGTTACATCCCGAAGTTCATCGACGATGTCGAGGCGTTGATCACCTCCAACAAGATCTTCCGAGATCGTACCGAGGGTGTCGGTATGATCTCGGCGGAGGAGGCGGTCGGCTGGGGTTGGACCGGCCCTTGCCTGCGGGCGAGCGGTGTCGCGTACGACGTCCGAAAGGAGTTCCCGTACCACGGCTACGACCAATACGATTTCGACGTTCCAGTTGCCACGGGCGGCGACACGTACGCTCGCTACCTCGTGCGCATCGAAGAGATGCGGCAGAGCCTGCGAATCGTAAGACAGGCCCTCGACAATCTGCCCGACGGCCCGGTCATCACCGACAACCACTATGTGGCCTTGCCGCCCAAGGACAAGGTCTTCACCGAGATGGAGTCAATGATCTGGCACTTCAAGCTGATCTACGACGGTATCAAGGTGCCGCCCGGAGACGCCTACTCGGCGGTCGAGGGCGGAAATGGCGAACTCGGTTACTACCTGGTCTCCGACGGCGGCGGAAAGCCGTACCGCGTCAAGGTACGTCCGCCGTGCTTCGCGATCTACCAGGCATTCCCCCACATGCTTGAGGGGCACTTGGTGTCCGACGCCATCGCGATTCAGAGTAGCCTCAACATCATCGCTGGAGAGCTTGACCGATGAAGCACGTCTCGACCGTCAACGTCGATCGGCCTCGGGAGACGATCGGCGAGCGAATCTACGTGGTCCCGATCCTCGAAGGGTTGGCGGTGACCCTCCGCCACTTTCTCCGCAACCTGTTCGGCCAGAGAGACGTGGCGACGATCCAGTACCCCGAAGTGAAGCGGGAGTACTCGGAACGACTCCGGGGTCGGCACATCCTCACCACCCGAGATGACGGACAGCTGCGCTGTGTCGCGTGTTACATGTGCGAGACCGCATGTCCCGCGGATTGCATCCACATCGTCGCCGAGGAAGACCCGGAGGCAACGGTCGAGTGGGAGAAGAGGCCCAAGGTATTCGAGATCGATCTCCTGCGCTGCGTCTTCTGCGGTTACTGTGTCGACGCCTGTCCGAAGGAAGCGATCATCATGAGCCGCGAGCATGAGATGGCCTTCGCCACTCGTGAGGAGGCCGTGGTGGGGATCGGACAGCTCCGTCAGAGGGGGCCGATCGAGGACGAGGATATCGGCTACCGGCCTTACTTCTGACGGGATGGCGGCATGCCGGGGAACAGACGCCGGCAGACCGAGCCCGAGTCTTTCGCGGACACCGAGTCGGCCGCGTTTCGACTCCACTTCGCGGCCGAGCCCCGATTCCCGGGGCGGCTCGTGAAGGAATCGCGAGTGTCAGTCGAACGCCGTTGTGGCACCGCATCGCGGATGCTACGATAAAGAGTGAGCGCCGATGACAACAGGAGGAAAGGAATGGTCTCAAACCGCGAGCAGGTTGAGCGGGTGAATCCCACCTACGAGGAGATTCAGGAGCAGCATCAGACCCACGAAAAACGTCTCGATGAGTTGAACAACAAGGCCTGGTTGACTCCGGACGAGGAACTGGAAGCGAAGCGACTCAAGAAACTCAAGCTGCACCTCAAGGACCAGATGGCACGTCTGCGTCAGGTTGCGTCCTAGACCGACCGGTACAGTCACGGTCACTCCCGATGCGTTTCTCTAAGGGTTCGCCCTTCGCGCAAATGTCGATCCGCACGTGCAGCCATGCCAGGCGCCCCCAGACGGAACTGAAAACCGCGTGAGAGCACCCAAACTCCGCCGACGCAGAGACCGCACGCGACCCCGGCGAGGGATCTACATCATTCCCTCTCTCTTCACGGTCGCCAATATCTTTTTCGGCTTCCTGTCGATCATCCACAGCAGCCGCAGAGATTTCGAGTGGGCGGCGCTGTTGATTCTGGCGGCAATCGTCGCCGACATCCTCGACGGACGCATTGCCCGCCTGACCGGCGCCACCTCGACATTCGGCGAGATCTACGACTCGATCGCCGACGTCGTTTCCTTCGGAGTGGCGCCCGCGGTGTTGGCGTTCCACTGGGGACTCTGGGAAGTGCCGAGGGTCGGCATGGCCTTCGCGTTCCTGTTTCTGGTCGCCGGATCGATCCGGCTCGCCAGATTCAGCAGCCACGCCCATGACGACCACACCTTCCAGGGGTTGCCGGCTCCGGCAGGTGCAGGCGCCATCGCCATGCTGGTGCTGGTATCGCCAACTCCCGTGCAGCATCCGTACTTCATTCCCGTAGTGGTGGTGTTTGTGCTGTGCCTGTCGCTGCTCATGGTGTCCAACCTGCCCTACCGGACATTCAAGGACATCAACCTCCGAAAGCAGTGGCCGGCACCCACTCTCTTCGCCATAGCCGTCGCGTTTTCGCTGATCACTCTGACGCCGCACGTGCTGTCGGTATTCGCCGCGATCTACATCCTGTCAGCTCCGGTTCAGGTTCTGCGCTCGAAGACGATCGGTCGTAAATCGAAGAATGGCTCGACTTCCGATTCCGGGGAAGGACTGTCCGATGGCCCCAGTAGCACACAAGCTCCTCGTGATTGACCCGCTGACGCTGATGGGGCGCGAGGTCATGTCGGTCGCCGAAAGGCGCCCCGATCTGGTCGGAGAGTTCTCCTACTGTCACACCGAAGACGACGCCGAGCACCAAATCGCCGAACTCGTAGGCATGCCCGCCCTGATTCCGCAGCTGTCCGGGGCCGACGACTTCGCGCGCTGCAGTGCGGTGCTGGTCGCGTCCGACACGGACACGCCGAGGTTGAGCCACCTGTTCGCCAACATGGACGACGATCCGTCACTGCCGGTGGTCGACGTCGCGCGCTCCGCTTCGCTGGCGGATCGGTGCCGACCCGCGGCCGGTGCAGCGGATTCCTGGCCATCGGCGCACATCCGCGTGGCCCATCCGGCACTGGTGGTGGTGTCGAGCCTGGTGCGTGCCCTCAGGCATCTTGTGCCTGTCGGAGGAACCGTTACGGCGGTGGACCCGGTGTCGTCTCTCGGAGGAGATGCGATCGAGGTGCTGGCGAGACAGGCCGCGCAACGGCTGCAGGGGGCGCCGGTCGAGGAGCTGATCGAGGGCAATGTCCTGGCGTTCAACGTGGTCGCCGGGACCGAGGATGTCCTGCAGGAAGACGCGGCGATTGTCGTGCCGGGCCTCGACGTGGCTGTCGGCCGAGCAGCGGCAGGTTGTTTCCACGGCCACGCGGTGTATCTCGGCCTCGCGTTCGACGAGCCGGTCGACGAGAACGCAATCTGGGAGGCGATCATCGCCGACCAGCTCTTCGACGTGCGGCAAGAGCCCCTCAGCCTCGACACCACCCCGGAGACCGACAGGGTGGCGATGACGCCGCCGCGACTCTCGTACGATCGGCGACACGTCGCGATCTCCGCCATGGCGGACGGTCTGCGAATTGGGGGGGCCCTCACCGCGCTGGAAATCCTGGAGTCGTTGCTCGGGGCACATTTCTGAGACTCGGGATCGGTTAACATCTTCTTGCCGAGCCAACCGACGGATCCGATGAAGGAGGACATCCATGAGCAGCCCACTCGAGTCCCTGGAGCCGAAGCTCCTCTGGTCACATTTCGACGCGATTCGAAGCATCCCCCGACCCTCGAAGCACGAAGGACAGATCGCCGCCCATGTCGACGCCTGGGCCGCCGGCCGCGGTTTCGAGGTGCGCACGGACGACGCCGGGAACCGGACCATTCGCGTTCCCGCCACGGGCGGCCACGAGGACGCGCCGACCGTCGTCCTCCAGGGACATCTCGATATGGTGTGCGAGAAGAACTCCGATGTAAACCACGATTTCATGTCGCAGGGCATCGAGGTCGTCGTCGACGGTGACTGGGTATCGGCAAAGGGGACCACGCTCGGAGCAGACAACGGGATCGGAGTCGCCGCCGCGATGGCAGTAGCCGAGGACCCCTCCTGCGTCCACGGTCCGCTCGAAATCCTCTGCACGATGGACGAGGAAACTGGTTTGACCGGCGCCAAGCTGCTCGACCCCTCCAATATCGAGGGCCGCACTATGATCAACCTGGACACCGAGGAGGACGCGGCGATCTACATCGGATGTGCCGGAGGCGCCGACGTCACGTCCAGCCTTCCGTTGGCTCGCCGACGAGGCCTGCTGGCTTCGATCCCGATTCGGATCGCGGTGCGCGGTCTGCGGGGCGGCCACTCCGGACTCAACATCATCGAAAACCGGGGTAACGCCATCAAGCTCACCACCCGGATTCTGCTCGCCGCCCTGGATGCCGCCATCGAGGTCGACGTAGTCGCGCTCGAGGGAGGCTCCAAGCACAACGCGATCCCCCGGGAGGCGTTTGCCACGTGTCGCGTGCATCGTGGCGACCTCGATCGCCTGCGCACCGCGGCCGACGCCTGTCACCAGGACTTCAAGGAGGAGTTCCTCTCCAGCGATCCTGAGTTCGAGGTCGCGGTGGAAACGCTGGACGACACCGAGGACCTCCAACACGTTCTCAATGTCCATGCCCGGGATCGATTGCTGCGGTTGCTCGACGCGATCCCTCACGGCGTGCTTGCCATGTCCCGCGAGGTCATCGGTCTGGTGGAATCCTCGAACAACATGGCGGTGGTCTCGACCGAGGGGGACCACGCCCGGATCATCACTTCGCACCGATCGTCGATCATGCCGGCGCTGAACGCTATCGGACGCCAGATCACCTCCATCTCCACCCTGTCGGGGGCGACCGTCAGCTCGGACGACCCATACCCCGGATGGAAGCCGAACCCCGAATCGCCAATCGTCAAGAAGACAGCCCGGGTGTTCGAGCAGGTATTGGGGTCAAGACCGGAAATCAAGGCGATTCACGCCGGCCTCGAGTGCGGCCTGCTGATCGAGAAGATGCCCGACATGGACGCCGTGTCGATCGGACCCGAGATCCAGAACGCTCACTCGCCCGAGGAGCGAGTCCAGATCTCGTCCGTGGACCGCTTCTACACGGTCCTCAAGGCTCTGTTGGAGGACCTGTCGTAGCCCGGAGTCAGGGGAGGTCCCGTCTCCGTATCCGTTTCCGTATCCGCCTCCGATCGCACGATGGGAACCCGACGCTCCCTTCGAACACGTAGACGGGGACGGGGACGGGTCCGAGCGCACTCCGCACCGACGCTTCGCGTCGTCGCGACTCTCACGCCGTGCAGGGCATAATGTCCGAGTTGGATACCGCCTCGTACACCGACGCGCGCAGGACCGTCATCGTCCTCGGCTTCGCCACCGCAATCGCCCAGGCATTGCTGCTCCGGGAAGCGATGGCGGCCATGGCTGGTTCCGAGCTCGCGTGGGGTTCGGTGATGGCCCTGTGGCTGGTCGGGATGGGTGCGGGGTCGAGGTGCGGCACCCGCTGGGGGTCGGATCGCCTGGCCCACACGCTGCCGTTCCTGGTCATGCTCCTTGCCGGGACCGGCGTCGTGTTGTTCCGGGCGGCGCCCGAGCTGACGGGCGCGGCACCGGGCGAAACACTGACGACGTGGCACGCGCTGTGGCTGTGGACGATCGCCGTGCTCCCGGCAGCGGCGGCCGGCGGACTCGCTTTCCCTATTCTCGCGGAGGGTCTCGGCGACAGCGGAGCCGGGCGCGCCTACGCCCTCGAGGCGATCGGAGCGCTCGTCGGTGGACTGGTGCTGAGCTTCGTGCTCGCCCCCCTCGGAGCCGCCGCCGCGATCTGTGTCGGATCCGGACTGTTGGCCGCGGCCCTGGTATGGCCGCGTAGCAGGGTCGCTGCGGCTCTTCTCTTCCTCATGGCCTGCGCTGCGGCAGGACCCGCTGGCAACCTGCTCGCCCACACCGCATGGCGCTGGGCCGGCCACCCGGGATCACTGTCAGAGTGGCGGGAGACCCACCACCAGCGGGTCGAGCTCGCCGGCGGCACGCCTAACACCCTCTACGCCGATGGCCGACTGGTCGCCGTCTACCCGAATCCGTTCACAACGATTCCGCGCGCCCACCTGCTGATGCTGCTCCATCCGAACCCGAAAAGGGTGTTCGCGCTGGGTTGTCTGACCGACGGTTCCGTCGGTCATATGGCCGAGCATCCGGTCGACGAGATCGTCACCGTCGAGGAGGATCCACAGCTGGTGGAGGTGCTGCCGAGGTGGTACGGGCGCGAGTTCCAGCAGAGCCTGACGAGCCCTCGACTCCGGACGGTCGCTTCGGATCCGCTGCGCGTGCTTTCCCGCGAGGGGCCATGGAACCTCGTGGTGCTGCGGGACGGCAACCCCACGACCATCCGTCACAACCGGACCCGCACCCTCGAGTTCTTCCGGACCTGCCGTCGCCACATGAGCGATGACGGCGTCCTGGTGATCCGGCTCGAGATCTCCGACGTTTACCTGGGGGGGGGCCGCGGGCAGGCTTCTCGAAGTCCTCGCAACCACACTCCGTCAGGTCTTCCCGCAGTTGGTGGCGGTTCCCGGCGAAGAGGTTTTGCTCGTCGCAGGCCGGTCACGGGCGCGGCTCAGCGTGGATCCTGCCGAACTCGAACGCCGCTGGGCCCGACGCGGGATCTCGAACTCGGGCTTTGACCCCGAG
Source organism: Candidatus Sulfomarinibacteraceae bacterium (assembly GCA_041552055.1). GTDB lineage: Bacteria > Acidobacteriota > Thermoanaerobaculia > Thermoanaerobaculales > Sulfomarinibacteraceae > JBFELO01. The sequence goes on along the minus strand of JBFELO010000030.1, from coordinate 29,133 downwards.
ATGTTGGCTATCGTGGTCGACCCGTCCCGCGCCGAGACTCTCAACCGGGTCGTCGGCGCGGCGTCTGCACCGGTCAACACCACGAGCCACCCTCGAGCGGTACTGCTCGCCGCGGGTCTCCTCGAGGCCCGTTCCCGGCCCTCCATCCTGCAACTCTCGAGGACTCTCGAGGGTCGGCCCCCGACGCCCCTCGCCTTCGGCGTCGCGATTCTGGCCGTTGGTCTTCTCGCGCTCGCCGGCACGCGTCGACCACCGGCGAGCGCCACCGCGGCCGTTGTCGGCCTGTGCTCGATGGGCTGGTGGCTGCTACTGATCGCCTCGTGGCAGGCGACCCTCGGTTCGGTCTACGCCGAGATCGGGGCCCTCACCGCTGCATTCATGGGGGGACTTGCAGCCGGATCCCTGACAGCCTCCCGGTGGTCCCCGGGGGCCGCACGACTGCCCGTGGTGCTGGGAACCGGAACGGCGTTGTCGATCGCAGTCGCCCTGGGAGTGCCGATGCGATTCCCCGTGGTCGTGGTGCCCGGGTTGCTGGTGGCAGGCGGATTTCTTACCGGGGCGGCGTTCCCTGGGCTGGCGGACCTCGCCGCGCGTGGCCAGACGCGACGCGGCGCCGGCATCGCCTTCGCCGCCGACGAGGCGGGCGCGGCGGCGGCCGCCCTCATCATCGGCATCGTGGCCCTTCCCTGGGCCGGCCTGACCGCCACTGCCGCCGGGCTGGCGGTGATCGAGCTCGCGGCCATCCCGGCGGTGATCGTCGCCGTTCGAAGACGCGGGGAGTAGAAGCCAAAGGCCCTGCACAGCCGGCTGTCGCTGGTCGCTCGTCGCTGGTCGCTCGACCGCCCGGCCGAAATCTCGGCTCGACTACTCGACCCAGTGCAGGACATCGCGGATGACCGACCAACGGGGGCCACGGATTCTGGCGCCGCCGCCGAGTATCCAGTGCTCGTGCAGCTCGTCGGCGGTCCCGTCTTCACGCACCAGGATCGCCCATCGCTCCACGTAGCTCCGAAATGCGAGATCCCCACCTCCGATCGGATAGGCGAGCTGGCCCTTGACGTCGACACCGTCCGGCACCACGACGTGGAAATCGGGGTAGCGGACGGTCCACGCGGCCCCGGTCTCGGCGATCGTCACGAGCGCCATGACGTCGCCCGCCTCACCCTTGAAGAACTCGTGGTTTTCAGCGATCACCACCAACTCCACGTTCGGCAGCCATTCGTGGAACCTGCTCGAGATCCACGGGTACCCCACGACACCGAACTTCGGATGGTCCAGGGCACGGATTGCTTCAAGGGTGCCGACGTTGCCCCGCAGATGGTCGCGGACCACCAGAGCGCCGGTCACCTCGATGCCCGACATGGCGATCACCGCGGTCTCCAGGAGATTGAAGGTCGCCACGACGCCGCCCATTGCCACGTCGAAGTGGTCTTCTTCGAGCTGATCGGCCAGGGTCTCCAGGTGGAACGGGACGAACTCGATCGCGACGCCGAGTTCGAGCGCGAGACGATGGGCCATCTCGACGTCGAACCCCACGAGTTCACCCGCAGCGTTGAAGTACGCGAAAGGCAACGCCTCCGGATCGAAGCCGACCCGGATCACACCGGATTCCTTGATGCGCGCGAGGCGGGATTGACCTTCACCCAGCGGCACGGGGTTCGGCGACGCGTGGTCCAGCACCGTGTGTGGAGCCTGGCTTCTCCGATACGTCATGGCGTCGATGGGCGCCGGTTCGTCGGCCGCTCCCCGCATCACCGAGCCGAGGTGCATTCGAACGCCACCAAGCACCAACAAGGCGACCGCACCGACCGACAGGCCGACAGCCGCCAACTGCCGCCAGCGAATCTGCACCATCCCCGCCATTGCGCACGACGCCAACACCGAAAAGGCGAACAGGTGCATCGCCCCCACCGCGTCGCTGATCCTGGTCGACCACACCCCGGACATCACGAAGAGGTTGAAAAGATCCGCCGGCAGCCGAAACAGATCCAGGAGGAACGGAATCGCCGCGAGGGGGCTGCCAAACAGCGACAGCAGGCCGGTGCCGAACAACATCGGGATCTGTTGTCCGGCGAGTGGGCTGCCCACGAACCACGCCCCGAACGGGATGAACAGGAGGGCGAGCAGCTTGCCGACCGAAGGGAACGGATAGGCCAAAGGCACCAGCACGCTCGCCGCATCCTCGACCTCTCGCTGATCCCGCTCCAGTTTCTGGAAGAGGACGCGGGTGGCATCGATCAGCAGCGGCAGCACCACGAAGAGCTTGCCGGTGGCGAATGCCGTGACCATCGCGTCCCGCGACGCCGTGACCACCTGGCGGTAGCTGAAGGGGGTTACCGAAGCGACCAGGAGCGGCAGCACCCAGAGGGCTAGCACGAGCCCGACGGCCGTGTACACGACGAGGTATGCGTGAATCTTGCCCAGTTCCTCAAGGGTCATCGTCCCTGCGGCGGCGGCGGCGATCGCGAAGATGCCGTAAGGGGTCAGTTTCACCACGAAGGTGCTGACCCGTGTCAGCGCCTCGCACACCACCTCCAGCAGATCGATGAGTCCCTGCTTGCGCTCGACACCGATGAGAGCCACCCCGATGCAGATTGAAAACAGTACTACCGCCGGGACCACGTTGTTGGCCAGGGAGTGGAAGGGGTTTCTTGGGATGTAGAGCCCGACGGGATCGAACTCGTCGGGCGGCTGGACCATGGTGGAGCTGAAGAATGAACCATGTTCGAAGGCGGGAAAAGCAAGCGGTGCCACGACCAGCGCCACGCCGGCCACTGCCCACAGCACGAGGAGCACGAGTCCGGCATGGCCCGCGAGACGACGCGCCTGGTCCGCCGACAGCTTCCCGATGTTGAGGATCAAGGCCGCGGTGATGTAGGGCAGGATGGTCATCTGCAGCAGGTCGATGAACGCCTCGCCGACGACCGACAACCAGGCACAGTACTCACCGAAGAATAACCCGCAGGCGATCCCGGCACTCAATCCGATCAGGATTCTCGATGACAGGTTGAGTCGCTTGAACGCGAAGCCGCTCGATTCGTCGGTCGCTGGATCTTCCATGGCTCTCAATTCTAGCCGCGCCAGATGTCTGCGGTCAGATCGAGAGCACCGCGAAGATCGCCAGCCACGCCACGCCGAGGAAGTGCCAGTACGCCGCCACCAGCTCGACCGGCTCGGGATCGTCGACGTAGCGCCCCTTTCGTGTCCGAAGCGTGACCAGCACGAGCGGCACCACCCCGGCGAGCACGTGCAGGGCGTGGAGAAAGGTGAGGACGTAGAACGCAAACAGCAGAAGGCTCTGCTGGGGAACCACTCCGCCGGCCGCCATGCCCCCCCAGTTGCCGGTCTGTGCGGCCAGGAACGCGACCGCCAGTGCGGTGGCCGCTGCCAGCTGTCGGCCGAGGGCAACGGTCTCGGCCGCGCGCGCGCTTCGCACCGCCACGACCAACAGCACGCTCAGTACTGCCAGAATCGCGGTGCTTGCCCAGAGCCCTGGTGGGAGCTCCGGAGTGCCGGGGGGAGGCCACTGATCTGCGCGCCATCGAATCACCAGATAGCCGATGAGGCTCGCTCCGAACAGGATGCCCAGCGACACCAGGAAGAGGCGCATCCCGAGCTGTCGAGGCGACAGCCCCGCGTCGGCCGTGGCGACCGCTTGGCCGCCCGGCTCGCCGCTGGATGCCGTGCTCATCGATCGGGCCGGCATGCCTTCTTCGCGACCGTCACGCGGCACCTCGATCTCAGCTCCCCATCCCCGGGGAAAAACCGGGTATCACCGCATCCTGGTAGTGCGTCGTGTCCATCATGGCAATGCCGACGAAGATCGCCAGAAACAGGAACGACGCCAGGAACACGAATGCGTTGAACGGTTTGTCCCACCTCAGATGCATGTAGTACAGCGCGACCAGGATGGCCTTGGCGGTGGCGATCGCGAGGCCGATCCAGATGTTGAGCGCTCCGAGATCCACGTAGGTGGCGGAGACGGTCAACCAGGTGCCGACCATCAGGGCGATCCACACGATCACCAGCAGCTTGACCGACGCGACGTGCACCCCTGGCTCGGTGTGTTCAACCATGTCACTCTCCTAGTCGATCAGATACAGCAACAAGAAAAGATAGATCCAGATCAGGTCCACCAGGTGCCAGTACAGGGCCACCATGTCGACCTTGGTGAAGTGGCCGGTATCGAATGCGCCACGGCGAGCCAGCGACAGCAACCACGCCATCGCGCCCATGCCACCGAGAACGTGGATACCGTGCAGGCCGGTCAGCAGGAAGTAGATCGAGAAGTAGACCTGGGCGTTCTTGGGCTCGGCGACGATCTCCTCGCCCGGTCGCTCGTCCGCGACCGCGAGCCCGGCAGGTCCGGATGCCGCCGGGGCGATCTTTGATCGCTCGAGGCCCTCCTGAACGGCTTCCGGCGACGACTCCGTCGTCTCTCCGCTCGCCGCGGACTCAGCGCCGGTCTCTTCGGCGTGGTCCCGTTGCTCCCCGTGGTGGGCCTCGGGGCTGTACCGGCTCGCCCACAGCAGACCGTGCTTCCACTTGTGGCTGTACTCCACGTACTTGACGGACAGGAACCCGGCGGCGCACGCCAGGGTGAGCGCCAGCAGCACCTTGAGGAGGCGAATCTGCTTGAGCTGTGCCGCGCGCACGGCCCACGCGATGGTGAACGACGAGCAAATCAGAATGACGGTATTGAGGGCACCGAGACTTTTGTCCAGGAAGTGGTGACCGAAGACGAAGATCTCCGGATGATTGGCGCGGTACACCGCGTAGGCGCAAAACAGGCCGCCGAAGAACAGGATTTCGGTAGCGAGGAACACCCACATCCCGAGCTTTGCCGACTGGTACTGCTGGTCGGCATTCTCGAAGTGGTGGGCGACGTTGGGATCCTGGGCGTGGGCGTGGCCCGTCATTGTTGCGCCCCTTTCGGGTGGAGTCGGATCGACTCCGGATCGCGACGAACGTGGCCCTTGATCTCGGGATCATAACGCAGGTCATCCAGGTCGTACGGATCGCCGGCTCTGAACTCGCAGTCGAAGTTGTGCGGTGGAGGCGGTGAGGATGTTTCCCACTCGAGCGTCGCTCCGCCCCAGGGGTTGGCCGGTGCCCTGTCGCCCCGCACCAGGGAGTGCAGCAGATACCCGGCGATCACGAAGAAGCCGAGCCCAAGCACGTAGGAACCGATCGTGGAAATCTGGTGGTAACTGGTGAACCGATCCACGTAGTTGAAGTACCGCCTCGGCATTCCCTGACTGCCCATGACGAACTGGCTGAAGAACGTCAGGTTGAAGCCGACGAACACGAGCAGCGCCGCGATGCTCCCCCACCGCTCGCTGTACATGCGGCCGAACATCTTCGGCCACCAGTAGTGCAGACCGCCGAGAAAGGCGATCACCGTGCCGCCGAACATCACGTAGTGGAAGTGGGCGACGACGAAGTAGGTGTCGTGCAGGTGGACGTCGGTGGACAGCGCCCCCAGGAAGAGACCGGTGAGGCCGCCGATGGAAAACAGGAACAGGAAGCTGAGCGCGTAGAGCATCGGCGTCGCGAGCCGGATCGATCCCTTGTACATGGTCGCGACCCAGTTGAAGACCTTGACCGCCGACGGGATCGCCACCGAGAAGGTCAATGCCGAGAAGATCATGTTGGTGATCCCGGCCTGGCCGCTGGTGAACATGTGGTGGCCCCACACGAGGAAGCTGAGCAGGGCGATCGCGACGCTCGACCAGGCGATGAACCGGTATCCGAAGATGTGTTTCCCGGAGAACACCGACATCAACTCGCTCATGATCGCCATCGCGGGCAGGATCATGATGTACACGGCGGGGTGGGAGTAGAACCAGAAGAAGTGCTGATAGAGCACCGGATCCCCGCCCAGCGCCGGGTCGAAGATTCCCACGCCGAGGGTGCGTTCGGCCACCAGCAACAGGAGCGTGATTCCGAGCACGGGCGTGGCCAGCACCTGGATGATGGCGGTCGAGTAGATCCCCCACAGGAAGAGCGGCATCCGAAACCACGTCATACCCTCGGGCCGCATCTTGTGAATCGTGACGATGAAGTTGAGTCCCGTGAAGATCGACGAGAATCCGAGAATGAACGCCCCGAGGGTCATCGAAATGACCGCCGTCCCGGTCGTCGTCGAGTACGGCGTGTAGAAGGTCCAGCCGGTGTCGACGGCGCCCACGACGATCGACGAGACCGCGAACACCGCGCCGATCATCCACAGCCAGAACGATGCCAGGTTGAGGCGGGGTAGAGCGACGTCCTTTGCGCCGAGCATGAGCGGGAGGACGAAGTTTCCCAGCGTCGCCGGGATGCCGGGGATGATGAACAGGAAGATCATCACCGCGCCGTGGAGGGTGAACATCTTGTTGTAGGTGTCGGCATCCATGATGGTCTGCGCCGGCGTCAACAACTCGGTCCGCAGGAGCAGGGCGAACACCCCGCCGAGGAAGAACGAGCTCAGGATCGCGATCAGGTACATCACACCGATCCGCTTGTGATCGAGGGTGAAGAACCACGACAGCAGGCCCCGGCTGGCGTTGAGGTAGTTCTTCGGCGTCTGATTGTCGGTGGTGTCGGTACCGGCCAGCGCCGGCGTCGCAACGGCCATCTCGGTGTCTCCCTCTGGCTATTCGGTCCCGGACAGGGACTTGAGGTATTCGATGATCGCGGTGATCTCCTCGTCCTTGATGCGTCCCTGGTAGGTGGGCATGACCGGTTCGTAGCCGGCGACCACCCTGGCCGCGGGCTCCAGGATCGACTCGCGAATGTAGTTCTCGTCGGCAACGATCGAGCCGCCGTCGGCCAGCGCCTGTGTGTGCCCGAAAATCCCGAGCAGGGTCGGCCCGGTCTTGGCGCTGCCGTCCACCGAGTGGCACTGCTGACAACCGCGGACCTGATACAGCTTGAAGCCGGCCTCGACCGGGGTCATCGTCTCGAGGAAGTTCGACGCCTGCTCCAGCCACTTCTCGAACTCTCCCGGCGGATGGACGATGACCTGGGCGATCATGTCCGAATGGCTGGTGCCGCAGTACTCTGCGCAGAACAGCTCGTACTGCCCGGGCTCGGTGGCCTCGAACCACGCCTTGGAGTAGCGGCCGGGCACGAGGTCGGATTTGATGCGGAACGCGGGCACGTACAACGAGTGGATCACGTCCGCGGATGTCATCACCAGCCGTACCGGCCGCTGCACCGGCGCGTGCAGGTTCGAGTCGACGTAGCCGTTGGGATAGGTGAAGCTCCAGTTCCACTTCTGACCGTCCACCAGGATCTCGTAGGCGTTGGCCGGAGATGTTGTCATGTCGAGGAAGCCCTTGAAACCGAAGAAGAAAATCACCACCACGAGGGCCAATGGAATCAGCGACCACGTGAGCTCGAGCGCCATATTGTGGCTCGGCGAGTCCTCGGCCTGATGGCCCTCGCGTCGTCGGTACCTGATGACGAACAGGACCATCAGTACGACGATCAGCAAGAAGAAGAACACCGACACCGCGAGGATGAAGTTGAACAGCCAGTCGACGTGATGGGCGACCGTCGACACTCTGGGCGGCATCCACATCGACGGCTCCGTGCCCTCCGGCAACGCCGACAGCAGGTTCGAGGCAATCTGCAGATCCATCATGAAGCCGTGTTCCTCTCACGTCTCTTGCGTCGGGCGTCGCGTACCCAGAACACAGCGAGCGACGACCCGAGGATCAGGGCCGTCGCACCTCCGCCCAGACGCATGATGTTCATGGCGGCCGGCGCGTAGCTTCGATCCGAGGGGTCATAGTGATAGCAGTACAGGATCAGCTGGTCAATGGCGTTGCCGATCTTCCCCTCCGAGGCCTCCAGCAACGCCAATCGGAGACGCTTGGGCGGGTACTCGATGCCGTACAGGTAACGCGCCACTCTGCCGTCGGGGGTACACACGAAGATGGCGGCCGCGTGCGCGTACTGACCGGAGCTTTCGTCGTAGGTGTAGCTGAAGCCGACCGTTTCGGCCAGACGAACGATGTCGTCCTGGCGACCGGTCAAGAAGTGCCAGCCCGATGCCGCCCCCTCTCGGTCGTACCACTTGAGGTAATTCTGCTTCTTTTCCCGGGCCAGCGCCGGCGTCTCGAGCGGATCGATGGAGACGGTGACCATCTCGAACTGATCCCCGATCGACCAGTCGAGATCCGCGAGACCCTCCACGACCCCGTTCAACTGGAGTCCACACAGCATGGGACAGCGGTAGTAATTGAGGGTCAGAATGACGGGTCGATCGCCGTCGAAAAAGTTGCCGATCTTCACGCCGACTCCATGTTCGTCGACGAACTCGAGATCGAGGGGCAGTCTGGCGTCGAGATGCTCCTCGACTCCGACCTCCTCGAGCGCCGGGGGGACCTGGTCGGCGAGCTGCGCCGATGCCGCCCCGGACACCCACAGCAGTGCACACGCAGAACTCGCCACGATCCAGGTTGTGTTTCTCAACTTCAGTGTCGGCACGACTCGCTCCTCCTGGTCCAATCAACCCATCGCCGATGGTCGTGATTCCTGCTTTGAGATCCACCAGAAGCCGCGTCCAGCCCACCACGTCAACGGCCTCCGGGTATCGGTCGTTCCTCGGGCTGACGAAGATCTACGCTCCGAGCGCGTTCATTCTCCCCCGACAACAAGATGAGAAAAGACATTCGAGTCAAGGACCACCTGTCATATCGCTTTACACCACGTCCCGGAGCGACGTATGCTCTCGCTGCGGGAGGGGCGATGGATCAACCGTCCGAATATAGCCGACTGGACCGGCGCGCGCTGTTGCGATTGTGGTTTCCTGCGCTGCTGACGGGAACCGCGGTAGCTGGTTTCGGTGGATTGTTGCTCGGCCGGGACGGGCGGCATCGTCCGAGACCGGTCGATGTGGTCGGTGGGCCCCGCGACTGGCGAGTCCAGCCCGACGAGCCGGGTCGGATCGCGGTCGCCGGAGGCGCCGGTCCGACCGCGAATGTCGGCCGTGCGCTGGAGTCGTTGGGCGGCATCGGTCGCTTCATCGGCCCCGGCGACAGAGTCGCCATCAAACCCAACTGCGCGTGGGATCGCACGCCGCAGCAGGCGGCGAACACCGATCCAGAGTTGATCGCCGCTCTGGCCCGGCTTTCCCTCGAGGCCGGCGCCGCATCGGTAGTCATCGTCGAAAACAGCTGCCACGACCCCCAACGGTCGTTCCAACGTTCCGGCATCGCGGCCGCGGCCGCATCGGTGGGTGCAAAGATCACGCATCAGAAATCCGCCCGCACGGTGACCCTCGACCTCGGCGGCGTCGTCCTCGGGACCTGGGAGGTGCTCGAGCCCCTCGCCGAGGCCGACCGGGTGATCAACGTCCCGGTGGTCAAACACCACTCGTTGTCGCGCGTGACGCTGGGCATGAAGAACTGGTTCGGCGCCATCGTCGGCCGCCGCAACAGTCTCCATCAACGCATCGATCAGGTGTGTGCCGAACTGAGTGCCGCATTTCGGCCGACACTCACGGTTGTCGACGCGACCCGCGTGCTGACGGCGGGCGGCCCAACCGGGGGCTCGCTCGACCTGGTACGACCCGTCGATCAGGTCGCCGTGAGCACCGATCCGGTGGCCGCCGACGCCTGGGGCGGTTCCCACCTCGACCTCGGAGTGCCCGAGCTGCAGTTCGTGTCGATCGCGGAACGCCTCGGACTCGGCACCAGCGACTGGCGCTCCGTCCTGGTGGAGGCCTGAGTGGTTCCGCGCCTCAAGGCACGCCACCTGCGTCTGGTCAGTCAGGCCCTGTTCCTCCTGGCATTCATGGCCCTGTTCTGGGGCCTCGGCTTCAGCCGGATGCCGGGAGACGCAGCGTCGCTGCTGCTGGCGCTGGACCCGCTGACCGCGGTTGGAACCGCGCTTGCCGACTGGACGATCCCGGGCTGGGTATGGATCGGACTGGCGGTCCTCGCCGGTACCGCGATCCTGGGACGGTTCTTCTGCGGCTGGATGTGCCCGCTCGGCACACTGCAGCAGATCGTGTCGTGGATTGCCGGCCCGGAGCGTCGAAAGCTCCCCAAGATCAACCGCTACCGGCGGTGGTTCGCGATCAAGTACGTCGTCCTCGCCGTGCTCCTGACCTGGGCCGCCATCGGCGTCAATCACCTGGGGTGGCTCGACCCGATCCCCCTCCTCCACCGCGCCGTAGCCGGCGGATTGCGCCCGCTGTGGCACGGAGGAATGATGCCCGGGGGCTGGATCTCGTTTTCGATGCTGGCGGTCATCCTCCTGCTGAGTGCGTATATGCCGCGGTTCTTCTGCCGCGCGCTGTGCCCTCTCGGAGCGCTGCTCGGGCTGTTTGCCCGCGTCGCACCGCTCCGGATCCGAAGGGGCGAGCCGGACTGCACCGGCTGCACACTGTGCGTCATGCCGTGCCAGGGAGCGGACGAGCCGTTGGCGGATCATCGCGTCAGCGAGTGCCACGTCTGCCTCAACTGCCTCGACACCTGTGGCGAGGACAGCCTTCGCTACGGCCTGCCCGAGCTGCCGCCGCCTCAGCCGACACCGGCGCTGGACGTCGGCCGACGGAGGTTTCTGCTCGGCGTCGCGGGTGCCGCGGCATTTGCCCCTGTACTTCGCGCCGCGGGAGGCGGTATGGCGGGGCGCGCCCACGACGCCGTCCGACCCCCAGGCGCGCTCAACGAGGAGGCGTTCCTGGCGCGCTGCATCACCTGCGGCGCCTGCGTCGCCTCGTGCCCCACCCAGGTGATCGTGTCGGATCTGGGGAAGACGGGCGTCGAGGGTCTCTTCACTCCGGTGCTCGACACCCGCCGCGGATGGTGCGAGCCCTCGTGCATCCGTTGCGGAGAGGTGTGCCCGACCGATGCGATCGTCACGTTGGACCCCGCGGCGAAGCAGGCGATCGGTGGCCCGGCCGAGGTTCAGATCGGCACCGCCTTCGTCGACCGCGGCCGCTGCCTGCCATGGGCGATGGAGACCCCGTGCATCGTCTGTGAAGAGATGTGCCCGACCTCGCCGAAGGCCATCTGGCTCGAAAATGTGGAGACCGTGCGTCGTGACGGCACGCCGGTGGTGCTGCAGCGGCCGTCCGTCAGGCCCGACCTCTGTACGGGGTGCGGGTTGTGTGAGAACCGGTGTCCGGTGGGTCAACAAGCCGCGATTCGCGTGTCGGCCGTCGGCGAGACCCGCGACCCGCGAAACCGGATGCTGCAACAGCGGTCGACCTAGCCCTTACGCTGCCTGCGCTCTTGACTCACGGGAGTGCCCGTATTCGTCTCCGTGCCCGACAAAACCACGTTGGGATCGGAGACGGAGACGGTGTTCGCGAGTTGATGATCAGCGGTGTCCTGACTCACGTGTTCAAACCACGGGCAGGACCCTCACGTGTCACGAGGCATACCAAGTCGGCCGATGCTATCCTGATCGCGAATGCGCTTCTCCGTCCGTGTGGCAACCTGGTCTCTTTGGTACGGTCTGACTCAGCTGGTGCTCCTCTGTCTCGCCGTTGTGGCGGCCGTCGCCGCGGGAGGGCTGGTCGTCGTGCTGCTCGCCTCGCTCGCCGCGCGGATCGCGCTGCCCCTGGCCGACCGTGACCTCGATGCCCGCTTCGACGATGCCGTTTCGCAGCTCGTCACCTTGGAGGATCAGGCGCCGACGACATCTTTCAACTCCACAGCCGAGCGGCTTGTAACCACTGCGGCCGAGGCGGGGGTGCGGCTCGCACCGTCCGACACGCTCGATCGGCCCCAGCCCACCCCACAGGCCCGCGATGTGTTTGCCGCGGTCTCGGACGATCTGCTCGGCATCTGCCGACTCGAGCCGGCGGCGTTGGACCTGGCCTCGTTTCCCCACTACCAGGTCTGGCGGCGCTACAACAAACCCCGGATCGTCGAGGCGATCGCCATCCTCGTCGGGGAAGACCCGCCGCAGTGGGACAACGACCCGGCTCGCGACAGGGAAGTCCCGTCGACGGACCTCGCGGGCCAACTCTGGTGGCAACGCGTCCTCGTCGCGGAGGCGGCGATATCGGCGGCTGAAGGTGACGTTCAGGCCGCGGCGCAGTCAATCGAGGCGTCGTGGCGCCTCAACCAAGCGTTGCTCTCGGGCCCACAGCTGACGGCAAGACAAACGGCCGTCGCTGTCCTCGAGCTCCAGATGGCCGCGCTCCGCCGGTACCGCCTACCGGTCGGCGAGTGGCCGAATCGTCTGATCGCCCTCGATCCGTGCCGCGACGCTCTCGCGTCGTACGCCTACGGCGTGCGGCAGAGTCGACGCCGAATCGAGACCGAATTCGAACGACGACGTCCGGTCCTCGGGCCGATCGCTCAGCCGTTCGTCCGGCTCGCGATGGTGCACCATCACCGTGCCGCGCTGGTGGCGATCTCGGGTCTCGAGGGGAGCAGCTTCGCGATCTTCGACCAGGATCGGTTCGCCGCCCAGATCATCGAGTCCGTGCCCCGCTGGAACACGTTGGCCCGCTCGACACTCCCGACCAGCTGGGATTGGTGGTGCCGCAGCGTCCATGCCACACTCGCAGCGGAGCTTACCGCACACGTGCTCGCGGTCCGAGCCCTCGACCGATCCGAGGCGCTCGCCGACCTCGGCAACCACCAGGACACGGCGCGCGCCTCGCGGATCGACGGTTTGGCATGGCGATTCGAGGTCGACGGCCGCGGGGTGTCGATAGCGCTCGACCCCAATGTCTTTCCACCCGACAGCGGGTTCCCACTCCGGGAGACCGTTGAATTCGAACCTCGACCACGGCGACCGGTGTGAACCATGACGACAGCGGATACGCATCACGACAGTATCGCCGGCCACACCGATCCGGTCCGGTGGTCGTTTGATCGTCTTCGGATCGATCACACCCACACCCGGTACCACCACCGCATCGCCAGGGCCCTCGTGGATCGCCTGCCCACCGTCCTGGAACACGAGGAGAAGGTGCTCTGGTTCACCGAGGCGATCGAGGACAGTGACTTCCTCACGCGGGCGACGCTGGGATTCGGCTGGCCGTTGTGGCGCCGGGTGGCGCTGCTGTTCACGGACCGCAGGCTCATCGAGGTGGGACTCTCGAGCTGCGCTCGACGCGCCCGCGGCCGGGTCCGCTCGTTCCCGTGGGACCGGATCCCGGGCTTCGACTCGAAAACGCGCAAGCTGGAGGTTGCCACGTGGCGGGAGACGAGTCACCGCTGGAGACTCAGGGAGATGCTCGACGCCGGACTGGAAGGCGCCCTTCGGCAGCAGGTCGATCTCGCCGTATCCACGTATCAACCGTCCCAGGGATTGTCGGTCCCGATCAGACTTTGCAGCGACTGCGGTGTGCCAGTGCGCGCCCCACGCACCAGCTGTGTTCGATGCGGCCGGCGCGTCCGATCATCACGTCTCGCCGGTGTGCTGGCGATGGCCTTCCCGGGGGCCGGTCACGGATACACCGGACACTGGGCGACGGCCACGCTGCGGCTGGGCGCGGAGCTTGCCGGTTTCGGCTGGCTGGTGTCACGGATCCTCGCGGCACGCTCGCCGGCGGAGGTCGTGACGCCCGTCGTGGCAGGTTTGGTCTTGATCTTCGTCGTCAAAATACAGGGGACGGCGGTGGCCCGACGTCTGGCGGCACGCGCGGATTTGGTCAAACCGGCTACAGAGCGCCGGTGGCGATGGTTCGCCGGTCTCGCCGCCGCGCTGTCGGTGGCAGCACTGCTGCTTCCACTGGGGCTGGCCGGTCAGATCGACAGCGACATCAGCTGGGACCTCGACTTTATCGTCAACGACGGCGAGTGGAGCGGATATGGTGCGGCGCCGCCGGCCGACCGAGCACCGTCCGACGGCACGCTGCGGTCGCAGTGGGTGCACCGCGCCGGCCTGCGAGCCGACGTCCGAGCGTGGCCGATGCGGCCGTTCGAGTCGGCCGCGGCTGCACGGGAACGTTGCGTTGCCCATGCTGGCGGCGATGTCGACACCCTCGTGCTGGGCCCGCACCACGTTCTCGCATCGAGAATCGACGACGAGGAAGGCCACACGACGTTGCGATACGCCATCATCGACGGTGAAGGCCGCGACATCCACGTGGTCTCGACGGACGTCCTGGCCGAGCACATCGATCGTTCCGCACGGGAGCTCGAAGGTCTGATCAGCCACGGTATTTGGGTACCTGTATCGTCGTCACAGGTGGGCCGCTCATGACTGGAGGGCCCGGCGACGCTCGATCTTGACGACCCGCGGCCCCGGCTCCATCGCGACCTCCACTCGCACGACCAACCGCCAACCCTGATACTCGCCGACCGCCGTCACCAGCCGGAGCCCGAACGGCGTCGTGGCGACCGAGCTGGAGATTCTCCCCGCACCGAAGGGGCGCTCGTCGATCCCGGAGAACGCCGGGTCGGCGTCAAGCCCTGCAAGGGTCTCTGCCATTGCCGCATCCGACAGCGCGGTCAGGACTACGTTCCGGTAGTCGTATCGACTCGAAGGCTGCCGAGACGCCACGACGCCGGCCACCAACAACACCGACCCGGCGACGGCGGTGGTTGCCAGTAGTGCCCACAGCAGGGCGACTCCCGACTCTCGCTTCGCCTTCACCATGTCCTCCCACCGGGTGACCCACGCATCACGAACCTTCGCGTCTCGGTCCGCCTCAGGACGGCGGCTCGCCGCGCCGGGACCGGATCAGGAGCCACCATCGCGGTCATCCTGAGGTCGACCGTCCAAGGGGTCGGGGTACGCCACCACCACGACGTGATGCCCCGCACGAGCACCCTGCGGCCCGCCGATTGCCCCAGCGCGTCAAGCCCCTCACGCACGATCGCGTCGCCCTCCAGGAAGAGGCGAACCCGACGACCGTCCCAGAAGAGCAGCTCGAGGGTCCCTTCGGACCAGCCTGGCACCGTCGGCGCCGAGGCACCGGCCGCATCCTGAACGTCGCGGCGCATCGTCGCCATTGCGAGGGTGACCGTCGGGCTCCGCATCGCCCGTCCCGTACCATCGACGATCTGCACCGCCTCACCGACGAGCTGCGCGGCCGCCAAGACGACCACGCTCGTCAGCGCGAGCGCGGTCAGCAGCTCGAGGGTGCTATATCCCCTGTCGCCGGTCATGGTCTCCACACCATGGTCGACAGTTCGACCTCCTCTCGACGCGCAGGAAGCCGAGTCCACGCCCGAACCTCGACGTTGAACAACCCCGGTTGATCGCACTGTCGCACCTCGAGGAACAGGTACACGCCGGAACTGTCAGGGGGGCCCAGGTCGCGGTCGAGCTCCACTCTTCCCGTGGCGAGCGGGATCTCCCCGCCGCGGACGCTTTCGACCGCGTTCTCGGCGGCCCACAACAATCGCTGACGCACCTCGGAACGCTGGATGGTCACCGCGTACGCGCTCATGGTGTGGGCAGCAACGACCAGCGCCATGCCGACGATCGCGAGGGCAGCCACCGCCTCCAACAGGCTGAAGCCGGCGGCGGGGCGACGCATGGGATCTCGGCGGCCGGTCATGTGGGACATGCTAAACCGTCCCCGTCCCCGTCTCCGTATCCGTCCCCGTCTCCGTATCCGATCGACCAGCGATGAGTCTTCAACGATCCTATCGGGCACGGACACGTATACGGGCACTCCCCAAAGGTCATTGGAAAGCAGACAACTGACTCGACGAACGGGACTGGCTCTGTCTACCCAGCGAGCCCCAACAACTGCGCAAGACGTTGCCGCGAGGCACCCTCCACTTCTTCGTGGAGGGAGCCACCGTGCGAGTCCATGCTCACGACAACCGGGAACCGCTCCACCTGTATGACCCAGAGTGCCTCAGGCACCCCGAACTCCTCGAGCATGAAAACCTTTTCGACGCGCGGTATGGCGTTCGCCAATACCTGAGCCGCTCCGCCGACCGCGTGCAGGTAAACCGCCCCGCAACGGCCGAGCCCGTCGAGGGTCTTGGGTCCCATACCCCCCTTGCCGATCACGCCCCGAAGACCGTACCGGCAGATCACATCGCTCTGGTACGGCTCTTCCCGGATCGAGGTCGTGGGCCCGGCGGCGACAAAGTCGTAGCGGCCGTCGGGATGCTGGCTTACGACCGGGCCGCAGTGGTAGATCACGGTGTTCTCGAGGTAGGGTGCGACCTCCTCGCGATACTCCTCCACCAGCCATTTGTGCGCCGCGTCCCGTCCCGTAATCATGTGGCCTGTGAGCTCGACGAAATCGCCCACGCAGAGCTCTCGTACCCTGTCCTCGCCGACTGGAAGCGTCAGTTCAACCATCTCACCTGGCCTCCCCGATCGATGCTCACCGCGGCCTTACGATCCGCCCAGCACATGTAGCTCACAGTCACGAAGTAACACGCCGGCAGCCGATCGAGCACACCGATCTTGACTCCGAGAAGAGTTGTCGCGCCCCCGAAGCCCATCGGGCCGATTCCGAGCCCGTTGGCCTCGTCGTAAATCCGCCGCTCCAGTTCCGCGATCTCCGCTGCCGGGTTCGTGTCGCGGAGCGGGCGCAGGAGTTGGCGTTTGGACTCGGCAAAGGCCGAGACACGGTCGCCGCCGACACACACACCCAGCACGCCGGGCGCGCAGCCCTTCCCCTGAGCCTCGACGACAGCGTCGAGCACGACCCGTCGCACGCCCTCCAGGTCTCGACCCGCCTTCAACCGACCGTCCGGCAATTTGTACTGCGCGCCCACGTTTTCGCTGCCGCCGCCCTTCAGCAGCATTCTCACCTCGATTCGATCCGCATCCCACTCGTCGAAGTGAAGAAACGGGATCCCCCGGCCGGCACCCGTGCCGGTGTTCCTGCCGGTCAGCGTGTCGACCGCGTTGGGTCGCAGGTACGTCTTCCGGGTTGCCTTCTGGACGGCCTCCTCGAACGCCACCCCGATCTCCCGGGTGGAGACGCCCACCGGATGGTGAATCCAGACCACAGGGGTCCCGGTGTCCTGACAGATCGGCGCAGAACCCCCCTCGGCCAGCTCGACGTTGTTCAGGATCGTGTCCAGAGCCCGTTCAGCCAGGCTGCCCTGCAACTCCTGACCGCGACCGTCGCTGAGTGCCGTCCGGACGTCGTCAGGGAGTTGGGTGGAGGCCCGCCGGATCAACTCCACAAAGGTCTCGACGTAATTGGGTGTGTCGGCCATCCGCACCTCCATCGACCGCTGGGATTATAGCGTCGCCCTGGCCGAAAGCACAGCGCCGACGCATCTCGTTCCGAGCTTCACAAGTGCAGACCCGGTCCGTTCACTTGACTCGGGGGGAGTGCCCGTACCCTGTACCGTATCCGTCTCCCGGATTTCACTCGGATTGAGGGTTTGCATCGGACACGGAGACGGATGCGGAGACGGGGTTTCGCGAAGGCACTGTCGGGGTAGACTGTCCCGCCCGATCAACCCGCGTGTGCTGGGCCACTGGTCAGGCCAGAATCTTCTTCCTGATGATCAGTGTTTCGAACGCCGCGGCGGCCTTCTGCGCGGCATTGACCAGGTCGTCCGCCGGCACGGCGACCGTCTCCTCGGCGAGGTTGTCCCCGAGCAGGTACGCCACGGTGTGGTCCTTGACGCGAATCGGAAGCATGAGCACCGCGGCCGGTTTCGGATCTCCCATAACCCGCATCAGGTTGTCGTTCTCGGCACCGGTGGGGATCGAGCCGATGTAGCGGTCGGAACCGGTTGACAGATCCCTGAAGAGCGAAGGCGTATCGAGCGGCGTCGAGAAGGACTGAATGTCGTCCACCGCAACGCCGTGCCCGCGAGCCATCCAGCCGATCACGACGCCGCGGTACACGGCGAACAGGCACACCCGGCCGAAGTAGTTGGCGGCAAACCGGAGCAGTAACGAGCCCACCTCGTCGCGATGGCGCACCTCTGCCAGACGTCGTCGAAAGGTGTCGCTGTCGATCTCGCGGTCGGGCTCGAACGACTCCCCTTCCACCACCGGCGACAGCCCGGGGAAGGTCGCAACGGAGAGCTGCCCCTCGGGCAACGTGCGACGACCGGTCGCCCGCAACAACTGCCCGGGCTCGAGTCGGGGTGGCGACCAGAGTTGCTCCCAGTCGGCAGCCAACGGCTCCGTCGTCGTCTCCTTCGGGGCCGATGCTCGTTCGTCGGCGACGATCTCCCGGCCGAGCTCGGCTATGGCCGCGAGAATCGCGTTCTCCGTCGCGACATAGGGCTCGACCGCAGATCCAACGATCTGGGATATCTCCTCGACCTTGGCAGGATCTCGGGGATTCGCCATCGCGACCCGCACGGCTGTCCCGGTCCTGCCGAAGGGAAGTGCCTGAAGCCGTCGAGCGAGCGCCGGCGGCAGCGATGTTCGTAGGTCCTTCGGGGCTTTGGAGAGCATCCGGCTCGTGACCGACGGCACGCCGTACTGCTCTGCCAGGGCGTCCAGCAGGGTCTGCTCGTTGACGAACCCGAATTTGAGCAACTGGGTTCCGAGACGGCCGCCGGAACGCCGGCACGCCTCGAGGCCGGTGTGCAGCTCCGACACGGCGATCGCGCCCCAGTCGATGAGAATTTCTCCCAGGCGTTTCATGCAACACCAAGTATGTCATCGAGTTGCTTTGACTGTCCAGGTGAGCCAGCGGCCGAACCGGGAACGGGTCGAGGGTCTTCGACGTTACCCAAACAAGGCCGCAGCGGTCTGCCTGACGACTGCGGAGTGATTGATCAGCCGGGAGGAAGCCAGTGACCACTCGAACCGAACGGGACTCGATGGGAGCCGTGGAGGTTCCCGCCGATCGCTACTGGGGTGCACAGACAGCGCGCAGCCTTGCCAATTTCAAGATCGGTGACGAGCTCATGCCCCGCGAGCTGATCCGTGCCTTCGGCGTCCTCAAGAAGGCTGCTGCGTTGGCCAACGGCGAGCTCGGCGTCCTTCCCGCAGCCAAGGTCGAACTCATCGTCAGGGCCGCCGACGAGGTCATCGACGGCCGCCTCGACGACCACTTTCCCCTGGTCGTCTGGCAGACGGGCAGCGGCACACAGACCAACATGAATCTCAACGAGGTGGTCGCAAATCGGGCCATCGAGATCGCCGGCGGGGTGCTCGGGTCCAGGAATCCGATACACCCCAACGACGACGTCAATCGAGGCCAGTCGTCGAACGACGCCTTTCCCACCGCCATGCACATCGCGGCAGCCCAGCTCATGACGTCGCGCCTGCTGCCGGCCCTCGCCCATCTCAGGGACGCGCTCGCGACAAAGGCCGACGAGTTCGCCGCGATCGTCAAGATCGGCCGCACGCATCTCATGGACGCGGTTCCCTTGACCGTTGGCCAGGAGTTCAGCGGTTATCGTCACCAGCTCGAGAAAGGTCTGGTTCGGATCGAGGACTCGATGGGCGGCCTGTTCGAGCTCGCGCTGGGCGGGACGGCGGTCGGCACCGGGCTCAACACCCACCCGAAGTTCGCGACCACCGCCGCAGCCGTGATCGCCGACATCACCGGCCTGCCCTTCGTCACGGCGGAAAACAAGTTCGAGGCGCTCGCCGCCCACGACGCTGTCGTCCACGTGTCCGGAGCCCTCAAGACGGTCGCCGCCTCGCTCATGAAGATCGGAAACGACGTCCGGCTGCTCGCCTCCGGGCCGCGCTGCGGTATCGGCGAGATTACGCTCCCGGCCAACGAGCCCGGATCTTCGATCATGCCCGGGAAGGTCAATCCGACTCAGAGCGAGGCGATCACCATGGTCGCCGCCCAGGTCATGGGCAACGACGTCGCCATCAACTTCGGCGGTGCCGGCGGACATTTCGAGCTCAACGTGTTCAAGCCGATGATGATCTACAACCTGCTGCAGTCCATCCGACTGTTGGGCGACGCGTGCCGGAGCTTCGCGGACAACTGTGTGCACGGTATCGCGGTCGACCGAGATCGCATCGACGCCCTCGTGCAATCCAGCCTGATGTTGGTGACCGCCCTCAACCCGCACATCGGATACGACCGGGCGGCAGCGATCGCCACGAAGGCGTATCAAGACGGGATCAGCCTCAGACAGGCAGCGGTCGAGCTCGGCATTCTCACCGAAGATCAATTCGACGCACTGGTGCGACCGGAGTCGATGGTCGCCCCGAGCGAGTAGTCCGGCTCCTGCCGGTGCGCGAGACTCGGGGGGTGCTCCCGTCTCCGTATCCGTATCCGTATCCGTGCCCGGCTCGCCCCTGAAATCGGGGAGAGGATTCGGAGACGGGTTCAACCGAGAGGCTGGATATTCTTGCTCATCACGATGGCTTCTTCACCGTTCGGGTAGTAATTCCGACGACATCCCACGCGCCGGTAGCCGAGAGCGTCGTACAGGGCGAGCGCCGGGTCGTTGCTGGTGCGGACCTCGAGGGTGACGGAATCTCCGCCCATCGCCACCACGTGATCCTCGGCCAGGGCCATCAGACGACGGGCCAGACCCGCCCGTCGATAGGGCGGCATCGTGGCTATCTTGAGGACGTGGAGATCGAGGTACTGCCAGGCCGAGAACAGATAGCCGACGAGGTCCCCGGCCGGATTCGACAACAGGCGATGAAACCTCCCAGGAGCGAACAGCTCGGACGCGAAGAACTGTCCGGGCCACGGGTCCTCGAAACACACCCGTTCGGCAAGCTCGAGTGCCTGAATATCGCCGAGCTGAGGCATTCGGACGCTCACCCGAACCGCGAGCTCAGCCATCGGACCCTTTGGCGTGGATCGGTGGCCCTTCCACGTAGAGCGGCTCGATCGGCTGCGACGCGACGCCCAGGCCGGCGAGAAAGAGTAACGCCTCGGCGGCACTTCGGACCGCATACACACGGGACGCCGGCGGCAGCGCTATCGCCTCCGCCGCGACCCAGGATCCCCGCCTGTCGGTCTCCGAGATGGGTACGATTTCAATCTCGCCGTCCGCCGCTGGCGCTCCGTCCGACAGGACCCGATACCTCCGGGCGTACACCTCGCCGCGCCGCCCCGGTTGAGCCGCCCACACGACGCCCGGTTCGAGACAACGCGCGGCCTGTGCCGTGAGCGAGTCGTAGGCCACGATTTCGACGTCGATCGCGGATGCGAGTCCGGCGGCGGTCGCCAACCCCGCGCGAACACCGGTGAACGACCCCGGACCCCGCGTCACTACGACCCGGTCGATCGCCGATCGTTCGACCCCGGCATCCTCGACCACCAGATCCACACCGGCGAGCAGCAGCTTCGACCGGGGAGAGCCGCCGGCGAGCCGGACCAGCGACGGGACGGTCTGCCGGGGGGTCGTCAGCGCGACCTCCAACTGGGGGCCGCAGGTCACGATTGCCAACATCGTCGCGTTCGACATCACCTTCGAAGTCTACACAACCGGCTACCCGTATCCGTATCCGTCTCCGTCTCCGTGCCCGGGTCACCTTTCGATTCGGCGTGAAGATCCAGATAGGGGAACGGGTGCGGCAGGACGGCCAACCTGACTCAAGGGGTCCGGCAAACCTGGACGAGTCACCGGTCGTCGTCGATCACGGGAACCAGCGTCACGCGCGCCACCGTTTGCTCTTCGACGGCCGACTCCGTGTACGGGAAGGACAGGCCGGTCACCTCGAGCCAGGGGCGAATCTGATCCGCGTAATGAGCGGACCACGGCCGTCCCGACTGGCCGGGGGGCAACACCAGCACAGAGTCGTCCCAATTCCCCACGTCGGCCACGAATCGCGCCGTTGGGATCGCCATCACGGCGAACGGCGACCCCTTTTGCCAGTAGCTGGCGTTGACGGTCACGCTGTCGCCCTGCAACGCGAACGGTCCTCGACTCCACGAGCGTCCAATCAGTCGCCCGATTGTCGGGACGCCGAGGAACGCGTGGGCAAACTCCGCGGTGTGCACATCACCCCATGCCGAGTCCAGCCTTTCGGCATCGAGGCGATTCAGCACCCGCTGGACGATCTTCTGTCGATCCTCGATTTGCGTCGTCCGCACGTCGTCCCACCACGACTCGTCGAGTCCGCCGGCGAGCAGGCGCAGAATCGCTGTCGCGTCGATCGGCGTGGCTCCGACGCCGTCGCGGATTGCCTCGTCATCGCCGATCTCCCTGGCCAGCTCCAACATCAGCCGGGCAAATTGGTGCGGCTCCCGCGCCTCCGAGTCCATACGTCCATCCCACTCCAGGAGCCGACCTGCCGTGACACCCCCATGTTTGCTGAGGTCGGGCCACAGCTGCTTCAAGGCGGCCAGCGCAAGACCCGAGACGACGTCTCCCTGAAGTTCGAGGCACCCGGCCACGTCCCACGCTTCGCGAGCCTCGATCGCACGTCGGATGCGGCGGATCCGCCACGGCGCGTCGAACTCCCCCGGGAAGGCAGCGGCCGCCGGAAAGTCGCCCTCGGTAAACGGATCATGATTCGCAGCAGCCACGAATCCAGAACGGGGGTCGCTGACCTCCAGCGCGTCGGCGAGCGGAACGAAGCCGCGCCACGCCCACTGCGAGTCCACCCCCGGGGCTGGCAGGCGTCCGGCGCCACGGCCGCGTCTCGGCGCCGAGCCGACGATGACCCTCGAAATACGACCATCGACATCCGCCGCGACGATGTCCAGTGCCGGGGCGAGGACTCCGTCCCACGCTGCCGCGACCTCTTCCGAAGAGCGGGCGCGGTCCATGTCGAGGATGGCACGCAGGGGGTTGGGGCCGGTCAGGCCCGTCCATGACAGGGCGAGCACCTCACGAGCTCCGTCGCGCACAAGGGGTCCACGATCCGAAATCCTGATTTTCACCAGGACGGGTTCCGGCTGCCATCGCACCTTGATCTCTTCGGTGACCGTGCGCAACGGATGCCAGTTGCCGTCGATCAGCTCGCGATCGCCGGCTTCGTCCATGGTCAACACGAACAGATCCTGGTCATCAACCATCGCGTTGGTGATACCCCATGCGACGCGATCGGTGTGGCCGATCACGACACCGGGCGCCCCCGGAATCGACAGGCCAGCCACCGCAAACCCTGGGCAACGGAGGTGGCTCGCATACCACACCCCGGGGATCTCGACACCGAGATGCGGATCGTTCGCCAACAGAGCGCGACCGGTCGCCGATCTCTCCGGAGCGATCGCCCAGGCGTTTGAACCCATGATGTGAATCGGTGGAACGATCGCCTCCTCGGAACGAATCGGCGTTGCGATCGGCTGGCCGGGTGGAAGCCACCGATCCGCCTCTTCCGGTGACCAGCCCCAGAGGTCGAGTGCGCGGTCGACGCCCATCTTTGCCAGCTGCACGGATCTCTCGACTTCCAGGCCCATGGCCCAGGACAGCCTGATGTTGAACAGGCCGCCGATCTTGAGCGAGTCCTCCGGCCGCCACGGTTCCGGGTTCTCCCCAAACAGCCAGATCTCGGGCGCGATCCACCTGCCGAACCTGTCGATCGCCGCGTTGACGCCGGCGGAGTACGCCTCGAGCGCGCGACGCTCGTGGACCTCGAGCTCGACGAGCTGCCGCATGGCGGTAGAGGTCAGGCGCCAGGTGCGCATCTTTCGATCCGACTCGAGGGCAATCGGGCCGACGAGCTCTGCGAGACGACCGGACGCGACGCGCCGTGACAGCTCCATCTGGAAGAACCTGTCGCGCGCGTGAAGGTATCCCTGGGCGAACCACATGGCGCGATCGTCATCGGCCGCGACGTGCCCGATGCCGCGACTGTCGAGGCGGATCTCGACGGGACCGGGGCACCCTGGGACCGACTCGGTCACGTGTCCTCGCTCTGGGAGCCGACTGTTGGCGGCACGCAGCCGCGCGTAGAGCAGCCCCGACGCGAGAATAACCCCCACCCCCGCGCAGAACGCGAGCAGGAGGAACAGCGGACGTCGGGTCATGCGAGTCACGGGCGATTCATTCTAGCCCGGACCGGTATACTTGTTCGACCGGAGTCCCAATGAGGCAACCTGTCTGTTCCAAGCGCCGGTCACGACGGCTCGGGCGGTCCACGTGACCAACAACAACGGCCCAGCCGGCCGCCTGGCGAAACTGTCAGCGGTCCTCGAGGGCGCCAAGAGCATGCTGATTGTCATGCAGAACAGCCCTGACCCGGACGCGATCGCGGCCGCCGCCGGCCTGCGCGAGATCGCCAACGTGGTGCACGGAATCTCGTGCTCGGTGGCTCACTCCGGAGCGGTCGGCAGAGCCGAGAATCAGGCGCTTCTGCGTTACCTGGGCATGAATACCCGAGCCCTGGAGGACCTCGAGATCGACCGCTTCGATCGAATCGGCATGGTCGACGCGCAGCCCGGAGCTGGAAACGTCAACTTCGACCCCTCGATCCGTCTCGACGTGGTCATCGACCACCACCCGATTCGACGGGCGACGCGGTCGGCTCGCTTCACCGACGTCCGGAGCAGGTACGGCGCCACGTCGACCATCCTCCACGAGTACCTCAAGGCTGCAGATATCGAAATCCCGATCCCGCTCGCAACCGCCCTGGTCTACGGCATCCGGTCGGACACCCAGGATCTCGGTCGGGAGTCGACCCGCGCCGACATCGAGGCGTTCCTCGACCTGTACCCGAGCGCCAACGCGAAGGTGTTGGGCAGGATCGTCGCCGCGCCACTGCCGAAAAGCTACTTCTCGAAACTCCGCATCGCCATCGACGACGCGACCATCTACGGCAACCGGATCGTCTCCTTCCTCGGGCCTCTCGACTCCCAGGAAATGGTGGCCGAGGCGGCCGACCTGCTGCTCAGGGTCGAGGGGATGCGGTGGAGCATGTGCCTTGGGATGATCGACGGATGGCTTCACCTGTCTCTTCGCAGCTCGGGCCGTGAACACCACGCGGGGACCGTGGCCCGCAATCTCGCGGGACGGCGCGGCTTCGGGGGCGGTCACCACACTCTGGCCGCAGCCCAGATCCCTCTGCCACTGGATGTCTCCGGCAGTCGGCAGGTGACGCGGATGGTCAACGGCGTCACCAAGAGGTTTCTGAAGGCGACCGGGGACCAATCCGAACCGGGCGAGCCCCTGTGTGGGCCACTGGAGGAATGAACCTGGCATTCATTGGTGAGGAAACCCCGTGACGAAAACCGAACCAGTGGCAACGGATCCTGGACACATCGCTGCTCAACCTCAAGAGGCATTGCGAAAGTTGAACCCGGCGGCCGCAGCGGGCGATTGGTGAGATATGTGGGCCAGATCTTCGATGGGCTACGACGATAGCCGCTTCTCGTAGATCCGGTAGACCTTGTCCAGGTCGCCGCCCATCAGCCGCACCAGCCGTTTCGTGAGCTCGTTCTCCTCCAAGATCCAGGAGTACTCACACCACTCGTAGCCAAAGTCAATCGCCACCCGGAGGCCCTCGCCGAGGAGGACCCCCTCGATCCCCCGATCCCGAAAGCCCGGCTTGACGCCGAGCAGGATCAGTCGGAGCCCCTCGAGGTCCTTCGCTCGTGTCGTCAGCACGTGTTTGAGGGTCCGCAGCGGGTGTCGAAACGGAGATCCGTCGAGGTCGGCGAGCACGACGTTCCAGTCCGGCACGCACAGCAGGAAGCCGACCGCCTCGCCGTCGACGATCGCGAACCGTGTCAAGCCGGGCAACACGAGCGGCTTCAACTCCTTTGCCAACCAGTCGATCTCGGCATCGGACATGGGAACGAAGCCCCAGTTTTCCCCCCACGCCGCGTTGTAGACCTCCTTGACGAGCCGAACCTCGGCGGCGAAGTCCTTGAGATTGGCCTCCCTGGTGACCAGATCGGGGTTGCGTCGACGGGTCCGCTCGGCGAGCCGCTCGAGCCTTTCGAGGCTCGCGCCGTGCACGGGCGAGAGGTAGGCGTACAGATCCTCTTTCTTGCCATATCCCGCGGCGTCCATGAGCTGGACGTAGTAGGGGGGGTTGTGCGTCATCATCAGAGTCGGCGGACGGGTGAAGCCCTCGACCAGCAGACCGCACTCGTAGTTCGTGGACGGGTTCATCGGTCCGCGGACCGCATCCAAGCCCCGAGCGCCGGCCCAGTCCTCCACCGCTGCGAGCAGCGCGCGCGCGACATCCGGACGCTCGACCGACTCGAAAAAACCGAAAAACGCTATGTTCTCGTCGTGCACCCGATTGTGTTCGTGGTTGACGATGGCGGCCACGCGACCGAGCACCTCGTCCCCGTCACGGGCCAGGAAGAGCTCGATTTCGGCGCCCTTGCCGCCGTCGTAGAACGGGTGCCGCGCCTCGTCGAGCAGGGCTCTCACCGATGATCGCAGTGGCGGAACCCACGCCGTGTCGCCACGGTAGAGCTGCCACGGCAATCGCACGAACTCGGACTGGTCGCCTCGACCCCGGACCGCCGCCACCTTCACGGGATCACCTCGAGCTCGCGGCCCACCTTGGCAAACGCCTCCAGTGCGCGATCGAGGTGGCCGCGGGTATGTGTCGCCATGTACGAGGTCCTGATCATCGCCCTTCCCGGCGGTACCGCCGGCGACACGACCGGGTTGGCAAACACACCCTCCTCCTGCAGCCGCATCGTCATCCGAAATGCAGTGATGTCGTCTCCCACGACCAGCGGGATCACGGGCGAAGCGGAGTTTCCGGTATCGAACCCGAGGGTGGTGAACTCGCGCTTCATGTACCGCGTGTTGTCCCACAGCCGCTGCCTTCGCTCCGGCTCGCGCTCGATGATCTCGATCGCCTTGATGGCCGAGGCCACCGATGCTGGAGGCGGGGCCGCCGAGAACATGAGCGAGCGCGCATGGTGCTTGACCCACTCGATGATCGGCCGGTCGCCGGCGACGAAGCCACCGACTGTCGCGAGCGATTTTGAAAACGTCCCCATCACCAGGTCGGTGTCGCCCTCGACACCGAAATGCTCGGAGGTTCCGCGCCCGTCCTCGCCCATCACTCCCACACCATGTGCATCGTCCACCATGAGACGGGCGCCGTACTCATTCTTCAGCTCGACGATTCGCTCCAGATCCGCGACGTCGCCCTCCATGGAGAACACGCCGTCCACCACGATCAGCTTGCCGCGATCGGGCTCGACACTGCGAAGCCGCTCCTCCAGCGATTCCATGTCGTTGTGCTGGTATTTCAGAACCCTGCCATACGACAGGCGCGCTCCATCGAGGATGCACGCGTGGTCGAGGTTGTCGAGAATCACGACGTCGCTACGATCTGCCAGGCTCGAGATCACCCCCAGGTTGACCTGAAAACCGGTCGAAAACGTGAGGACGGCCTCGCGCTTCATGAATCGGGCCAATCGCTCTTCCAGCTCGACGTGGATTTCGAGCGTCCCGTTCAGGAACCTCGAGCCGGCAGTGCCGGTCCCGTAGGCGGCCAGGGCCGCGGCAGCCGCCTTCTTGATCTCCGGATGGTTGGTCAGACCCAGGTAATTGTTGGATCCGAGCATGATCACTGCATCGCCGTTCATGGTGACGATCGGGTCTTGACCGGACGAGATCACCCGGAAGTACGGATACAGCCCCATCTGGCGAACGGTATCGGAATCCTTCCAGTCAATGCACTTCTGAAAGATGTCCACTCACCCTCCGTGCCAGACGTGGCTCATGTTAACCCAGCCACCCCTGCTTCCGGTACCAGGCCCACGTCTCGCGCGCACCGTCGGCAAACCGCACCACGGGAGCAATCCCGAGTGCGGCCAACGATCCGCTGGTGTCGGCCGTCCAGTGCCGGGCGACCAGTTCGCGAGCCTTGTCCGGCGTCATCGCGATCCGACGAGCTCCGAGCCGGCCCAGCGTTCCACCGCCCAGGCCCACTGTCCGCACGGCGGCCGCGGGCACCGGTAGCGCCTGGGCGCGAACTCGTCCGGCCTTTGCCAGCGCCTTGATCAGGTCCGACATACGATACGGCTCGGGTTCTCCGAGGTGGAAGATTCGGCCCGGTTCGGCAGCCCCAGCGGCCAGGATCCCCCGCACCACGTCGGCGACGAAAGCGACCGTGATCCAGCGCTCCCCGCCCGGGACCAGCACGATCCCGGTCCTCGCCATTCGGAAGAACTGGAACACGTCGGTGTCTCGAGGCCCGTAGATGGTCGATGGACGAACAATTGTCCAGTCCGCCACCCCGGTGACACCGCGCACCTCCATCTCGGCCGCCAGTTTGGACCGACCGTAGTCGGAAATCGGATGGGGCTTCGCGTCCGGGCTGACTCCTCTCGGGACCGCCGATGGTCCGACTGCGGACAGTGACGAAACGTGGACCAGCCGTGCCGAAGGGGCAGCGTCGCGAATCGCCAGCACGAGTCTCGCCGTACCGCCGCGGTTTGCCCGCTCGAACTCCTCAGCCCGGACGGCTCGAACCACTCCGGCCAGATGGACGACTGTTCCGGCTCCATCGACCAACGTCCGCAGCGCGTCGCGGTCAGCCAAAGACCCCGGCACCCAGTCCACCGAGCTGGCACCGATCCAGCGCGGCGCTGACGGCTCCCGGGCCAGGACGCGCGGCCGATGGCCGGCATCGCACAACGTGTCGACCAGATGGGAGCCGACGAATCCGGTGCCACCCGTGACGGCGATGGGAGTCTGTAACCGATCCAACCAGGGCCGGACGGACGCTGCCGGCACGAGCGGTTTGGAGCGATGATCGCTGTTACGATTCTTCATCTGTCAGCCATCGTGCAGTTCTCCAGTGTCGTCTGCCCGGGGCAGTGGCAGAGTGGCCCGTTCACTCTCATCCAACGTACTCGGCCCACGAGGTGCGGGTCTCCCACACACGGATCCGCTCGAGCTCCAGATCCCGGGGGATCTCGTAGCTCACTCCCGCCGGACTGAGGACCGTCCCACCGTCGGCGAGGCGCTCCGCCACCCCCTCGAACAACCAGCGAGCCAGCACCTCGGTCGTCGGGTCCTGATTGTCGAACAGCAGCACTCTCTCGCCGATGGCCTTGAGGCCCTCCAGCTGAGGATCGGCCGAGTTGAGCGCCATCGCGTGATCGAGCCGATCCACCAGCTCGGTCACTACCATTTTGAGTGCCTTGTAGTCGCAGACCATGTCGTTGTCATCGAGATGACGACCCCGCGCGACAACCTCGATCCGTAGGCTGTGGCCGTGGGGGAAGCGACACTTCTCGGGGTGTTTGCACAGCCGGTGGCCGTACTCCACCTCGAAATTCTTCGCAATCCTGAAGAAACCCATGCGCTACACTCCCCTGCCACCTCCGAAGAGGTCCAGATGTAGGCGGGGAGTGTAACGAAAGCGGTGCTCCGCACACAAGGCGGCCACCGTCGGAGCCCTTGCGGCGACCTCCTCGGCGGT
>JBFELO010000029.1:0-38804 GCA_041552055.1 Candidatus Sulfomarinibacteraceae bacterium | reverse complement strand
GCTCGACCACGGCCGGTGGCGCCGGGGCCGGGCCGTGGCGCACCCGATCGCCCTGGTCGAGCTCGATCATCACCCGATCGATCACGGCCTGAATCTGGGCGTCGTCCATCGTCAGCTGTCCCGAGCCTTGTCGTAGGTGACCTCGCCGTCGACGTCGATGACGTCGACGATGGCCATGATGACGCCATCACACGGGCGGCCGTCGGTCATTTTGGTCTGCCGTGCCGAGCTCCCGGTCGCGTACAGCACGACCTCGCCGAGGCCGGCGCCCACGGCGTCCGCGGCGACCCGGTAGCCCCCGGTCTCCCGGCCTTGGATGTCCAGCTGTCTGAGCAGCAGGAACTTGAGGCCGTCGAGCGAGGGCTCTTTCCGGGTGGCCACGACCGTGCCCACGACTCGTCCTAGCAGCATCGCCGACTCCGATCTCGCGTCGTGGGCCCGGTTGGGGCCGAAGACTCGGGTCGATCGCCGGTGCCCCCGGCCGGAGGGGCAGCGACCGGAGGTACTGCGGTAGGAATCACCGCATCACCTCTTGCCGGCCTTTGCCTTGTCCCCGCCCGGACGGCCGAGCGGCAGCGTTTGGTCGACGTTGGCGTGGGGGCGTGGAATGACGTGGATGGCGACCAACTCGCCGACCTTCTCGGCTCCTCGCGCACCGGCCTCGACCGCCGCCTTGACCGCTGCCACGTCACCGCGAACGACCGCGGTCACGTAGCCGCCGCCTGTCTTCTCGTACGCGACCAGCTCGACCTTGGCAGCCTTGACCATGGCGTCGGCGGCCTCGACCATCGCCGGGTAGCTCTTGGTCTCGATCATTCCCAGTGCTTCGACCGCACCATACTCTTCAGCCATTGTGTCCTCCTGAACCGTCCCATCGCGTAACCTTGCGTCGCAATCGTAGCCTAGTCACGGCGCTTCGCCTCCACCTCCCGTCCGGTAATGCCTTCGATCGCCGCCACAGCCGCTCCGTAACCCGCCATGATGTCCCGTTCCTCGCCGCCCAGGTAGACGCGACCGAAGCTGCCAAAGGCCCTCACGTCCAGGATGTTGATTTTGGCAGACTTCTCGGCCTCGTTGGCCGCGAGTGCGGCGTACCCGGCCGGCTCCACCTCGAGCACGTACAGCGTCTGTCCGGCCAGCAACATGTGGCCGTAGCGCATCCGATTGACCAGCTGCACCTGGTGGGCATCCACGTGGCGGATGATCTGACTCGAGACGACCCGTGGCCTGAGGCGCTCCGATTCCTGTACGCCGAGAGCCTCCAGGATTGCCGCCCCCGCCGCCCTGACCTCCGCCTGGACCTCGTGGTGCACCTCGAGCAGGCCGAACAGGCGCTCGACGACCTGCATCCCGGGACGGACTCTCGTGGACTTGAGCGCGATGTCGGTGATGCGGTTGATCTCGATACCGGGCGAGATCTCCACCCACAGCGAGGTGTCTCCGGGCAGTGGCAGGAAACCGCGCGCCACCGTGCCCAGGTAGGCCGCATGCTGCGGCTGCAGATTGTCGAGAAACGCATAGGTTCGAAGGTCAACGGCCATGGGCGGGTCTCCTCATCCGGCCTCCCCCACGATCTTGACGCTGGCGCTGGCGCCGATGCGACTCGCGCCCGCCGCGATCATCCGCTGAGCGTCGGCATAGGTCCGGATACCCCCGGCCGCCTTGACGCCCATCTTCGGTCCGACAACTCGTCGCATGAGGGCGACGTCTTCCGCGGTGGCGCCCCCCGGACCGAATCCGGTGGAGGTCTTGACGAAGTCGGCCCCGGCGACCTTGGCGATCTGACACCCGGCCACTTTCTCCTCGTCGCTGAGCAGGGCGGCCTCGATGATCACCTTCAGAATCGCGTCATCGCCGTGACAGGCGTTTGCTACCGAGGCGATGTCTCGCTGGACGAGCTGGTAGTCGTGCGACTTGAGCGCACCCACGTTGATCACCATGTCGACCTCGGTGGCACCGTCACGGATCGCCTTCTGCGCCTCGAACACCTTGCTCTCGATCGAGGTCGCGCCGAGCGGAAACCCGACCACCGTGCAGATCAGGACATCGCTGCCCTTCAGCAGTTCGCCACACAGCTTGACGTTCGCCGGATTGATGCAGACCGAGGCGAATCCGTGCTTGCGAGCCTCGTAGCACAGGCGGGCGATCTCGTCCTGGGTCGCGTCGGGTTTGAGCAGGGTGTGGTCGATCATGTGGCTCAGGCTGCCGTCGATGGGGGCGACGTCGAGGGTGCTGGCAATACGGTCGGCGCCGGCGTTGACCACCGGTCGCACGCGATCGACGTAGTTGTCCCTGGACAGCGGCGCACCCTCGGGCTGCGCGGCGGATCCCGGCCGCGACTCCTCTCCCTGGACAAGGACCAGCACCTGGTGGGTGATCTGCTCGATGATCCGTTCCAAAGTCGCATCGTCAAGCTTCATCACCCACCGCCTCACCGACCGTGCTCACCGGCGCCTCGCGTTCCGTTGTTCGATGTCCATGATCTTCGCCACCCGACGCGCGTGCCGCCCTCCGCCGGCCGGGGTCGTCAGCCAGGTCGTCACGATCTCCCGGGCGAGGTCCGCGTCGATCATCCCTGCCCCGAGGGTCAGCACGTTGGCATGGTTGTGCTCGCGGCTGTTGATGGCGGTCGCTCGGTCGTAGCACATGGCGGCGCGCACGCCCGGTACCTTGTTGGCGGCCATGCAGGACCCGATGCCGGCGCCGTCGATGGCGATGCCGCTCCACGCACGACCCTCGGTCACCGCCAGCGCCACCGCGAGCGCGAAGTCCGGGTAGTCGGCCGGATCAGGGCTGTCGGTCCCGCAGTCGAGCACAGCGAAGCCGAGGCCGTCGAGGTGTTCCTTGAGGGCTTCCTTGAGCTCGAAGCCGCCGTGGTCCGAGCCGACGGCAACCGTCCTGTCGGCCGCCGACTCGAGCGCTCCGCACCGTTCCGTCTCGGGACCGGCTTGCGTGACGGATCCCGACTCGACCAGGGCGATCCTCCGCGCGATTGCCGCTTGGCGTGCCAGTGGCGTGACGAGTGCACCTTCGGGAATCACCAACTCTGTGCCCGCCGGGGTCTCCTCCACGTGCAGTTCGGTGATCAGCGTCGGTCCGCGCCCCGCGGATGGTCGCGGCGAGGCACCGACCGCGCGGTACACCACCCGGCGCACCATGTCACGGATTCTCTCCTCGTCGGTCATGCGGCGGACCTCTGCTCGACGTTCCAGTTCAGTGCGACTCGATCGTCCACAATTATGTGGCTGTCGTTCGGCCAATTCAAGGTGGCGGGCAGCGGGGTTGAGGAGTGGTCCGGAGGAGACGACGGTGGAATGTCGGTGACCGGACCGCGGCTCTCATCCGAGCAGCTCGATCAGACCATCGAGCCGTTCGATACGGCGGTAGCAGGCGTCGTCGTGCAGTCGGCCGCGGTCGACCAGTACCGGCGTCAGGCCGGCTGCCTGGGCCCCCAGGTAGTCGTCGCGCGGGCTGTCCCCGACGTGAATCGCCAGCGCCGGCACCACCTCGAGCCGGCCGAGGGCACGTCGGAAGATCTCGGGAGCCGGCTTCTCGACTCCCTCGAGGCTCGAGACCGCGATCGTATCGAAGAACTGCGCGATCGCCAGTCGATCCAGGATCTCGGCCAGGCGACGGTCCCAGTTGGAGACGACGGCGAGTCTCAGTCGGCGTTCGGCGAGCTGCTGCAGGGTGCCGGGAGCGTCCGGGTAGACCTGCCACACGTCGGCGCGCCTGAATGCCTCGTACAGTTCGTCGAGCAGCACGTGCCATGGAGCCGGATGATCGAGATGGCACAGGACCTCGCGCACGAACGCGCCCCACCAGGCGCGTTCTCCGCCCGGATATGAGCTGTACCGGTCGCGCCCCGGCGGGGTGGCCTGCTGCATCTGCAACCAGACCTCCCGGAACACTGGCTCGACCTCCTCTGGACCGACTGTCGGTCCATGCCGACTGATGTGCCGTGCATAGATGACCGGCGGTGGCGGGTCACAGTAGAGCAAGGTGTTGCCGGCATCCAGCGTCACGGCTCGGAACCGCTGATCGGACATCGGCTCATTGTACGGGCTCGAGAGCCGATCGCTCCGGGAAGACCTTGGCTCGAGGATTCGACCTCTTCCGGAACGAGGGCGCTCCCGACCGCACAGCGACGCCACGACCGTTACGGGGCGTCACGATCTGCGATACTGTTTCGATCGGCGGCGTCAGTAGGGCGCAACCGCCGACCTGTGAGTCTTCTGTGAAACAGCGAGCGATACTCTGTGCCGGCCTCGTGTTGGCGGCGATCGGCGCCGCGGCCGAAGGCGCGACGATCTCCGAACGCGTGTCGGACCACGTCGAGCGTGCGGTCGATCGAGGCCTCGATCCCCTCGACTTCCACCATCTGTATTTCGCGTTTGCCTGGCGCCACACCCTGCCCGATCTGCAGCTTGCGGAGAGCGCTCTCGATCGCCTCGCCGGCGTCCGCCAGGTCGATGCACTCATGGTCGACGAGGTGCGGATGATTCGCGGCCAGATGGCCCTCGAGGCGGGTCGTCCCGAGGCGGCGCGCGAGCTGTTTCGCTCCATGGGTGGCGTGTCGAGGTGGTGGGTGCATGGACCTGTTGGGATCGACGAGCTGGAGGATGTGGCCGATTATCAGCACCCGCCGAAGGATGCGGCGTGGCGACCCGTACCCGGAACGGATCCGCTCGGTTGGCTGAGGGTCAGTGGACTCGCGTGGCCGGCGCGACGCCAGCTGGCCTATCTTGCCACCACACTGACGAGCGACGACGAGCAGCCGGCCGCGATCCGTATCGGTGTCGCGCAGGTGGCCCGAGTGTGGCTCAACGGCCGCGAGGTGCTGGAGACCCCGCAACCTCTGCGACGGGCGGAAGACCACCATGCCGCCGGGAGTTGGTTGCGCTCCGGCCGTAATCTGTTGGTGGTGGCGGTCGCCTCCGAAGATGACGACTGGTGGTTGCGGGTTCGAGTAACGGCACCGGACGGGTCCCCGCTGGCAGGTGTGCGCGAGCTCGACGAGGCGCCCCTGCAGCAGCGGTCGGTCGATCGTCAGCCACCCGAGGTCCGCACTCTCGAGTCGGAGCTGAGAGCGGCCATGGCCCGTGGCCGTGATCGTGCTGCGATCGCATTGGCCGCCTATCTCGTGGCACGTCGGCCGCAGCCCGTGGGTGGCGGCGATGCTCCCTCGGTATGCCAGGCGGCCCGCAGCGAGGCACCCGGGGAGGCGCGCCTGCTCGAGTGGCTGCTGACGACGGAGCCGTCCGCAGCGCGTGAGCTGCTGGAGGGGGCGATCGATGCCGACCCGGATCTTCACTGGGCCCGCATCGAGCTCGCCCGCTGGTACGGCGAGCGGGGCCTTCACGCCCTCGCCGATGGGGTGTTGACGCCGACGCCGAGGGAGCCCGCAACGACTGCCGTTGCACTCGAGCTGGACTCGACCCTGTGGGGCACCGTGGTGCTGCCACAGCTGGCGTCGGTCTCGAGCCAGTCGTCGAGGTGCGTCGAAGCGGCGGTCATCCTCGCCAGCCTGGCGATCGAGGATCGACGGTGGGAGCTGGTGCGGGAGGCGATCGACCGCCTCGATCAGCTGGTTCCGGGGGCTGATGTCCTGCTCGACCTGAAGCAGCGGCTGGCCACGGGGTGCGGTGACCCCGAAGGTCTCCAAGAGGTGCTCGCGGAAAAGCTCCGTCGCGATCCGAATCAACCGCTGCTGCGCATCCGGATGTCTCGTCTGGTGGGTGCGGAGGAGGGCCGCGCGGGCGCCCGCGCACATCTGCTCGAGGGGCTCGGCCGCTGCCCCGACCACGTCGAGCTCATCATGGAGATGGCTCGGGTCGAGCACGCGGAGGGCAACGAGACCGAGGCGGTGGATCTCGCGCGACGGGTGCTCGAGGCCCGGCCACAGGATCGAAGGGCGCAACGTCTGCTGAAACTGCTCGGCGAGGAGGGCGAGGATCTGAGCTGGCTGCGATCGCCGGAGGAGCTCTGGAGGATGGCGGACGAGGCGCCGGAGGGCAGCCCTGCTGTCGTGCTCCTCGACCGGGTCGAGATTCGCTTTCTGCCGTCGCAGCTGACCGAACGAAGGGCGCAGCAGGCGTTCCTGGTGACCTCCGCCGAACGCGCGGACGAGTTCCTCGTCCACACATTGCCGTACGTGGCCGAGCGTCAGCGCCTGCGGGTGTTGGCAGCACGGATCCTGCGGCGCGGCGGAGCCGAGATCGGGGGTCGGCAAAGCGACACCGCTCGCCTGTCGGAGCCGGAGTACAACCTGTATTACGACACGCGCCTTCGCGTGCTGCGCTTCACCGACCTCGAGGACGGTGACCTGATCGAGATCTCGTACGTCTTGAGCGAGACCGCCGAAGCCAACGAGACGGGCCCGTACGAGGGCGGCATCATACACCTCGGTCACTCGGTGCCGGCCGCGTTGACCGAGGTCGAGCTGAGTGGCCCGGAGGGCCAGCTGCCGCGGTGGGAGCTCGTAAATTTGACGGGTGAGCCCACCCGGGACGAGGACAGCGATGGCACCGTTCACCTGAGCTGGAGCTGGCGGGGTTTGAAACCGGCTCCCGCCGACCAGCCACCCGCCCCGCGCGAACTGACGATGCCGTATCTGGTGTACTCGAACCACCCGGAGTGGGGTGACCTGGCGACCTGGTACGAGCGTCACACCGCTCCCCGCGTTCGATCTTCGCAACAGGTCGAGGAGCTGTCGCAACGTCTGACCGAAGGGGTCACCGATCGGATGGAGAGAATCGACCGCATCTACCGGTTCGTGACCATGGACATCGAGTACGTGGGGCTCGAGTTCGGCGAGCACCGGTTTCGCCCGTTCTCTGCCGACTGGGTGCTCAACCACCGCATCGGGGACTGCAAGGACAAGGCGACGCTGCTGGTCGCGCTGTACCGTGCGATCGACATTCCTGCTCGCCTGGTGATGGTCAGGACCGCGGAGCGGGGAGTGCCCGCCAACCGGCTGGCGGTGCTGGAGAACTTCAATCACGCCATCGCCTATCTGCCGGAGGACGACCTGTGGTTGGACGGAACCGCGTCGGGCCACGCCATGTTTCCACCACCGACCATGGTCCAGGGAGCACAGGTGCTGGTAGTCGACGGTCCCGAGAGCAGACCCCAGATCACGTCGTCGCCCGGCGGAGGACT
Organism: Candidatus Sulfomarinibacteraceae bacterium; assembly: GCA_041552055.1. Lineage (GTDB taxonomy): Bacteria > Acidobacteriota > Thermoanaerobaculia > Thermoanaerobaculales > Sulfomarinibacteraceae > JBFELO01. The sequence continues at coordinate 31,643 of JBFELO010000029.1, read as the reverse complement.
GGCGCGCAGCCGGTACCGGCTCAGCCGTGGCGACGACGGTGTCGTCGAGCTCGATGTACGCACCGAGGACACGGGAGAGGCGGCCGATCGACGACGGGTCCAGATTGCGGGCAGCCGCGATCCTCGCCGGATCGCACGCTGGCTCCAGGGTCAGTTTCCGGGAGCCGACCTGGTGGAAGACCCAGAGCTACGCCTGGTTCCGGGGCAAGATCCGGCGCTCGTGGAACTGCGCGCCGAGGTGTCGCGCTCCGCCCTGCTCGGCGCCGGTGGCATTCGCAGCTTTCCGGGTGAGGTCGATTGGGCCGCTCAGCTCACCCCGAGCAGCGAGCGGGTCACCCCACTGCTCGTGCCGGTTCGTCCGGATCTCGAGTGGCAGCTCGAGGTCGACCTCGGGCGGCCCCCGCAACCTCTGCCCGAGGAGGTCCGCCTGCAGAGTCCACACGGGCAACTGGCGTTGACGTATGACGCAAAGGCCACCGGGTATCGCGTGGAGGGGTCTTTCAGCCTGACACCCGGCATGGTCCAGGCTTCCGAGATCGGTGAGTTGCGGAAGTTCTTGCTGGCCGTCGAGCGACACATGGAGCGCCGACTGGAGGTGCCGTGAGCACGCGAGCCGAGGTGCCGCGGCGAGGCCGTGCCGCGATTGCCGTGGTGGTGATGGTGCTGACCGCGGCGCCGGTTGCGGCCGATTGGTGGGAGGTGTACCGGGCGGATGCCGGCTTCGACCTGGAGTCTGCCCGTGAGATTGCACTCACCGCCGTGGCGGAGGACCCGACGAGCCATGATGCCGTGGCCGCGGCGGGATGGTGGTACAGGAATCTCGGGAACCTGCCGGATCCGATCGAGATCGTTCGGGCCGCGGGTGACGGGCCACGGGATCCGGAGCTGGCGTTTCTGTTGGCCCGCATCGAATCTCCTGCCGATCGGCCACCTGCGGGATCGCTTCCGATCTGCGAGATTGCCGGACCGTTCGGGATGTTCGAGGTGCTCGACCTCGACCGAGACGCGGTGCCGGCTGACCGCGACCTCCCGCCGATGGGGACCCCATGGCGAGGGATCACCTCATCCTATCGGCTGCGCGTCCGAACCGCATCGGGCACGATCGGCCCCCCGGACTCGATGAGCGTTGGGGGAGTGTTTCTCGCCGCCTGGACCGTGGCCGCCGCGGAGGACGTCGACGGCTGGCTGGTGATGGAGGCTCAAGGGGGCGTCAACCTGTTCGTGGACGATCGACCGGTCGCGCGACTTCGCGCGTGTGGGCAGATCGATCCGGGCGTGAGTTGGTATCGAGCGAAACTGGAAGGTGGCCGACATCGTATCCGGGTGGTCATGGGGTCACCGCAGGTCCCCCGAGTCAGAGTCAGCCTGTTCGACGACCATGGACGACCGATGGATGTGCAGATCCTGGAGGGTGACCAGGGCCCCTGGGCGGGATCGTCGGTCGAGCCTGCCGAGCCGCCTGCGGCCGCAGCTCTGATCCATCAACTGGTCGATGGGGGCGAGGCGCCCAGGTTGCTGGAGGCGGCCGCGCTCTTCGAGGGACGCGCCGACCCGCTCAAACAGCGAAGCTGGCTGGAGGAAGCACTCTCCTCGGCGCCGGAGGATCCGTGGCCGCACCTCGCCCTGGCCTGGTATTTTCTGACGCAACCGACGGGAAACGATCCCCAGGTCGATCTGAGGCAGGTGCGAGAGGAGTTACGCGGCTGCCGAGGGATCCCGGTCGCCCGCCTGGTGGAGCACGAGCTTGCGAGCCGGGAGCAGCGGACCGATGACGGGGAACGGATCCTGTACGAGTTGGTGGAGCAGCACGGATCCGATCCCCGTGTGGCCCAACTGTGGGTGGGGGAGGCCGTCCGGAGGGGGTGGTACCGGGAGGCGGAGGACGGAGTCGATGCGCTGACCGCCGCTCTGCCGGAGTCGCGCACCATCGTCCAGCTACGACTCGCGACCCTCGGGGTGCTCGACCGGCTCGAGGAGCGCCGGGAGTTGGTGAGGTCATTGCTCGGCGAGGGGGTGGCGTCGGTGCGACTGGTGGAGGAGTTCACCAGCAGCTGCCTCGTGGATGACGGGGTCGAGGCGATCGAGGGATTGCGAAGCCGATTTGACGATCCGAGTCTCGATGCGACCCTGGTCCAGTTCTTCTTGAGCCGCGGCGACGTGCCGAGCGCACGCAGGGAGCTGGAGCTTGCGACCCGACGCTGGGGAGACCTCCAGGTATTCGACGAGCTGCGGCTGGTATTGGAGGCGGAGGATCCGGACGAGCTGCAGCTCGCACTCGACGACGCTCTCTCCCGCCACCCCTCCGATCTGCGACTCCGGACCCTTTCGTGGCAGCGAGGGGCACAGCCGTTCTTCGAGCCGTTTCGGGTGGACGTCGAGTCGGTGGTCGAGCGTGAGGATGATCCGGGCGGGGATGTCGACGTGGTGCTGCTGCTCGACCAGGCGGTCGAGCGAATTTACTCGGATGGTTCCAGCCTGTACTACTACCACGGAGTGAGTCGGGCGATAACGCCCGTCGGTGCGCGCCAGGCGGCACGGTTGCAGCCCATGCCCGACAGCCTGTGGCTGAACGTTCGGGTGATCAAGCCCGACGGACGAGAGCTGGTCGCCTCAGACCTGTCGGTGAGGGAAGGTGCAGTCGAGCTCGATGACGTGCGGCCGGGCGACATCGTGGAGGAGGAGTACGTCGCGAGGGTGCCCGCCAATGCAGCGTTTCGGGGTGGGCACCTGTCGCCGTACGTGTATCGCTTCGCCGATCCGGAACGCGCGTTCGGGCTGTCCGAGTACTTGCTGCTGTTGCCGGTCGAGGTGGACCTCAACGTCGCCGGGAACTTCACCGGCCTCGAGTACGAAGAGTGGCGGCACGACGGACTCAACGCCGTGCGGTGGCGCGCGGAGCAGATGCCTCCTGTGCCGGCAGAACCGTTCGCACCGCCGGACCAGGAGATTCTGCCGTGGGTGAGTTACGGGTTCGGTGTGACCTGGCAGGACGTTGGTGACGCGTTTCGGAATCGGGCGATAACGATGCTGAGGTCCTCCCCCGACCTGCAGCGATGGGCGGCAACCCACCTCGAGGGTGCCGACGCAGACACCGCCGTGCACGATCTCGTGGTGGCGGTGATCGACGAGGTGGAGGCCGGACGAGCGGTGCTCTCGTTCTCGTCAACGGCCGGTGAGAGCTTCTCCCTGCGGGCCGGGAATCGATTGGGCATCGTCGCCTCGGTGTTGGCAGACCACGGCTGGGATGTGGATTTGGTGCTTGCACGCCCGAGGCCGCTGGCGGGGAGCAATCTGGATGTACCCACCCTCGAGGCATTCTCGGAACCGCTGCTTCGAACGACCCTTGGCGAGCGCGAGGTGTGGATCGATATCGAGGAGCAGGCGCTCGGTGTGGACCACATCCGTCCACTGCTGCAGGGCGGCGATGCGCTGGTGCTGCCGCTGACTCGCCCCGAGCGCGCGGTGAGCCTCGAGGCTGAGCTTCCCACGTTTGCCAACCCGGAGCTCGAGCAACGGGCGAGGGTCGAGGCCGAGGTCGAACCCACCGGCGATGCACGGGTGATTCTCGAGATGGCGGTCCGTGGGTTCGAGGAGGAAAGGCTTCGGCGCGAGGTCGAGGGCGTGCCCCGGGAGCGTGTCGAGGCCATCTACCGCCAGATGGCGGTGAACTTGATCCCCGGTGCGACACAGGTCCGGGGGAGTCTCGCGCCGGCTGACGAGGGCGGGGCACTACGGCTGGAGATGGTGGTGCCCGGGGCATGTGAGCCCGACCGGGAAGGCCTGATCTGTCGCAGCCTGGTGCTCGCGCGGCCCCTGGCCCCGGTGCTCGCATCGCTGCCCCAGCGCCACTTTCCGCTCGTACTCCAGCTGCCTCTGACGCGGCGTCACGAGCTGGTGATCGCGCCGCCCGAGGGGTGGGGGTTCGACCGCCCGGCCAGACGCCTCGAAACCGTGTGGGGTTCGGTGAGCGAGATCCTCGGGGAAGACAGCGGCCGGTGGAGATCGGTGCTCACGCTCGAGATACCGGCGCAGACCGTCACCCCGGATGAGTATCCGGAGTTCGCTCGATTCTGTCAGGCGGTCGACGAGCTGGTGTCTCGACCGCCCCGATTGCGGCCGGAGGCCCGTTGACAGTTGCGCAGCCGCTATACTGACGCCGTCGTGGAGATCGTCGAAGGCACGACCATTGCTACGCACGGCCCCCTCGTGACGGTCCAGGTGGGTGACCGCACCATGGTGGTTTCGTCGCGACGGCGCCTCAACTGGGTGGGTGGGACGCCGTCGGCCGCCAGACTGGTGGTCGGTGACCGAGTATCGGTAGAGATGAAGGGCGACGAGGGAGTGATCGTAGCCGTCCACGCACGGACCAGCTATCTGTTGCGTCGCGCACCGGGCGGATCGAAGGCCCAGCTGCTGGCCGCCAACGTCGATCAGGCATTGCTCGTCTTCTCTGCCGGCAAACCGGAGACGAGACGGGGGCTGCTCGACCGTTTTCTGGTGGCCTGCGAGCTGGCGGCGATTACTCCGGTCATCGCGATGAACAAGGTCGATCAGGGCACCGACGCGGTGGAGGAGTGGCTGCCGGTTTACGAGGACATCGGCTACGAGGTGCTCCGGGTTTCGGCGCGAACCGGCTGGGGTCTGGGCCGAGTGAGGCGCCGACTCGCCGACCGGACGACGTTGTTCTGTGGTCCCTCCGGTGCCGGTAAATCGTCGCTGCTCAACGCGGTCTACCCCGGTTTCAGGCTCAAGGTCGGATCGATCTCGGAGTCGACGGGCAAGGGTCGCCACACGACGAGCCGCGCCGAGTTGATGCCGTTACCCTACGGTGGTTTCGTCGTCGACACTCCGGGGCTCAAGGAGTTCGGGCTTTGGCGGGCGACCCGTGAGGAGCTGCAGTCGGCGTTTCTCGAGTTCGCCGCCGTGGACGGTCGTTGCCGTTTCCCGGATTGCTCCCACCTCAACGAGCCCGAGTGCGCCGTCCTCGAGGCGGTCGAGCGCGGCGACATCGACGCGGTCCGCCACGCGAGCTACGCCAAGATCCTCGCCGAGGTGGAGTGACGCCCGGCGAACGCCGGTGAAGTGCCCGAACGTTCGCCCCGTGAGATGAATGAACCTTCCTGAAGGTTCCCGTACCCGCGAGAGACGGATGCCCGAGGGAACGGGCTAGGATACGGATACGGAGACGGGAGCTTCCCTCGGAACGAGTGAACAGGGACGGTAGCCGACTAATCCGGCGACCGGTGGGGGGCGGCGAGGAAGCAGGCCGTGTAGTCCTCGAAGTTGCGGAGCACCTCGAGGGGGGTCGACTGGCCGGGTGTGGACCGCCGCAGGCCATCGTAGAGTCGGACCAGCTCCAGGCGGTTGCGGAACAGCCACGTTTCGATCGACTCTTCGGACTCGCCGTCGGGTGCCTGGATCGGGACCTGGATGGCGTGGAGAACCACATCGTCGGCGTGCCGGTACTCGCCGAAGATCCACTGTCGGCCCCCAGCCGGCTGCCGGTAGGACACCACGAGCAGATCCTCGGGGATCGGTTCTTCGAGCGGTTCTCCGATGTCGTCGTCCTGCCGCTGGCTGAGCTGGCGAAGCAGCTCCATGAGCGGTTGTCCCGATGCCGCGGGGAGCGCGTTCGGCGGTGGTTCCTCCCACACAACGGCTTCCACGAGTTCCTGCGGTGACAGGCCCTTGAGGCGTGCCACGCCGAGGTGCCGGAGGCCCACGTACAGCGTGTCGGTATTGTCGGGCTCGACCGCGAACGCCGCCCACAGCAGGTCATCGAACTCGACCTCGCCGATGACTGGCGTTTCGAGCTCCTTGCCCAACTCCTTCAGGAACGGCACCGTCAAGACGATGCCCTCGTTGATGAGCTCTCCCCGGACGTCGATCGTGGCGGCGTACGGGCGTGCCTGTCCTGCTCGGTGTCCGGTGCGAGCCGCGATGAGTGGCGCGAGGAAAACATCCACCTCGGTAGGGTTGTAGCCGGCGTGGACGAGGAACTCGGCAATCTCCTCCACCTCGCGTGAGCTCTTGCCGGTGGTGAGCCGCGCCAGCTCCACGATCCCGTGGCCGAAGAACTCGAAACGAAGCGAGTCGCCAACGCTGTACAGCATCGGGAGGAGTCGATAGGTACCGAAGTTGAGGGCAATCCGGATACCCTGGTTGAACGGAAAGCCGCTGTGTCGGAGGCGGTCGTAGAGACGTTGGATCTCGCACGCGGCGGCCAGCACACGGATCGCTCGGCGGGAAGAGTACAGAGCACCGTCACCGAGGAACTTCTCGAAGTTGAGGACCCGTTTCTGTCGGATCTCCTCGAGCCGGTTCTGGAAGGCATACATGAACTGGAGGGCCTTTTCCTCGGCAGCCTGGCCTTCCTTGCGCACCGCCTCCAACACCGCCGTGAAGTTGGTGAGGTCGTACACCAGGCCGCAGCGACGGACCAGCGACTCCACGACGCCCGGGGAGGCGAAGTCGAACGGTCGCGTCGATGGAGCGATCGGGGTAGCCGAGAGCGCACCTGCGAGTACGAGCTGCGACCCTTGGCGTTCCATAGGCCGGATCCTCCGGCGGAGAGTGGCCAACAGCTCGGACGCCTTCAGGCGCAGACCGAGATCGCGCAGCACCTCCACCTGCGATGGGGCAAGGTCGAGCGAGGAGACGAGATTGGCCGCCGTGAGTGCGTCGAGAAGTCTCGGCTCGAGCATGGTTCGGGGTTGGTCGAGGCGAAGTCGGGCGGCACCCACGGTATTCAACAGGGAGCCGATCTCGGGCTGGCGCCGCATCAGGTCCTGCAGACGGCGCATGGCGCGGGTACACGCTGCGACGAGGGAAGCCGCGTCGTGACGGAAGCCGTGCCTCAGATACCCCGCGAGATTCTCGAGGTCCCCGGGTGGTTGGGTCTCGGTGAGCAGCAGCCGGTCCTGGCAGATGACCCCGAGCAGGGGCGACATCTTCATGCCGGTAGGGCGGTCGGCAAGCTGCTTGAGGTTCTCCATCGCGGTGACCGCTGCGCGTTGGATGAGGTCGGCGATGATGCCGGCGACCGACTGCCGTGACTGCTCGATCTCCTCTCGAGTGGCGGAGGCTCTGTGGAGTTGGATCGTCTTCGGCACCTGACTGAGCGACCGTACGACGTCGCCGGAATGAGACAGCAAAAAGACCTCCAGCAGACCCCGGCCATAGTCGTTCATCAGTACGTTTTCGATGATGGTCGCGAGCGATCGACGGTAGCGATCGCGCTGGACCCTGATCTGATCCCTATCGGCCCGTACGTCGGGTGAGTCGGTGACCCGAGACTCCGCCTCGTGTGCGACCAGTCGGTCCAACTCCAGCTTGAGCTTCCACATGCCGTCGGAAATCAGGATCGGATAGCCGTATGTGATGATCCGCTCCTCGTCTGTGCCGAAGATTGGATAAGGCGCCGGGAGGCACGAGGCGAGATCGGGGAACATGTCACACCACGCACCGCGGACCTCTTCCGACGTGAGATACGCGGGCTGGCGCAAATCCTCGGTGAGCACGCGGCGGAAAGCCTGCAGTGAGCTCGCAGTCGGCGTCATATATTCATTGTATCTGCTCGGTTTCCTCGCCTCCCAGGGTGACGGTGGCAGGGCTTCGTCTCGGATCGTCCGAAGGGTGGGGGGCGGCGGAAACTTCTCGGCAATGGGTCCTTTGCATCGCCGGGCCACGATGCCATAATCGGCGGCCATGGAGCGGCACGTGATCAGGGCTGTCGCAGACAGCCCTTTCTTCCAATCCATGAGGAAAGAAGATCGAGCCGATCTCGCTCGCAGAGGGAAGCTGTGCGAACACGGCCACGGAGAAGTGCTGTTCAGGCCTCGCGAGGTCCCAAAGGCCCTCTACCTGGTGGTTGGGGGAGTGGCAGAGATCAGCCGTCGGGAGACCCCCGACGGCGAGTTCGAGCCGGTCGCGTACGTCGGGCAAGGTGCCGTATTGGCGGCCTCGAAGGTGATCACCGGAACCCCGTTCGAGTCGTTGGCGAGGTTTCCAGAGGGCGGCGAAACGCTGCAATGGCCGCGATCTCTGATCCTTCGCAGGATCTATCAGTCTCCGGCGTTCAGCATGCGGTATCTCCAGAATCTCGCGCGGCGTCTGGAGGGCGGCTTCGCGAACGGCGGCGGTCGGGGGGGCACCAAACTGGGCGGCCGGCTCGACCACTTCGACCTGCCGACCATTCTCCAGACGGTGGTCGACACGGGTGCGATCGGCGTGCTCCAGGTCGTAGACGCCCAGGGGCGCACGTTCGGGACGGTCTACACCGAGCACCGGCAGATCGGTCCGATGTCGTGCGGTGGGCTTTCCGGTCCGGAAGCATTCTTCGAGATCCTGATCTCGCCGCCGGAGCGGGGAACCTTCACCTTTTCGGACGTGCCGCGCCCCGATCAGACCGACCGGCTGTACGATCTGCGACCGTTGCTGCTCGAGGCGGCGAGACTGCATGACGAATTTCGCCGGTTTCGATCAGAAGTGCCGGGTGACGCACCGCTTCGACTGCAGGGACTCCAGCTGCAGTGGTGCAACGCGGAGGACCTCGACCTCATCGAGCAGATCTGGCACGCACTGGCGGTGCGCGCGGAGGGTTGGGAGTCACTGGCGCGGCGGTTGCCGTACAGCCGGAGTCAGGTCGCCATGGCGGTGCGGGACCTCGTGAGGATCGGCGAGGTGACGGTGGATGTCGGCGACGAGGTCGCCGATGGGGTGTTGTAGGGTGCCTCCCCCGGCACGTGAAGTACGGGAAGTGCCCGTATCCGTCTCCGTGCCCGAAATTGACGAGTAGGAATCGGATACGGAGACGGAAACGGAGACGGTCCTGGCGAGTGAGTTCTCATCGGTTTCCTGACCCTCCCGGGCAATCCGCACAGGAATGATCCGACCCAAAGCGCCGCTCGTTGCATATACTGAAATCGTGCGAGGTCGCAGAGTCCTGCTGTCTTTGATCGCCGTGTTCACGGTGCTGGTTGCCGGCACGTCGCTGATCCGCACGGTTCGTTCATTCTACCGGCTCGACTTTCCCGTCACTTGGAACGAACGTGGGCTCCAGGTGGGTGGCGTGCCCCCCGGATCTTCGGCGTCGGCGGCGCAGCTGTCTGCGGGAGATCTGATCCTCGAGATCGACTCGATTTCAATCGATCGGCTCGAGGATCCCGTGTTCGTGCTGGCGGCCGGCAAGGAACACCGCTTGACGGTGACGGGCGCATCGGGTGAGAGCCGCGCAGTGATGTTCGCCCCGCCGGCGGCGGTCATCGATCCGATCTACCTGGCGCGTTCTGCGGTCGGTCTGTTCGGCCTCGGTTGCGCCCTCGTGGCCCTCTGGCTGACAGACCGGCGCGAGGCAGCGACGTTTCTACTGCTCGCGGCGGCATCGTTGATCGTGGGTGCGGTGCCCAACCGGATCGCTTCGACGCACCAGAGCCTGCTGATCATCTATCGAATGGCGGGTGCCGCGTTGCCGTTCTTGATGGTGCGTTTCTTCTCCATCTTTCCGGAGCGCGAACGTTCGATGTGGCGGTGGGATCTTCTGACGGTGTTGGCCGTCGTCTCGGCTGCCGTCACCGCGATATTGCCGGACCTCGACGCCTGGTGGCAGATGGCCGCCTCGATTCTCCGGGGGGTTTTCGCGTCGGCGCTGCTGTACGGATTCGTGCTGTACGTGGGTCGCTGGCGGGCGGCGGTGAAGCTGGCGCGGGAGCGGCGACAGATCGAGTGGGCGGCACTGGGGATGATCGTGGGGCTGGTTCCGTACTTCGCCCTGGTGATGTTGCCGCAGTGGCTCGGCATCGGATTCGAGCCGTTCTCGTGGCTCGCGGTCTTCCCCCTCGCAGCGGTCCCGCTCGGTTTCTTGGCCGCCCTCACCGAGTACAGGTTGTGGGATCTCGAACCGATCACCAGGGACCTGTTGTCGGCGACCCTGGTGGTGGTGGTGGGCGGGTTCATCTTCGCGCTCACGAATCACGTGCTGCAGCGGTACTCGGGTGGACTCGGTGCCGCCCGCAATCTGATCGCGTTCGCTACCGGTGTGCTCCTGGTGGTGCTGCTGCAGCCGGTTCGCCAGCGGGTCGAGCGGTTCCTCGACCAGTGGCTGCACCATGGGCGACCCGCCCCGCGCTGGTTGCTGACACACTCGACGCGCGATCTGGCGCGGCTCACAGACCCTGAAGAGCTGCTCACCCGGCTGGCGGAGACTCTGCGGGAGGGCCTCGAGTTTGACCTTGTCGCCACGTATCTGAGGACCGGCGAGGGCGGTTTCCGGAGGGTGACGGGAATCGGCGAGGAGATCCCAGGGGAGCTCCCGTTCGGGGTCGTGGACCAAGAGTTTCCGGACCCGTGGGAGTCGGCCCTGGTCGCTGCGGGTTACGCGCTGCGGGTGCCCCTGGAGCGTGTCGGCACGATCCACGGTCTGCTCTACCTGGGTCTGAGGCGCGGGATCTTTCCGCTCGGCACCGAGGGTCAGGAGGTGGTGTCCACGTTCGCCGCACAGGCGGCCGTGGCGCTGGAGAGTGCCCGCTACCTGGACGATCTGCGTCGTCAGGCCGAGGAGTACCGGATTCTGCACGCCAACACCCAGCGCATCATCGAGTCCTCTGCTGCGGCGATCCTTGTGTGTGATGCAAGCGGTCGGATCTTGTCGGCGAACTCCGAGGCGGCGGGGATCTTCGCCCACGACGCGCAGGATCTGGTGGGGCAGGAGTTGAAGCGCCTGGTACAGCTTCCCGAGGGCTGGCAGGTCCAATTGCCGCTCCACGCGGCGAACGCCGAGGCAACCACCAGATCGGCACCTCCGCGGAGAGTGATCATGGCGGTGTCGGTGCTCGAGCTCGAGACCGGCAGCTTCAACGGCAGGGTCGTGGTGCTGCAGGACGTCACCGAGCTGCGCGACCTCCAGGATCGAGTCCGCGAGCACGATCGATTGGCGGCTTTGGGTCGTCTGGCCTCTGGACTTGCCCACGAGATCAACACGCCGCTCACCGGAATCGCCTCCTTTGCCCAGATGCTTGGAGAACTGACAGACGAGGAAGACCCCCGTGCCACGCTGGTGTCCAAGCTGGTGGACCAGAGCTTCCGGGTGTCACGGATCGTCGCGAACCTGCGGGCTGCGGTCCGGGGTAGCCGAGAGGACCGAACCGTGCTCGAGCTGGGCCGCGTGGTGACGCGGGCGGCTCAGGATGCGGCGAGGTCGCTCGGTGCGCTGGAGCGCCTCGAGCTCGGTGGGATCGTCGAGGAGGTGTACGTCCACGGAGCGCCGGGGCCGGTGGAGTTGGCCGTGAGTAACCTGGTTCGGAACGCCATCGAGGCCTCGCCGCCCGACGCCAACGTGTCGGTAGACGTCGTCGTGGAGTCCGACTGGGTGCTGGTGCGAGTGCGGGACCACGGTCCAGGGGTGCCGGAGGAGCTGGAAGAAAGGGTGTTCGAACCGTTCTTCACGACCAAGGCAGAACGTGGCGGAACCGGTCTGGGACTGTCGATGACGCGTGATATGATCGCCCAATTGGGAGGCGAGGTTGGACTCGAGAACGCCCCCGACGGGGGCGCGGTTGCCACCCTCAGAATGCAACGATGCCGGGAGTCGGAAGCGTCTTAGTCATCGATGACGAGCCGGTCCTCCAAGATGTCCTCAAGGCGTTGTTGGAGGGCAACGGGTTCGATTACCACCCGGCCACCACGGCGGCGGACGGGATGCGAGTCCTGCGCGAGGAAGAGGTCGATGTGGTCCTGCTGGACCTGATGCTGCCGGACGGCAACGGCCTCGAAATGCTACCCGACATCAAGGCCCACGACCCCCACCTGCCGGTTATCATGATCACCGCGTACTCATCGCTCGAATCGGCGATCGAGGCGATGCGTGAAGGAGCTTTCCACTACGTTCCGAAGCCGTTCAAGAACGAGGAGGTCCTCCACCTGGTGCGTCGCGCCAGCGAGCGCAGGCGGCTGCAGGTCGAGAACCTGTTGCTGCGGAACCGTCTCGACGGCATGGGCGAGATCGTGGGCAAGAGCCGACCGATGCACGAGGTATTCGAGCTGATGCGGAGAGCAGCTCCGGCCCGCTCCAACATTCTGATCGTCGGCGAGTCCGGCACCGGGAAGGAGCTGGTGGCGCGCGCGATACACCGGCTGAGCCCGCGCCGCGAGCAGCCGTTCGTGCCCGTTCATACCACCGCCATTCCGTCAGAGCTCCTGGAGTCGACGCTGTTCGGCCATGTCAAGGGGGCGTTCACAGGGGCGGTTCAGAGTCGCAAGGGCCTGTTCGAAGCGGCGCACGAGGGCACTCTGTTCCTCGACGAAGTGGGTACGATCTCGCTCGAGACGCAGACCAAGCTGCTGCGGGTGATCCAGGAGCGCGAGATTCGTCGGGTCGGGGGCGTGGAGTCGAAGACGGTGGACGTCCGTCTCGTGGCCGCCACCAACACTGATCTGTGGCATGAGGTGGAGTCGGGCCGTTTTCGCGAGGATCTGTATTACCGGCTCAATGTGATCACTATCGAGCTGCCGCCGCTGCGCGATCGACGGCAAGACGTTCCGCTACTCGCTGCCCATTTCCTGAAGCTGTACGCCGAGGAGAACGAGCGTGACGTCAATGGCTTCTCACCGCAGGCGATGGACGCCATGACGGACTATTCGTGGCCGGGCAACGTGCGGGAACTGGAGAATGCGGTCGAGCGGGCGGTCGTGCTGTGTCGCGGCGAAACCATCGAACTCGAGGAGTTGCCACAGCCGCTGCGGAGCGACACGGCGATCGGATTCCCGACCGATGACATCTCGGCAGAGGGGATCGATTTTCGAGAAGCCGTGGCCAGCTACCAGATGCACCTCATCCGCCAGGCGTTGAGTCGGTCGGACAACGTCCAGCGGCGGGCCGCGAAAATGCTCAACCTGAGCCCGACAACCCTCAACGAGATGGTCCACCGGCTCGGGTTGCACCCGGACCCGGACGGACCCGCCGAGTAGGCGCCTCCCAATCACGCAAGCCCGCGGGCCAGATCGGGGCCATTTCGTGATCTGGGTCAGGGTCCGGCCGATCGAGAGCGGATGCTTGTGCCCCGAAAAACGTACTATTGAGTACTATTGAGTAAGAAGGGGGCTTCCCGGCATCGCCGGCCTCATGCGAGGCGGTGACGGTTTGCGGAGGTCTCCCGTGAGGTGCGCTGTGCCAGAGGCGGAAAGCTCCGACCGACTGCCGCTGGACACGCTGGTGTCGCGGCTGCGTGATCCGACATTCGTGGCCCGCCACCGTCGTGGTGTGTCGCTGCGGGAGACGAGCGCCCACGTCAGCCCTGTGATGCTGGCCGTGTGTTCGCGGGATTCGTTGTACGTCAGGTCGTGGCGCAGTCATGCTCGGCGATGCCCGTCATGTGCACGTATCTTCAACTACTTCGGGATTGCGGTCGAAGTGGAGTAACATGAAAGGGTGTCACTCTCTGCGCGGCACGCGATGTATATCGGTCCGCCCGACCAGCAGGTCGAGCGGCTGAGTCCACTGCTGCGCGAGGCAGGCTTCGAGATCCACCGTGCGGTCGATGCGGTCAGCGTCCTCGATCAGCTGTGGAGCACCACGTGCGGGCTCGTCATCGCCAACCATCCGATTGCCGGACTCCGCCTCGAGGACCTGCTGCTGACGCTGCGTGACCAATCGTCGCCGAGCCGCCACACGGGTCTGGTCCTGATCGTAGGAGAGCAGGAGTACGAGCCGGCAAAAATGTTGATCGGACACGGGGTGAACCGGGTCGTGGCGCGTCGTGCGGTGCCCCGGTCGCTGTTGTACGCCGTCGGCGATCTGATGGACCAGGCGCCGAGGATTCCGCTGCGGGCGGTGGTGGAGATGGAGTCGAGGCTGGACAACCGCCCGACCCGGGCGCTGGCGCGAACGTACGATTTGTCGCTCTCCGGGATGTTGCTCCAGGGGGGGGCTGACCTCGACGTCGGGTCCGAGTTTGCCTTCGAATTGCACCTGCCCGGCCAGGGCACGGCGATCGTCGGCACGGCCCAGGTCGTTCGCCACACCGACGAGGCGCGCGAAACCGTGGTCGGGATCGGAGCCAACTTCGCCGATTTCCTCGACGACGGCCGTGAGTCGCTGGCGGACTATCTGAAACGGGAGCTGTCGTAACCCACGCCCGGCCAAATAGCAGAGTCGCTCGAGGTCCCGTGCCCGTCTCCGTGCCCGAAGGTCCCTCAAAACCCAGTGAGGATTCGGAGACGGAAACGGAAACGGAAACGGAGACGGGATGACCCTGTGCGAACTCAAAAAAGGGCGAAATACCGAACGGCCCCGCGAGGGGCCGCCGGCAAGGAGGAGGTTGCGATGCAATAGAGACTACGTATCAATCCAGCAAAAGGTTACACCTCGAACCGCAGAATCTTCGAAAACGGGCTCAGAGGCCGATCTCGCCGCCTCCCAGACACTCCTCGCCGTCGTACAGTGCGGCGAACTGACCCGCGGCGACGCCCGGGTCGGGGTCGTCGAGCGTCACGTCGATCGATCGATCGTCCCGCTGACGGGCCACGCACGGGATCAGCCGTACACCGTGCCGGATTCGGACCAACAGCCGTTCGCCCGTCGGTGGGGCGGCGATCCAGTTCGGCGCCCGTATCCGAAAGGCACCGCGATGATGGTCGGCGAGGCTTCGTGCGTGGGTGACCAACACCCGGTTGCTCTGCACATCCTTGCCGACCACGTACCAGGGGCCACCTGCGAGCCCGAGCCCCCGGCGTTGCCCGATGGTGTAGAACCAGTGGCCGCGATGGGCTCCGAGCACGCGGTCTGAGCCGTACTCGAGGATCTCTCCCCGCTGCTCGCCGAGATGAAAACCCACGAACTCGTCGTACGGCACCCGACCGAGGAAGCAGATCCCCTGGCTGTCCGGTCGGTCGCGATTCGGAAGGTTCAGTCGCCCTGCCTCACACCGCACCTCGGCCTTGAGGAGATGGCCGATCGGGAATCGACAACGCGCGACCTGCGGCTGGGTCAGCTGGCACAGGAAATAGGTCTGGTCCTTCACCGGATCGAGACCCCGCAGCAGATGCACGGCGCCGTCACGCTCGACGGTTCGTGCGTAGTGGCCGCTCGCCACGAGGTCGAACGAGCCGTCGGTCGTGTCGAGGAAGGCGCCGAACTTGATCGCTCGGTTGCAGATCACATCCGGGCTCGGTGTGCGACCCGCACGCAGCTCGTCGAGGGCGTATCCGACCACCGTTCGAAAGTACTCGCGCTGCAGCGACACGACCTCCAAGGGCACGCCGCAGGAGTCACAGATCTGACGGAGGTAGTCCAGGTCCTCCTGCCACGGACAGGAGCCGAGAAACGCCAATTCGTCCTCGAGCCAGATCTTGATGTAGAAGGCGGTCAGCGAGTGTTGACCCGCTTCGACGAGTCGACACAGGGCGACCGACGAGTCGACACCACCGGACGTGAGGACAGCGACACGTGCCACAGAAAGAGTGTAGCGGCAGCACCGGTTGGACGGGTGCGATCGGGATAGCCGTCCTCGGAAGGCTACCTCATGTACTTCAGATGAACCAGGTGCTCGAGGTAGCGGTCGGTGTGGACTCCATAGTCTTTGAGGAGGCCCTCGGCGGTGACCGTGAAGGTAGCCTCTTCCCCGGCGATCCGCGAGAAGTAGATCCGGTGCGTGTCGCCGCCGGTGTGCAGGTCGAGTGCGCACAGGTCGTCCGACAGCTCGGTGACCAGCGGTTCCCGACACACCGGACACGACAGCTGCCACCGTGAGCCGGCGACGATGTCGCACCCGGGAGGCAGGTAGACCTGATAGTTGCCCGGCTGTGGGTGGAACCCGACGAGTAGCCGTCGATCCTCGAACTCGGCCAGCAGGATGATCGTCTCGTCGGGATTGAGCATCGCCCGGCAGTGGGGACAGGAGTAGGTCCAGTGCATGGTCATGCCGTTCTGGGACATAGGATAGCGGATTCGGCGAGTCCATTGGGACACGGTCGCGGGTCTGGTCAGGGAATCGCGACGCCGATCTCGTCGAGCTGCCGTGCCGCGTGCCGAGCCCAGCCACGGTTCGCGGCGGGGCTGGCAGGGCTCGGGTGGAGAATCTGCTCCACCGGAGTTCCGGTGTCGATCAGCGCCGAGCGTGCGCGCCGGCTGGCGAAGCCGCCGACTCCTACCACGAGCCGCACATCGAGGACCTCGACCGTTCGCCGCAGTGCCGTGTCGCAGGCCGCCTCCAGTGGTCGCCGTTCCGCGATCGGCAGGCGGTCCGGGGTGCGGTTGCGTCCGCTCTCCTCGAGGAACAGGAGGGGACAGTAGTTGTACACGAAGAATCGGGTGAAGAAGACCCGTGGGGAGGAGAACGTCTCCCGGATCCATCCCCACAGCCGGCGACCGCTGACCTCGCTGCGAGCACATTCGAGCCCGAGCACGGGCCGTTTGGGATGCTCCGAGCAGGGCCGCAGAACCGGTTCGGTGATCTGCAGCCACTCGCGGACCGCCGCCACCTCACCGAACGGGACTCCGGTCTGCGCCATCCCCCAAGGGCCCGGGTTCATGCCCACGAGGAGGACCTCCTTCGGGGGCTCACCATACCTTCTCAGATAGGCTGCGTGCGGCGACCACGCGTAGCGCAGCGGTTGATAGACGTGGCTGACCGGCGGCCCGAAGTCCAGTTCGGCGACGCTGTCACGGAGGTCACGCGCGATCTCGATCAGATCCAAGGTGTCGGCGATAGTAACAGCTCGTGTGGCTCGCGGCGGTGCGATTTCAGGCTCGAAGAACCGTCAGGGAACGGCTCGGTCGAAAATGTCGTCCACGTCGATGCTGTCGTCGCGCAGCCTGTCGGGTGCACCATCGAGGTAGTTGTTCCGCCGGCCGTAATTCAGGAGCGCGCGCTCCAGCTTCTTGCGGCCCCGGTAGAGTCGCGACATGACCGTTCCCACCGGGACTGCCGCGATGTCGGCCGTCTCCTGGTAGGTGAAACCCTGGAGGTCCACCATCAACACGGCCATCTTGTACTCGTGGGGCAGCGAGAGTAACGCCCGCCTGACTTCGACATCCATTTCGGCTTCCAGCAGATTGTGTTCGGGATCGTTCGGTCCTCCCCCGCCGGTCGAGGTCAGTGCCCCTTCGAACCCCTCCTGAAGCTCGTCGAACTCGAGAAGCGTGGGTATTCTCTTGCGCTGTCGGTAGCTGTTGATGAAGGTGTTCTTCATGATCCGAAACAGCCACGCCTTGAGGTTGGTGCCTTCCTCGAACCGATCGTAGTACTTGAACGCCTTGAGGTAGGTCTCCTGCAGCAGGTCCTCGGTCTCCTCCACCGATCGGGTCATCCGCAGCGCGGTCTTGTAGAGCTGGTCCCGGTACGGGAGCCGCCCGGACTCGAAGTTCCAACTGGTGGTCGCCTGGTCCATCAAAGCCTCCTTGTCACGGACGAAGATAATGCGATCGATTCTCAATGTCAATCTTTTTTCTAAATGTTTCCAAGATTTTTCTTTATTTACCCAAGAAATCGTTGGCCGCTGGCGCGCGCCGCCGGCAATCCAGGCGTGTGCCGGCGCCGGGAAGCCCGCATGCGCCTTTGCCCCAGGGCGTCCCATGAAACATCTATGACGAACGACCGCCACCGGGAACACGGAGCCGCGACAGGAGGAGACGACGGAGTTCGCGGGTTTCGACGACGATCTGGATTACACCATCGTCGTGCTAACGTACGCCGGGTGACACTCGACCGCATTCTGTCGCAGGCCGAGGGCCAACTCCTTCTTGACGAACGTCGAACGCTCGCCGAGGTCGACAGAGCACTCGCCGTCAGTGAGGCCAGCGCCGAGGATACGGCGATCTTGGCCGACTCCAGTCGTCAACTCGACGAGCTCTTCCTGCTCGTCGTGGTGGGCGAGTTCAACTCTGGCAAGAGCGCCTTCATCAACGCCCTGCTCGGAGATCGGATTCTGGCGGAGGGGGTGACTCCGACGACCTCGAAGATCCATCTGATCCGGCACGGCGATACAGCCGACCGCGAGGTTGTCGGTCCCGTGGAGGAATCGATCACGGTTCCGGTCGATCTGCTGCGCGATCTGAGCATCGTCGACACCCCGGGCACCAACGCGCTGGATAGGCGCCACGAGGCGATCACGGAGGAGTTCGTGCCGCGATCGGACCTGGTGGTCTTCGTCACCTCGGCCGATCGACCGTTCTCGGAGAGCGAACGGGCGTTCCTCGAGCGGATTCGCGGCTGGGGCAAGAAGGTCGTCGTGGTGGTCAACAAGATCGACATCGTGCGCACCTCGGACGATGTCGCCGAAATCGAAGCCTACATCCGGGACCACGGCCGCCGACTGCTCGATACCGACCCTCCGATGTTCCTGATCTCCGCCAGCCGAGCGCTCGAGGCCCGTCTGAGTGGCGACGAGGAGCTGCTCGCGGCCAGCCGTCTGCCCGAGGTGGAGGGCTTCCTGCGTGACAGCCTGGACGAGACCGGCAGGGTCCAGCTGAAGCTGGGCAACCCGCTGGGCGTTGCCGTGCGTCTGTTGGAGAAGTATCAGCGAGCCGCCGGCGAGCAGCTCGAGGTGCTGACGGAGGACCTGCAGACTCTTGAAGACATCGAGCGGCAGCTCGCGGCGTATGCGGAGGACGTGAACCGCGAGTTCGATCTGCGGCTGGCGGAGATCGACAATTTGTTGCACCTGATGGAGAAGCGCGGCCTTGATTTCTTTGACGACCGCGTCCGGCTCAAGAGGGTCCCGGAGCTGCTGCGCAAGGAGCAGCTCCGTGCCGATTTCGAGCGAGAGGTGGTCGGTGACACCCCGCGCCAGATCGAGGAAAAGGTCGAGTCGATCATCGACTGGTTGGTGGCGTCCGACCTCAAGCAGTGGCAGGGGGTGGTCCAGCGTGTCAGCCGGCGACAGGGCGAGCACGAGCATCGGATCGTCGGCGATGTCGGTGTCGGTTTCGACGCCGATCGTGCCGGGATGCTCGTTACCGTGGGCGGCGCCGCGCGTGACGGGCTCAAGCGGTACGACCGAAGCGTCGAGGCTCGACGTGTCGCCGAGGAGGTACAGCGCGCCGTCGCGAACACCGCGCTGGTGGAGGTCGGGGCGGTCGGCCTCGGGGCCACCATCGCCCTCGCGATCGGCGGCAGCACCGCCGACCTGACCGGGCTGCTGGCTGCCGGGACCGTGGCGGCGCTGGGGCTTTTCATCCTGCCGCACCGGCGCCGGAGCGCCAAGCGCGAGCTCCGGAGCAAGGTGGCAGCCATGCGCTCGCAGCTGATGCACGCCCTCGAAAAAGGGCTGGGTGGCGAGGCGGAGCAGAGTCGCGGGCGAATCCTCGACACGATCGCCCCGTACGCCCGGTTCGTGCGCTCCGAACGGGGCCGGCTCGAACAGCGACGGCAGCGACTGGTGGACCTGGTGGGCGAGGTCGAGAAGCTGCGTGCTCGCGTCGAAGCACTCACCGCCAACTGAATCTCCAGCGCTGATTCACCGCGCTTCCCCGGCGTCGGAGCCCGTGTGTTTGACCCGAGTCCCCGGCGTTGAATTTCGACGTGAATTACCCTACAGTTGCCCTTCCCGGCGTCGATCCACCGGCCCCCACACGGGCGAGGACGGCGACCGTGGCGATTGAGTATCGTTCCGTCGAAGAACAGGACTTGATCCTTGGGACAGGTACCACCATGAACCGCTACCTCCTCGTCGGCCGAGGCCGACTCTCCCGCCATCTCGAGCACTACTTCGGACTCGAGTCGATCGCCTGCGAGCGCTGGGACCGTTCGAGTGAGCAGCCGTTCGAGGGTCTGTTGACGCGCGCCGAGACCGTGGTCGTGCTGATATCGGACGACGCCATCGAGCCGTTCTTGGCGCGCCATGCGGCCGGCGATAGCCGAACGTGGGTCCACTGTTCAGGGTCGCTCTGCACACCGCTGGCTGACAGCGCCCACCCTCTGATGCTGTTCGGCGACGGGCTGTACGACCGGGCGACCTACCGCCGAATCCCGTTTGTTACCGAGCGTGGCCGACGATCTTTCCCGGAGCTGTTTCCAGGCCTCGAAAACCCGCACAGCGAAATCGACCCGGATCTCAAAGGGCTGTACCACGCCCTGTGCACCGTGGGGGGCAACTTCTCGACTCTGCTGTGGATGAAGGTCTTCGAGGTGGCCGAGAGTCGCCTCGATCTCGAGCGGGAGCTGTTCTATCCCTACGTCGAACAGGTCACTCGCAACGTGATGGCGGACCAGGATCCGCTCACCGGGCCGCTCGCCCGGGGTGACGAACGCACCGTTGCCGGCCACCTCGCCGCCCTCGCGGGTGATCCGTTCGAAGAGGTCTATCGGGCGTTCGTGAACGCCCATCGGGCCGAGCGCGGCGTGAGGAGATCATGAGGAATCCAACCGACATGGCAGCCGCCCGGGCCGACGGGCGACCGATCTCCATGGTGACGTGTTACGACACCTGGAGCGCCCGGATCATCGCCGCGACCGACATCGACTGCATCCTGGTGGGCGACAGCGTGGCGATGGTGATGCACGGTCACGACACGACGATTCCAGCCGACGTCGACATGATGCGACTGCACGTGGCGGCTGCCCGAAGGGGCGCCCCCGAGCGGCTGCTGATCGCCGACATGCCCTTCCTCGCCCACCGCAAGGGGCAGCGTGCCGCGATGGAGGCGGTTGACGTATTGATGAAAGCGGGTGCCCAGGGCGTGAAGATCGAGGGAGCCGGGGACACCGTCGACCTGATTCGGCACATCGTGGGATCGGGAGTTCCGGTGATGGGACACCTGGGTCTAACGCCTCAGTCGATCCACGCCTTCGGCGGGTACCGCGTTCAGGGTCGGGGCGAGGAGGCGGCGGCCGCGATCCGTGCGGAGGCCCTCCGGCTTCAGGGCGCCGGCTGCTTCGCGTTGGTGCTCGAGGTCGTGCCGGCCGCCCTGGCGGCCGAGCTCACCGAGGTGCTGGACATTCCCACGATCGGAATCGGGGCCGGGCCCCACACCTCGGGCCAGGTGCTGGTGCTGCAGGACCTGCTCGGCATGCAACCCGAGTTCAAACCCCACTTCCTGCGCACCTTTCTCGACGGGTTCGAACTGTTGCGCGAGGCGCTCGATCGTTATGACGAGGCCGTGAAGTCGGGAGCGTACCCGTCCGACGAGGAGAGTTACCGATGAGAGTGGTCTCCGATCTCGACACCTGGCTGAGGGTTCGGGAGATCCTCGACGATGTGAGCGTCGGGTTCGTACCGACCATGGGCGCACTGCACGAGGGGCACCTCGCGCTGATCCGGCGCTCCGCCGCGGACAACGAACGAACCGTGGTGAGTGTCTTCGTCAACGCACCGCAGTTCAACGACCCCTCTGACCTTCAAGGCTACCCGAGATCGCTCGAGGGCGACGTCCGGATGGCGGCGGACGCAGGGGCCGACATCGTGTTCGCACCGACGCACGAGACGATGTACGACGACGGCTACCGCTACCGGGTCACCGAGTGCGACCTCGGTCGAACGCTCGAGGGGGCGCACCGGCCGGGGCACTTCGACGGCGTAATGACCGTGGTGCTCAAGCTCCTCAACCTGGTGCGGCCGACCCGTGCCTACTTCGGCGAGAAGGACTATCAGCAGTACCTCCTGATCCACGGCATGGCCGACGCATTCTTCCTCGACGCCGAGATCGTGGCGTGTCCCACGGTGCGTGAGACCGACGGATTGGCGCTGAGCTCCCGCAACGTGCTGCTCTCGCCGGAGGCGCGCGAGCTCGCTCCGCGATTTGCCGAAATGCTCGCAGGCGCCGAGGGACCGGACGTGGTGCGCCGGCGCTTGGAGGACGCGGGATTCGACGTCGACTACGTCGAGGACATAGCCGGCCGGCGCTACGGTGCTGTGCACCTGGACGGTGTCCGCTTGATAGACAACCTCAGCCTCGAAGACGACGAGTGATGGAGTGTCATATGCAAATCACCGTGCTCAAATCGAAAATCCATCGCGCCACCGTGACCGATGCCGACCTCGACTACCAGGGGTCGATCAGCATCGATCCCGAGCTCTGCCGCGCGGCCCGGCTGCACCCGTACGAGCGGGTCGACGTCTACAACTGCAACAACGGAGAGCGGTTCTCGACCTACGTGATCCTCGGGGGCCCGGGGGAGGTCTGCCTCAACGGCGCTGCGGCCAGGTTGGTGCAGCCGGGCGACGTGGTAATCATCGCCTGCTACGGGGAGATCGATGACAGTGAGGCGGCGGGGTATCGGCCGACGCTGGTGTACGTCGATGACGACAACCGAGTGCGCGAGGCCAAAGAGGGGGCTTGAGGGCCTGCGGGGTTCTCCAGAGGAGGTCGGATCACGCCCTCACGCCCCGCCGAGCTGGGCGCGTGGGTGGTGGTCACGCGACGAGCGACCAGGAACCAGCGACGGCCGAGCGGCAGGCCGCCGACAGCGCCCCGTGCGGGCGTGCCGTCTTTGACAATGTTGGGGGCACCGCCGCCGGAGTGGGATGGCCCGTCAGGTCCCAACATTGTCTAAGGGGGCACCCTCGGGGAGCGCATGTGGGAGAGGGCGCGTCGAAGGTTGGGGAGAGTCGCGAACTCAAACCCGCCATCCGCTACACTGCCCTCACGCCAGGGGGGACCGACATGAAGGCCAAGCGACGCGTGGTCGGTACGTCATTGACGCTGATCGTGTGGTGGATGGTGGGCTGGCCCGCAGCGGCCGCCGTCCCGGAGCGGCCGCGGGCGCGCCAGGCGGGGGTCGTCACCGGGGTGTTGCCAACCGGGCCACTCAATGCGATCACCGACGTGGCGGGAGTTCGCGTGGGCCACCACACGCTGGTGGAGGGCGACGCCGTCCGAACCGGAGTCACGGTCATTCTGCCCCACTCGGGCAACCTGTACCTGGAGCAGGTGCCGGCCGCGATCTTCGTCACCAACGGGTTCGGCAAGCTCACCGGGATCAGCCAGGTGCGTGAGCTGGGCACGCTCGAGACACCGATCGCGCTCACCGGAACCCTGAGCGTGTGGCGGGTGGCGGACGCGCTCGCCGAGTGGGTGCTGGAGCAGCCTGGGAACCAGTCAGTGCTGTCGGTGAATCCGGTTGTCGGCGAGTGCAACGACGGTTACCTGTCGGATATCCGAAGCCGGCCGGTCGGGCGAACGCAGCTGAGGGCGGCGCTCGCAGCGGCGACGGCCGGGCCGGTGCTCGAAGGGTCCGTCGGAGCCGGCACCGGCACCCGCTGTCTCGGGTTCAAGGGAGGCATCGGAACGGCTTCACGTCGTCTGACGGGCTCGCTCGGTGGCTGGACGGTCGGTGTCCTGGTGCAGACCAACTTCGGCGGTGCGCTCGCCGTTGCCGGTGTTCCGGTCGGTGTCGAGCTCGGCCGGTTCGCGTTTCGCGATCAGCTGATGGCGGCTGGCGACGGGTCGTGCATGATCGTGGTCGCGACCGACGCGCCGCTGGACGCCCGTCAGTTGGGACGGTTGGCGGCGCGGACGCCGCTCGGTTTGGCACGGGTCGGTGGCTACGCCAGTCACGGCAGCGGCGACTATGCCGTGGCGTTCACTGTTCACCCGGACTGCCGAGTTTCCCAGGTCGGAACGGGGATCCGAACGCCGCCCCTGTTGAGCGACGAGCGACTGTCGCCCCTGCTGCTCGCGGTGGTCGAGGCCACCGAGGAGGCCGTGCTGAACTCACTGTTCGCCGCAACCACGGTCTCCGGACGGGATGGGCGCGCCGTGGAGGCCCTGCCCATCGATCAGGTGCTCGAGTTGCTGCGGGCACGCGGCGCCTTGGCGGAGGATCCGTGAGAAGCCCGAATCACCCGGACGCCCCGCGGATCAACGCCTCGGCGAGCACGTCGAGGGGGTCGAGCCAGGGCAGGTCCGGTGGGTGAGCCGACAGCACGAGGGAGATCTCCGTGCAGCCCGCGAGCAATGCGGTGGCGCCGCGAAGGCCGAGTTCGCGGATCAGGCCCGCCAACTCGACCCGGTGCCCCTCGAGGACCCCGCTACGCTTGACCCCGCCGATGACCCTCATGACGGCGCTCTGAGCTTCGGCGTCGGGTACGACGGCGTTCAACCTGAAATCCGCGAGCGCGTTGTGGTAGAGGCGGGTGATGTGTACCCCGTCCGTCGTCAACAGGCCGACTGCCGCGCCGGCGCCGAAGGCGTCGCGCGCCCGCCGGGCCGTCTCGCCGACCATGTCGACGACCGGCACGCCGACCGCGGCGCGGACCTCCGTCAGAAAGGCGTGGGCGGTGTTGCAGGGAATCCCGATGAGCTGTGCGCCGGCGCGCTCGAGGTTGCGTGCGGTTTCGATGAGGGCGCTGATCGCGGCCTCGGTCGAGCCCGTCCGCAGCGCCTCCGTGCGGTCAGGAATCGTGGGGTTGCTGTCGATGATGGTCCGCAGGTGGTCCTGCTCCCTGGTGATCGGGGTGAGACGGACGATCTTGAGATACAGGGCCGCGGTGGATTCAGGGCCCATGCCGCCGAGAATACCGATGGTCTTGTGGTTCATGACCGGTGGGCCCCCGCGATCATTCGCCGAGCACCGATCGAAGCGCCCTTCCGAGCGTCTGGATGGAAAACGGCTTCTGGAGAAAGTGCAGATCTCCACTCATCACGCGTCGCACGATGACGTCGTCTTCCGCGTACCCCGATATGATGATGACCCGCAGCCGGGGTAGCCGATGCTGGAGCAGGGCGGCAATCTCGGTGCCGGAGCCGTCCGGTAGGCCGAAGTCAGTCAGCAGCAGGTCGAACTCCTCGTCGTTCGGGATCTCCTCCACCTGTTGCCGACCGGCGAGCGCCACGACCCGATACCCGAGCTGGGTGAGGATCTCCTGGAGGCTTTCACGAACCGCCGGGTCGTCCTCGACGACGAGAATCCGTTCGCCGGCGCCGACGTAGCTGGTCATGGTTTCTTCGCTCGGGACCTCGGCCAGCAGGGCCGGGTCGGTCCCCGGCAGGCTGATTCGAAACACCGTGCCTTCGCCCTCGGTGCTGTCGATGTCGATAGTTCCCCTATGCAGGGTCACGATGCCGTGCACGACCGACAGGCCGAGGCCCGTGCCCCGACTCCTCTCCTTTGTGGTGAAGAACGGTTCGAACAGGTGCTCGCGCGCGCTCTCCGGGATGCCCGCGCCGTTGTCCTCGACCTCGAGCCACACCGTGTTGTTGTCGCCGCGGCCAGTGCGGATCACGAGCCGTCCGCCGTCCAGCATCGCGTCGGACGCGTTGAGCGCCAGGTTCATCACGATCTGCTCGACCTGACCGCGATCGGCCTCGAGCGCCAGTGGCCGCGCGTCGGGTTCGAACTCGAGCTCGATATTCTCGCGCAGCAGTCTGACCAGCAACAGCACGGTGTCGCGCACCACGCGGTTGAGATCGAGCATTTCTTGTCGGGTACTCTCCGGCCGGGAGAACAGCAGCAGCTGCCGGGTGAGCTTGGCTGCGCTCTGAATGTGGCTCTCCAACTCCTCGAGCTTGGTGGTCGCATCGGACGACGTGACGTTTTTTTGAATGAGCTCGGTGAGACCCAACATCGCCTGGAGCAGATTGTTGAAGTCGTGCGCGACGCCGCCCGCGAGTCGCCCCACGGCCTCCATCTTCTGTGCCTGCCGGAGTTGCTCCTCGATCCGCCGGCGATCGGTCACGTCCTGCTTCACCGCGATGTAGTGATCGATCTCTCCATCGCTGTTGGTGACCGGCGTGATGGTCATCTCCTCGGTGAAGAGCCCGCCGTCCTTGCGTCGGTTGACGAGCTCGCCGTGCCACAGCCGACCGTCTGATATCGTCTGCCACATCTCGCGGTACACGTCGGACGGCTGACGATCGGACTTGAGCAACCGCATGTTCTGTCCGATCGCCTCGTCTGCGGAATAACCCGTGAGCCAGGTGAAGGCCGGATTGACCCACTGAATCGTTCCCTCGGCGTCGGTGATGACGATCGCGCTCGATGCCGACTCCAGCGCCTTGCTCTGGAGCAGGAGCCGATCGTCCGCACGCTTGCGATCGGTGATGTCGATCATGGTGCCTTCGAGCAGGTTCTCGTCCTCGTCCCGATCCGCCACCAGGCTGATGTTTGCGAGCACCCACACCGGACGCCCGTCGGACCGGACCAGCACCATCTCGTGGTTCTGCAGTTCGCCGTTCCGTTCCAGTTCGTCCACCAGGCGTTCCCGCGCCGTTTCTGACGGGTAGAAGTCCTGCGCTCTCCGGGACAGCAGCGCGTCGATCGAATTGTGGCCGAAGATCCGGGCGAACGCCTCATTACACTCCACGATCTCGCCGGCCAGGGTCGATCGAAAGACCCCCGCCAGGTTGCGTTCGAAGAGCAGCCGATACTGCTGCTCGCGATCCCGAAGTTCGTCCTCTTTCCTTTTACGCTCGGTGATGTCGACGATGATCCCGATCATCCCCATCGGTGACCCGACGTCGTCGCGTACCACGCTGGCGCAAAGATCACCCCAGAACTCGCTGCCGTCTTTGCGCAGGTAACGCTTCTCCACCCGGTGCACCTTGACGTCGGACGGCACGGTGGTGGCGGTCAACACCGGCTCTCCGGGGGCCGTCACGTCGACGACGGCGAGTCCGCGCAGCTCGTCGGCGTCATATCCGAGCATCTCCTGCCAGGCGGCGTTGGAATGCGTGAAGCGGCCGTCCGCATCGATCAATGCGATGCCTACTGAGGCGTTCGCGAAGATCGACTGGAACAGCTCCGAGGTTTCGGTCGGATCGCTGGCCATGCTCAGGTCTCGGTGGCGGCGAATACCGGTACCGGTTTCATCATCAGGAGGATTCGTAGTGTTCGGGACGGAAGCCCGTCCGCTGAAGCGAGCTTAGCACGGGCGTGATGGCGATTCGTGGCACATCCTCGGTCGGCGTTCACTGCGGCAGGGTGAGCACGGCAGCGCCGGTGAGGTGTCCGTCGCGGAGCCGTGTGAGCGCCTCGTTGGCCCGCTCGAGCGGTACCGGCTCGACCTCGGTCCGCACCGGAACCACCGGGGCGATCGCGAGCAGCTCCTCGGCATCGCGCCGTTCGAGGTTGGCCACCGACACGATCTCCCGCTCGTGCCACAGGATGCTGTACGGAAACGTCGGAATGTCGCTCATGTGGATCCCGCCGCAGACGACGCGGCCTCCCTTGCGAAGTGCCCGTAGAGCCATCGGCACGAGCGAGCCCACCGGCGCGAAGATGATGGCGGCGTCGAGCTCGCGCAACGGTAGCGCGGTGGAGTCGCCCGCCCAGGCCGCGCCGAGATCGAGTGCGAATTGCTGGGCGGTCGTGTCACCCGGACGCGTGAACGCGGAGACCGTCTTCCCGTGGTGGAGCGCGATCTGCGCGACGATGTGGGCCGCGGCACCGAAGCCGTAGATCCCGAGGTGCTCGCAGTCCGCGCCGCAGAGGCGGTACGAGCGGTAGCCGATCAGTCCGGCGCACAGCAGCGGGGCCGCCTCGACGTCGTCGTATCCCGCCGGGAGTGGAAAACAGTAGCGGTGGTCCGCGACCGTGTACTGGGCGTAGCCGCCGTTGAGGGTGTAGCCGGTGTAGCGCGCCTCGTCGCACAGATTCTCACGCCCCATCGTGCAGAATCGACAGTTGCCGCAGGTCCAGCCGAGCCAGGGAACACCCACGCGATCCCCTACCCGGAATCGATCGACACCGTCGCCGGTCAGAGCCACGGTGCCGACGATCTCGTGACCGGGGATGATCGGCAACGGCGCGTCCGGGAGCTCGCCGTCCACCAGGTGGAGGTCGGTCCGACAGACGCCGCAGGCGGTGACCCGGACCAGGACCTGCTCGGGTTCCGGCGAGGGTACCGGCACCGTCTTGAGCTGCAGCTTGTCGAGCGGACGCTCGTGCACCATGGCGAGCATCGAGTCGGGCAGGTTCATGGCGGTGTCCCCCATCGTCGCGAATCCATTGTAGTGAGGAGTCGCGGCGTGGGGTATGGGCACCTGAATGATCAGTGGCATGGGTCGGGTTCGGGTTACGCTGGGCACGCACGGATGCACGGCCTTTGCGGTGTAACTTTCCATGACCTCGACTCGTCTTGCTTCCTGGATGGACCGGCAGCGGTTTGAAGCGGTCGTCGAACGGCATCAGCGGCGGGTGTTCACCCTCGCCTGGTACCTGTTGTCGGACCGCGAGGATGCCGAGGACGTGACCCAGGAGGTCCTGATCAGAATGTGGCGCAGCGGCGGTGGGGTCGCTCCCGAGCGGCTCGAGATGTGGCTGCTGCGGGTCGCCCGCAACGCCAGCTATGACCGATTGCGGAGTCGACGATCGGCGTCAAGGGTCTTCGCCGCGGACGCGGCGCACGAGGCGGCGGGCACGGTGACGGCCGACGGCCCGAGCCCGGAGAGTGTGGTCGGTGGTTCCGAGATCGGACGGCGGCTGTGCGCTGCGCTGACCGAGCTTCGCGAGCCGGCGAAGAGCATCGTGATTCTGCGCGAGATCCAGGGTCTGTCCTACCAGCAGATCTCCGACGTACTCGAGCTGCCCCTGAGCACGGTGCGAGTGTCGCTGCACCGGGGCCGGCGCCGGCTGAGGGAGCTGCTGAGGGAGGTATACCGACATGTCTCGGTCAGCTGACGGAGCCAACTGCGACGCAGTGCTCGAGCTGTTGGAGGCGTTTGTCGATGGCGAGCTCGAGCCCGCCGAGGAACGGACGGTCACCGCGCACCTCGACGACTGTCGGGCGTGTCGCCGGGAACACCGCCTCGCCATGGAGATCCGGTCGAGGCTGCGCTCGCTGCCCGAGCACGACGCGCCAGCGAAGGTGCTGTGGTCGGTTCGGATGGCGGCGCGGGAGGATGGACCCACGGTTCCGTGGCGGACGCGGCTGGTGCAGTGGAGTCGTCGACCGGCGTCCGCGTTCGCCACTGCGTCGGTCGCGTTGGCCATGGTCGTCGCCGCACTCGTGTGGTGGCAGCGGCCGGCGCAACGACCGTCGCTGGACGATCCCGAGATCGCCCGCGCTGCGCAGGAGACCCGCTTCGCGCTGGCCCTCGTGGGCGAACTCGGACGACGCGCGGCGTTGGACGAAGTACTGGGGCGCAGGGTGGTGTCAGCCACCGTGGATGGGGTGGCGGACGCACTCCGCAAGCATCTGGGCTCGGAGCGATCAGAAAACGAGAACACGGTGACCGAAGGGCCGTCTGAAAAAGGAGCAAACGGATGAAAGCAAGAAGTTTCGCAATCGTCGTCGTATCACTGTGGATGGCCGCTGCTGTTGCCTCGGCCCAGCAGGCGGTGGAGCAGTTGCCGGGCTACTTCCCGCTCGAGGATCTCGCGCTGTTCGCCGAGGGCGGGGTCGAGGTGGACGTCGATATCCAGGGTCCGATGATCCAGATGATGGCCGCTGCGACCGAGGAGCAGGAGCCAGAGTTCGGCGAGCTGGCGTCGCAGCTGCAGCGGATCCGAGTGCGCGTGGGGGAGCTCAGGGGCGATGACCAATCCGGTGTCGCCGCCGAGTTCGACCGCGCGATCGGGCAGCTCGAGGCCGCGGGCTGGAAGGCCATGGTCCGGGTGGACGAGGGGGACGAACTGGTTCGCGTGTTCGTCAAGCAGAGCAGTGATCGGATCTACGGCCTGGCCGTGATCGTCAACGACGGCAACGAGGAGGGAGTCCTGGTCAACATCGTCGGTGACCTGGACCCGGAGCTGGTCGGTAGGGTGATCGGCTCCATGGACAGGCTGCCGGACCTCGACGAGCTCGGGATCGTCATCAGCGGTGACGAGTAAGCTGACATATTGACCAAGTCTCTGCGCCGACGGCCGACTGGAGTGTCTTGAACACGGGTTGACGCGGTTCCGGGTCCCGCCGCCCGCTGCTTGCGCAGCGAGCACGGTTTATCGTGTCGCTCGTCTCCGAATGCAAGCCTTCGTCGACGACCGCCACTCCAAACCTGCCCGCCTGAGGCGCTGTACGGGCTTGGGCCCTCGCCCTGCCTCGAGGTCGCTTTCGGCTCCTAGTGCGGCCCGCGATGGACCGCCATCTGGCGCGCTGCCACACGCCACCTGGCAGTCCCTCACGGCCCTCGTAACGAAGCCTTCGCGACCTCGAGTTCGCCGACCATCAAGGCCCGATGGCCCCACGCCATCAACGCCTGGCCGGGCGGGTGCGGGGTCCAGCATCCAGGATGCAGCGACCAGTATCGGGCGGGTGGGGGGTAGGTGGCCTTCGCGTCGAAAACCCAAGAATGATCGGGGCCTGGAATCTCTCGAGGCGCTCCCTCGCTGTAACTGTGGCGGGAGCATCTTCGTAGTTAAGGGGCGAGGGCGATCCCGAGAACGGGAGGCACGGCTCGACCATGCGGATCGGAGAACGGAAGCTGCTGGCGAAGCGGGAGCAGCGTTGGAGCCGGAGCTTCAACGCCTACCACCCGGTCGTCCGGCAGCTGCAGGCCGACGAGGCCGACGAGAACCGGCGCGCGGTTCGCATCGGCGTCGTGGTCGGCGTCATCCTACACGTGATCCTGTTTCTGATCGTGTTCCCCGAAGTCGAGCACACGATCCACCGGGTCGGCAGAGGGGCTCGGGTCTACCGCATCAAACAGTTCAACTTCCAGCCGCCCAAGCCGCAGACGGCGCGCAAGGCGCCGTCGAAACCGAAGGCGAAGAGGATTCCGATCCCGGATCCGACGCCCGAGGATCCCGAGCCGATCGAGCACGAGGACGTGGTCGTGCCGGAGATCGACTTCCTAGAGGGCGTCGATGCCGCCGAGGATCTGTTCGCCGTTCCCAGCGGTCCTCCGGGCCCGTCCACCGGTCCGATTCAGATCGCCGGCAACGTCAGGGCGCCGGAGCGGATCTTCTCGCCCGATCCGATCTACCCGGAAGAGGCACGGCTGGCGCGTATCCAGGGGGTGGTGATCCTGCAGACGATCATCGACGCCCTCGGCAAGGTCAACGACATCAAGGTCCTCAAGGGACTCCCCTCCGGCCTGTCCGAGGCCGCGGTGGAGGCGGTCTCGAGGTGGCAGTTCAACCCGGCGACGCTCGACGGCAAGCCGGTGGCGGTGTACTACATGGTGACGATCACGTTCTCCGTGCAGTAGACCCTGGTGCGCCGCTGCGCGAGCCGCCGCGCATCACAGCTCACGAAGCCGGCGGACGATGGCGGGGACGTCGGCGGGCCGCGCGGCCGTGTAGTCCGGCCGGCACCGCCAGCGCTCCTGGTCGCCGCCGTCGGCGAACGTTGCCGCAACGGACAGCACCTCGAGGTCGATCCCGCGCCGCCGGAGGACGCGGCTCGTGGCCGCCGCACACAGTGTGTCGCCCTCGTGGTCGCCGATGTAGAGCGCTCGCCCGGGCGCGAGGCCGATGAGTTCTTCGAGGCCGACCAGCAGCCCGTCGGGGTGCGGCTTCTGCCGTCCGAGGGGAACCTCCTGATAACCGACTATGGAGCCGAAATGCCGCTTCAACCGGGCCGCGGCCAGCCACTCGATGATGTGATCGCGCGCGTTCTGCGAGACGATCCCCTGGGGCAGGTCTGCGAGCTCGCGGACGACCTCTGGCAGGCCTTCGAAGAGCGGTGCCGGCGTCCGGTCCTGGAGCTGGTACGAGGCCCACACCGCGGCGGCTCGATCGCAGTCGTCATCGGTGAAGCCGAAGTTCGCCCGGTACAGCTCACGCCAGTTGACGGCGCGGCGCACCGCCTCGTCGTACGCCTCGATCGTGCCG
>JBFELO010000028.1:0-38861 GCA_041552055.1 Candidatus Sulfomarinibacteraceae bacterium | reverse complement strand
TCGAGGTTCTTCTTCATGCCGGCACGGACCACCGTGTAGGTCACCTGGTTGCCGGGCTTCATCTGCTCGAACTGGATCTTCTTGACCCTCTCGGAGTTCTCATCGGTGATGTCAACGCCGGCGATCGCGACCATCACGTCACCCTTGCGGAAGCCCGCCTTGTCCGCAGGGCTGCCCTCGATGACGCGAAGCACCTTCTGGTTCTCCTCGTCGTACTCGATCCCGACCCAGCCGCGTTCCTTCAGGTGGGCGTTCATGTAGTTCAGGCAGTCCTGGCTCGAAGCCTTGCACCGCTGCTCCCCGACCGCGATGACAGGAACCGCCATCGCGAGTGCCAGCACCACCACCAGACCGCACGTCAGACGTCTCATACCAATCCTCCCGATCGAATCTGTGATGACCGAGGACACACCGCCGGTCCACTCTTGATTACAATGAACTCGCGACGGAGCGGCAATCCGCCGTCGCCGAGCGCGTGTCGTGTCGCCACCCTCTGGCAAGCTGTACGGCCGCACAATTGAAAGGTTGCACGAATTCGAGGGCTTTGACGACCTGGCTTTCGTGTCGTACCCGTCCCCGTTCCCGTTCACGGGGAAACAGGATCTCGGACGACGTTTTCATGTAACTGAAACAGAGAGGTTTCCGTGAGTCTTCGAGGCAATCGATCGGGGACGGGAACGGAGGGGATCTGAGCCGGTTGCACGGGCAGGATGCAGGCTCATCTTCAGGGCATCGCCAGCACCTCGGCTGGATCCCTGCGGACGGCGTGGGCTGCCGGCACCGCCGCGCCTACGACACACGCCAGCACCGCCACTGCCAAGGCTCCGATCAGCAACCACCACGGAAAAAGGAAAAAGGTGTCCGGCTTGTACGGGAAGTCGGGTATTCGCGCCGCGGCGAGGCTGTCGACGAAGCGGCCCGCCGCAGCCGCGGCTGCGATCCCGAGGGCGCCGGCGGCACACCCGACGATCGCCGCCTGGGCCAGGATCGCAGTACCGATGTCGGCCTTGCTGGCACCGACCGCGCGGAGCACACCGATCTCACGTTTGCGGTGGAGCACGATCACGAGGAACACATGGGCAACGCTCAGCGCCGCGATCGCCACCATCGTGCCACCCATGATCGCGATCAGCACGATCGATACCGCAACCATCGCGGCGGCCCGCTGGGCTCCACGGTCCTTCACCACAAGATCCATACCCTGAACTTTTTCCACGACTGCCGGAAGGGCCGCCCGGTCCGCCACCTCGACGATGGCCGAGTGGTAGACCCCGGCCGCCTTGCTCGAGGAGAACTCCACATTGAGATCGCGGACAAACTCGAGCGGTAGCGTGACACCGAGGGCGATCGCCCTGTCCGAGAAGCCGACGATGCGCGCCCTCTCCCGCACTGCGCGGCCGGGTCCTGATCTCTGCAGCGTCGAGACACCGAACGCCATCTCGAACTCGAAGCCGATAGCGACCTCCGGGTTGAGCCGGGGCAGGTCGTACGCTCGACGCAACGAGCCGTTATAGATCTCGAGCAGGTGGGGCGACAGCAGTACGGGCAGGTACCGCCGACACTCGCCGACGCGGCCGTAAATGCCGTTTCCGCAGTAGGCGTTCTGCGGGCACTGACGGCTTGAGCTGCATGGGACGGCGGGGCCGATCTCGGACCAAAAGAACGCGTCCCCCGCGTCGTCGATCACCAACGCGGGGTCGATCCCGTCCGCGACGACCTCGGTCTGCAGCCCGGTCCCAAGCAAGGAACCGCCACCCGATGCCACCGCAGGGACCGTGACCTTCATCTTCGGGTAGACCGCGGCGACCTCGGGGAGATCGGCGAGCCGGTCGAGCTTCTCCTGGTCGATGGTGTCCGATCCGAGCGCGAAGCGAAGAATCAACACGTCGAGATTGCGAACCCTGGGCTCAACCTCGAAGCGGTCCAGGGGGAACACATCACCGAGGACGACCTGACGGATTCCCAGCATCAGGCCGAGGAAGAACACCAGCGCAGCGATGCCCAACACGACTCCGACGCCACCCACGATCAGCCGTCCGAAGTGCCGTCTCAGCTCGACTCCGACCAGGCGAATGAGCCCTCGGCGACTCACGTCGCCTCCGTCAGGACGCCCCCGTCCAACTCGAATACGAACTCGCCTCCTCGACAGATCGTCTCGTCGTGAGTCGCCACCAATAGGGTAACCCCACGCTCACGGTGGACGCGGTTCAGGAGATCGATCATCTCGGAACCGGTCGCTGAATCGAGGTTTCCTGTAGGCTCATCGCACAGCAACACGGCCGGTTCGCCAAAGAGCGCTCTCGCCAGCGCCAGCCGCTGGCGTTCGCCGCCGGACAGGAGGCCCGGCCGATCCGCGGCACGATCGGCAAGCCCGACCTCCTCCAGAATCGCCTGTGCTCGCCGGCGGGCCCGGGCCGCCGAGAGAGCGCGGCCACGTCTCGCAAAAAGTGCCGGCACAGCGACGTTCTCGGCCGCCGTCAAGTGATCGAGAAGGTGGTAGGCCTGGAAGACATGTCCGACGGTCGAGTTCCTCAGCTCGCTCAGCTCGTCGTCCGCGAGATCCGCGAGGGTTCTCCCACCGACAGCCACCGTTCCCCGGTATCGGGTGTCGAGGCCTCCGATGATGTTGAGCAGGGTCGTCTTCCCCGAACCAGACCGTCCCACGATCGACACGAACGCGCCTTCCGTCACATCCAGGTCGATCCCACGCAACACCTCGCACTCGCGAGGTCGTCGGTCGTACGCCTTGTAGAGTTGCTGGAGTCGGATCATCGCACGCGTCATGCGCCATTGAGTATAAGTTAGGTTACACTCGCCAGCCGATGCAGGTCCTGGCGCTCGATTTCGATGGCGTGGTGTGCGATTCCGCGGAGGAGGTCTTCCTCGTCGGTCTGCGCACGTTCACGGACTTCTTCCCGGATTCCGCACTGGTCCGGCGGTTCCTCGATGTCGAACCAAGCGAGCGCGAGCTCGACGATCTCTTCTCCGCGTTCTCCGACCTGCTGCCGCTGGGCAACCGGGCCGAGGATTTCGGTGTCGCTTTCCGGGCGATCGACGACGGGGTCGCCATCGCCACCCAGAAGGAATACGATCGCTTCTACTCGACGCTCGACCCTTCCTGGCTGCACGCATTTCACAGCAGGTTCTACGAGCAGCGGGTCGCACTGCGTGACCACGACCGCGACGCGTGGACAAGGCTCCACTCCGCGTACCGGGAGTTCACCGACCAGCTCGAGGCGATGTCGGAGCGCGTCAGGCTCGCGGTCGTGACGGCCAAGGACCGGACGTCGGCTCGGCTGCTTCTGGCCCACTTCGGGCTCGACGCCCTGTTTGCCGAGGAGCTGGTGCTCGACAAGGAGATCGGTGTGCGCAAGAGCGGCCACCTCGGTGTTCTGCAGGAGCGGTTGGATGTCCCGTTCGGGGCAATCACCTTCGTCGACGACAAGGTGAACCACCTGATCGAGGTCACCGATCTCGGAGTCGGCCGAGTGCTTGCGGGCTGGGGCTACAACACGGATCGTGAGTACGAGATCGCTCGCGTTCACGGCATTCCGGTCGCCACGTTGAGCAACGTGGAGCGAGTCCTGTTCGAGAACGTCGGCCGATGAGCCGGACCTCCCTCCGACTCTTCTCCTGGAACGTCAACGGCCTACGGGCCTGCTACTGCAAAGGATTCATGGACTGGTTTCGCGTCGCTCGACCCGACGCGCTGTCGGTGCAGGAAGTGCGGGCACGCCCCGAACAGCTCGATGAAGAGGTCCGTGCCCCGTCAGGCTACGACGCCGTTTTCCACCCGGCGGGCCGCAACGGCTACTCCGGCGTGGCGCTGTACTCTCGGACCCCCCCGGAGTCGATGGTGCTCGGCGGTCTCGAGGACGACCGCTTCGACTGCGAAGGGCGGCTGATCATCGCCGACTACGGAGGATTCGTGCTGTTCAACGGGTACTTTCCGAACGGTGGCCATGACCTGAGCCGGGTGCCGTTCAAGCTCGAGTTCTCGGAGGCCGTGCTGCAACGCGCCGAAAAACTCCGCCGGGATGGGCGTTCGATCGTCATCTGTGGCGACGTCAACACCGCACACGAGGAGATCGACCTCGCCAACCCGAAGTCGAACCGCCGGAACACGGGATTCCTGCCCGAGGAACGGGCATGGGTGACCCGGCTGATCGATCACGGATACGTGGACATCTTCCGACAGCTCCATCCCGACGAGCCCGAACACTACACCTGGTGGAGTAACCGCAAGGGAGCTCGTGAACGCAACATCGGGTGGCGGATCGACTACTTCTTCATCTCGCCGGATCTGGTCGACCGGGTGATCGACGCCCGCATCCATCCGCAGGTCATGGGCTCCGACCACTGCCCGATCGAGCTCGAGCTGAATCGCTGATGGACCGTACTCCCGCCGCCGTGACCTGGCACCGGGAAGCCTGCGGCCTATGACCAATCCGATCCGCGGTCTGCGGTACCATGACCGCGGAGGTGGAGATGACCGAGCAGCTTACCGTTCACACGCTCCGTCAGGAGATCCTTCAGAAGCAGGCCGAATTCGAGGCCCCCGACGAGATGCAGTTCGAGCAGACCGGGCGGCGCTTCGAGCGTGCCGTCAGGCAGCTCGTTGACAACATCAAAAAGATCGTGGAGCAGGTCCCCGAGCTCAAGTACGTCCTCGAGGACGAGATCGAGGTATTCACGACACCCGCGTTTCCAGGCCGCTCGATGGAGATCCACGACCAGCGACTGCGCATCGTGCGTGGCGACCGCATGCTCCTCTTCGACCCGACCGCCAAGGCGCTGCTCTCCGCGCTCGGTCAGATCGACGTCGAGGCCACGACGCCGATTCCGTTCATGGTGGATCAGGTCCTGTACCTGATCCCGGGCGGTGACGGAAAACCCGCGCGCTGGGGATACCGATCGGTGCACAACATGTCCGGCCCTCTCGCGCCCTTTACCCAGAACGACCTGCTCCGAATGCTGCAGGCGGTCTTCGCGTCCTGACCGGTGCCTGAGCTCCCCGAGGTCGAGACGGTGCGGCGCGCTCTCTCGCGCGCCATTGTCGATCGGAGAATCGTGGCAGTGGAGGGCGGTCGTGTCCAAATGCGACGACCCCTCGACGCCTCAACGCTGGACCGTACGATGCGCGATCGCAGGGTGGCCGAACCCCGCCGACGCGGCAAGTTCTTGTTGATCGACCTGGATCCGCCCGGCACGCTGCTGATCCACCTGGGAATGTCGGGACGACTGCTGTTGGTGCCGGGAGACGATCCGATTCTCCCCCACACCCACCTGGTGATCGTGCTCGACGACGGCCGCAACCTCCGACTGGTCGATCCACGGCGTTTCGGCCTCGCCTGGTGGCTCGATCCGGGTGAGGAGTCGGGAGACCCATCGCTTGCCGCGCTCGGGACGGAACCGCTGGACGAGCGCCTCGTCGACCTGCTCCCTCCCCGGCTTCGCGCACGCCGGTCCCCGCTCAAGGCGTTGCTGCTCGACCAACGTCTGGTGGCCGGGGTCGGCAACATCTACGCCACCGAGGCGCTGTGGCGGGCCGGCATTCTGCCGTCTCGTCGTGGGAATCGCACCTCGATCGAGCGCCTCTGCCGACTGGTCGTCGAGGTCCAGTCAGTGCTGCGCGAGGCGATCGAGCAAGGCGGCACGATGATCCGTGATTATTCGACGCCGTCGGGCGACTTCGGGTCCTTCGCGGTCATGCTCCAGGTCTACGGGAAGGCGGGACTTCCGTGCCCACGTTGCGGCACCGAGGTACGCGACCTCCGACTCGGAGGCCGCTCGACCGCCTGGTGTCCACGTTGTCAGACCTGAGCTCTATTGCTCGTGGACGCGCTCCCACTCTGCATGCGCCCAGCGCACATCGAGCTCAGTGGCGCGGGGGCTCCAACTTGCCCTCGTCGACGTACTCGCGGGTCCACACCTTGACCTGTCCGGTGAGCAGCAGGATCGACACGAGGTTGGGGAGCGTCATCAGTCCAAGAGCCATGTCCCCGAATGCCCAGACCACCTCCAGCGAAAAGACCGCGCCCAGGAAGTGCATGATGCAGAACACGATTCGGTAGGGCACGACAAACCGCGGCCCGGCCAGGTACAGGATCGACCGATCGCCGTAGTACGACCAGCTGATGGCGGTGGAGAGCCCGAACAGAAAGACCGCCATCGTGACGAGCAGATTGCCATACCCACCGGCGATCCCCCCGAGCCCGCGGCGAAAGCCCCAGGCCGTGAGTGGCGATCCGTTCTGCATCGCCCGGCCCCGCAGCACCAGCGCCCCCTCGACAGGAGCGCCAGATCCATCGAGCAGTCGCGCACCTGCCAGCTCGCCCGCCGCGAGCTCGTCGAACTCGACAGACCCGCTGAATGGCCGCAGGTCGCGCAACAGCACCGGGTCGGTCGCAATCAGGAGCTCGACATCTTCCACCGTCGCATGGTTGCGCACCGGCAGGAAGCCTTGCGGCGCGCCATCCTCGACGCGGAAGCGTCCCCGGGCGAGGTCCTGCTCGCGCGTCTCACCGTTGACCCGAATGGTGGCACCGTCGACCATCGCTGTGATCGCGGCCTGCTCGTTGACTACCACCTGCTGCTCCTGCTTGTCCTGCCAGACGCCGGTAATCAGGATCACCAGGCCGGTCATCGTGCAGATCGTAAGGGTGTCGATAAACGGTCCGAGCATCGCCACCACGCCTTCGCGGATCGGTTCGTCCGTCTTGGCCGCGGCGTGGGCGATGGGGGCCGAGCCCTGGCCCGACTCGTTCGAGAACAAGCCCCTTTTGACCCCCCAGGTGAGCATGAAGATGAACGTGCCGCCGGCAAAACCGCCGATCTGCGCCGCCGGCTCGAACGCCGAGCGCACGATCAACCACAGCGTGGGGATCACCGCCCGGTAGTTGAGCAGCAGCACCACCATGCTGGCGCTGACATAGGTCACGGCCATGAACGGCACAAGCTTCGAGGTGACCCTGCCGATGCGTCGAATCCCGCCGAGGATCACCGCAGCCACGAGAGAGGCCATCACGAGCCCGGTCAGCCACGTCGGTACGCCCAGGTCCTGGCGAAATTGGTCGGCCACCGTGAACGCCTGTACCGAGTTGCCCGATCCGAACGAGGAGATCACGGCAAAGGTGGCGAAGGCGACCGCCAACGGCTTCCATGATTTCCCCAGACCGTTCTCGATGGAATACATCGGGCCGCCGGCGGCCGATCCTCCGGGGAGAATGATCCGGTACTTCATGGACAGTGTGCACTCGGCGTACTTCAGTGCCATGCCGAACACCGCCGTGACCCACATCCAGAACAGCGCACCCGGTCCCCCGTAGTGGATTGCCGTGGCGACGCCGGCGATGTTTCCGATCCCGATCGTGGCCGACAGCGCGGTCGACAGCGCCTGGAAGTGCGACAGGTCTCCCTCGTGCTCGGGATCGTCGTACTCTCCTCGGATGACCCGGATGCCATGGGTGAAGTAACGCACTTGAATCCAGGCCAGACGAAACGTGGTGATCAGCCCGGTTCCCACCAGAATGACCACGAGCAGAGGCAGCTGCGGGGGCCACTCCCACACCAGGCTGCTGAGGTACTGAATGATCCCTTGCACCGACCGTCCCCCTAGTCGCGCGCGCTGAACCGCGGGCACGAGTTGGCATATGCTATCGGTGCCCCCGGGCGATGACAAGCAGATTGGGACCGAGGGACTCGGGAGAATTTGCGGTCCCGACCGCCCGCATGAAGGAACCAGAGGCCAGTTCTTGGGTCCTCAGGCCCTGGTTCTCTTTGCCCGAGACGCCCCCTCGATAGCCGCAAACCGATATAATCCACTCCCCGGAGGGGTGATGAGATATCGAACCGCAACGACCGTGATTTTCCTGCTCGCGTTCATCGGCTGTGCACAGCGTGCGCCACAGTCGAACCCTGCCGAGGACCAGACCAACCAGGCGTCGGTACCCGAGAGCACGCCCGATGATGATCTCCACGGCAACTTGAACTCGATGCCGTCCGACGACACGCACGCGAAGGCGATGGCCGAGATGCAGGGAGCCCGCCCGTCCGGCGTCAATGCCGAGATCCGACTCCCGGAGGACATTCGGACCGCGTGGAGCGGGGTCAGGGTCCGCGTCGTGGATTCCACGACGGGCGAATCGGAGCGCTATGACATTTCGCTCGGGGAAGCCACGACGCTTGGCGATTCCGGGCTGACACTCATCGCCGAAAGCTACATCCCGGATTTCGTGATGGACGAGGCCGGCATCACGAGTCGGTCGCCCGATCCGGCAAATCCGGCAGCCCGTGTCGTGATCTCCGAGCAGGGTGCCGAGCCGTACGAGGGGTGGCTCTTCGCAACCATGCCAGACATTCATCCGTACCCGCACGATCGCTACCGGGTGCTGCTCGAGGCGGGCATCCCGGCAGGTTGACGGCGCGACAACCCCTCACCCGCAATGGCCTCCGCCCGGCTCTCACCTGATGCGGCCTCGCGGGGCACCGACCCTCCCTCGTCAACGAGCACGCGATAGCCCTCCCGTCTCAACCTGTCGGCCACCCTGGGTCGAGGCTCCGCGCGGGAGTACGCGATGTAGTCCGTGTAGAACATCGTTTCAATCGGATGGCTCGACTCGAAGATCACGGTCGGCTGTTCACCGAGTCGCTGCGGTAGCCGGCGGATCGTCTCCGCCCACTGAGGATCGCGATCGTACCCGCCGTGAAGCTTGAGTCGTTCCACCGAGTGAATCCCCGGCAGCAGCAACGTCAGCACGAGCACCGTGATGAGGCACCAACCGAACAACGGCCGATTTGACGCTCTCCGCAGAACCTCTCGCATCCTCCACCAGAAAGCAGCCACGACGAGAAACACAGCCGGTGCCGCAACCGCGGTGTACGCGGGCATCTTGGTCGCCGCGAGCGAAAAAACCCCGTAGGGCAGTGCGATCCAAACGAGGATGGCTCGCCTGCCTGGCCGAACACTTGACGAAAAGACGACGCCGATGAACCACGCCACAGCGGCCAGCGCGAACCACCCGCTCGTCCGTGCGAGGCGTTCGAAGTAATACCATGGCGGATGTTCATGCCCCTCCAGGACTTCAACGAAGTGGCGCAGACCGTACTCCGCCTCCCACTTCGCTTCCTGCGGGAAACTCCGGTAAACGTGCACCTGCCACGGCAGCCAGATTGCGGCCGCCACGATCCCGATCACTATCACCTGCCCGATGACGCGCGGCACCTGATCGCGGTGCCAGCGAGCGACCAGCCATACGACCGGGATCAACAGCCCGACGAACGACTTGGTCAGCAAGGCAAGTCCGGTCACCAGACCCGTGCCGATGGCGCGCATCCAAGGCCGTTCTGAGCCCCCTGCAAATGCGAGGGAACAGCCCATCGCGATGAACGCGACCGTCATCGTGTCCACATGATCGGTCGGCATACGCCCTCCGGCAAGGTCGAGTAGCTGACCGTCGATCGCATGCAGCGACGCCGCGAGAACGCCAGTCTGCTCGTCAAATACCCGACGGCCGATGCTCCAGGTGCACAGGATCGCAAAGGTTGAAAGCAGGATGCTCGGCAGGCGAATCGCGAGTTCGGTAATGCCAAACAGACGCATGCTCGCAGCCATGGCCCAAAGCGTGGCAGGCGGCTTGTGAAGCCAGATGTGGTTTTCGTACCAGTGTCTGTGGTCGTAGCGGAGCACGGGAGTCTTATACAGCGTCGGCCTGAGCGGCTCCTCGACCATGTTCTTTGCGACAAGCGCGTGATATCGCTCGTCCCAAGGATGAAGGTACCGGTCCGTCGCGGCGGCAAACCGCAGGACACCCGCGGCGGCCACGATCAGCACGATCGTGGCAGTTGTCCTGCCGCCCTTGAACTGTCCGAAGGCCGCTACCAGCACGAGGGCGGCGAACGCCGTCAGCAACACGACCGTCAGCTGGGAGCCCATTCCATCCACCTGGCGCCGACATCAAAGCCCAAGCTTCTTCGCACTTCGAAGGGGCCTGACGCGAGGCGTGAAACGACTGGCTGCACTTCGTCCCCGGTCAATTGCCGCTCTCACCGCCCCGTTCTCGGTGGACGTGAACCGAACCTGCCTGCGCGGACGGCAACAGGATGAGCTCGCGCACGTTCGCATGCGGCGGCCGAGTCGCACAGAACAGCACAGCCTCGGCCACGTCGTGAGCACCGAGGGGCCTGAGACCCTGGTAGACAGACCTGGCTCGACCGCGG
This sequence comes from Candidatus Sulfomarinibacteraceae bacterium, assembly GCA_041552055.1. Lineage (GTDB taxonomy): Bacteria > Acidobacteriota > Thermoanaerobaculia > Thermoanaerobaculales > Sulfomarinibacteraceae > JBFELO01. The sequence goes on along the minus strand of JBFELO010000028.1, from coordinate 28,643 downwards.
TCACCGTGAAACCGCACTTCCGAGAACTCTGTATCGACCAGACCCGGATCCACGGAGGATAGCCTGACTCCGCTGCCGAGGGTGTCGATCGCGAGAGCTCGGGTGAGGCCCGTCACGGCGTGTTTAGTGGCGCAGTAGACATTACCTCCGGCGTAGCTCTCGTGGCCGGCGATCGAGCCGATGTTGATCACGTGTCCCCTCCCTCGCGCCACCATGCCGCGAAGGACCGATCGCGTCACGTACAGGAGGCCCTTAAGGTTGGTGTCGATCATCTCCTCCCAGTCCTCGACATTTCCCTCATGTAGCGGAGCCAGTCCCCTGGCGAGTCCGGCGTTGTTGACCAGCACGTCTATGTCACGCCAGTCGGATTCGAGGGCGCCGATCCACGACTCGACCGCCGTCCGATCCCGCACGTCGATCGCTGCCGTGAGGACCTCGACTGCGTGCTCTTCGCGACAGTGCCGTGCGAGCTCGTCAATTCGGTCGAGACGCCTCGCCACGAGCAACAGATGACAACCCTCGCCCGCGAACGTTCGGACACACGCCTCCCCGATGCCACTCGATGCACCGGTCACAAGGACTCGCAGACCCCTCAGTGACATCCTTCCCTCCTCGACGGTAAACGAGCCCCGCCACGGCGGGGCTCCATTCTAGCCGCCATCATCCTCGCGATCTCCCGCTTTACGCACCCTCGCAAGCGGACAGGTCGTCCTCCTCCTGCCACTCCGGGACCCAGACGCCTCGATCAAGGGCCCTCATGTAGGGGTCGAAAAAGAACTCTCGGTCGCCGAACACCGGCTCCAGCTCGTCGAGCCATGCCGCCTGAGAGTCGAAGCACGCGAAGAAAACCCGATTCACCCAGCTCGTGTCCCTTCCCTGGATCATCTTCAGCACGAAGACCTTTTCGTCTCCGATCGTGGTCACACCGTCGACCAGGACCTTGCCGGGCGTGGCCGACATCGAAGGTCCTCGCACGGTGCGGGCCAGGCCCGAGACCTGGGAGTACGCGGCCGTGAAGATCCGCAGGCCGCGCGCCAGCGGGACCTCGAAGTAGTGTCGCGGTCCTGTATCTCGCGCCACAAACATGTAGTAGGGCACGGCTCCGAGCCGGACCTGTCGATTCCACATCTCTGCCCAGCAGTCAGGATCATCGTTGATGTGGTGCAACAACGGCGCCTGGGTTCGGATCACCGCACCCGTCTCGAGGATCCGCCGCATCGCCCGCTCGACCTCGCGCGTTTGCAGCTCCCGGGGGTGGGAGAGGTGGGCCATGAAGGCGAGCTGGCGGCCGCTGGCGACGATCTGCGCGAACAGACGCAGCACGTCGTCGGCATCCGGGTCGGTGGTAAACCGGTGCGGCCAGTAGGAGAGCGCCTTGCTGCCGATGCGGATCGACTGGACGTGCTCGAGCCCCTCGCCGCTGAGCGGTTCCAGGATCCGACGCAGCACTTGACTGGCCATGATCATCGGGTCGCCACCCGTGACCAACACGTCGGTCACCTCGGTGTGCTCCCGAAGGTAGGCCACCAGGTTCTCCGCTTCTCCGCTCGCGAACTTGATCCGCTCGATGCCAACGAATTGAGGCCATCTGAAGCAGTAGGTACAGAAGGCGTGGCACGTCTGGCCCTGCGCCGGGAAGTACAGCACCGTCTCGCGGTACTTGTGCTGACAGCCCGGCAGCGGTTCACCGTCCACCGTGGGAACGTTGAGCTGCAACTGGCCACCGGGGTGCGGGTTCATCCGCATCTGGATGCCCCGTGCGGATCGCGCGACCTGGTCGTGGTCGGCGCCCGACACCACCATGTCCTGCATGCGGACGAACTCGGAGTGGTTCAACATTCCGGCCTGGGGAAATGTGAGCTGGTAGATGGGATCGGTCGGGACATCGTCCCAATCGATGAGCTCGTCGAGAATGTAGTCGTTGACCCGAAACGGCACTACGGCGGACACAGCCTTGAGAGCGATCCGTTGATCCCGGGAAATCCCCTCCAACTGCGGAAGCGTATCGATCTGCTTCCGACCGTATGGCCGAAATCGGGGTTGATCGAGTTGCACCATCGGTCACCCCCTTTCGTCGGCTTCAATCGGCACCTCTCTCGCTGCCCATGCCGTACGGGGCATGTCAGGCGCCGTTGAAAAAACACGTGTTTTCAATTCATACTAACACATTTCGAAGGGTGCCGCAATTTCATGTGAAAAATTGCACAAGATAGATCAAATATTGTTCTTCGGTCCGATCAGAGGAACCGGAAATGGTTCCACCTGGATCGGGCGGGGGCTTTGGGGGTCGTTGCGTCGGTGGCCGCAGCAGAAGGCTGCGGGCTAGGCCGGGATACTCGGCGTCACGGTTCTCCGATCGCGCTGTCAGCGGCAGGTCGAGACGTTTTCTCCGCTTTCCCGCGCTCTACGAACTCCACCCAGTTGAGCGGGGCGCCGGCGCTCCAGCTCTCTTGGAAGAATGGCGATCCCAGGGAAGCCGCCTGAAGCGTCCGTCGGGTGCGCTGTCTTCGCGTGTCGTGGTCGTTGCGCTCGCCGTACTGTCTGGCCTCTTTCACTGGCTCGCCCTTCCCATCGAGCGCCGTGCGCTCGATCGCTGTCGAGTTTGTCTAAGTTACGGAACAACCATCACCCCCATCCGCATTTCGAGACGTGATCCGGGTCACGAATCTGCCGGTGGTAAGATGACACCAGGTGAGATTGGTTCAAATCGTCCTCGTTTCACGTCCGGGCGGTGCCATGCCGGTCCCCCAACCCTTTCAATCATGACCACGGCGGCGGATTCAATGGAGCACTGCAGTACGTCCCTCCCCAGGATCTGGGCGGTGGGCGGCGGGAAAGGTGGGGTAGGCAAGTCCGTCATCGCCGCGAACCTCGGAGTTGTCCTCGCCGAGGCGGGCCACCGAGTCGTTCTGGTCGATGCGGACCTCGGCGGCGCCAACCTCCACACCTTGCTCGGCATCGCGAACCCGCAGGCGACCCTCTCGGACTTCATCGCGCGGCGCGTCAAAAAGCTGGACGAGATCATGATGCCCACGGCGCACGAGCAGCTCTGGCTGGTGAGCGGAGCACGCGCGCTTCTTGAGATGGCGAATCCCAAGCACACGCAAAAGACCAAGATCCTGCGTCACGTTTCCGCGCTGCCGGCAGATCATGTGATCCTCGACCTTGGCGCAGGCTCGGCGTTCAACGTGCTGGACTTCTTCCTGGCGGCCCGTCGGGGAATCCTGGTCGTCACGCCCGAGGCGACCTCGGTCGAGAACGCCTATCACTTCCTGAAGGCCGCGTTTTTCAGAAAGCTCAAGCGTGCCGAGCCCCGTCACAGGGTGCGCACCGCCATCAATCAGGCGATGCAGGAACGTGACGGGCGGCCCATCCGTTCGCCGAGAGATCTCATCACCCGGGTCATGCTCATCGATCCGATCGCGGGGGCCGGTGTCCTCGCCGAGTCATCGACGTTCAATCCTGCACTGCTCGTCAACCGCATCGAGCGCCCGGACGATCAAAAGCTCGGCACCGAGATCTGTACCGCCTGCCGCGACTACTTCGGCAACGAGATGGGTTGTCTCGGGCACATCCCGACCGACCGATTGCTGGCGCGATCGGTTCAGGAGCGCCGTCCCGCCGCCACGCTGTATCCGGAAAGCCCGTTCGTGCGGTCGCTGCGGTCGATCACTCATCTCCTGACTGACATCGAGGAGGTCGATCTTGCGGGCTAGACCACACCGCAGGGACTGGGAGGTACTCGGCCTCGAACCGGGCGCAGACCCGAAGGACGTGCGGCGCGCCTACCGGGAGAGGCGGGCGCTGTATGCGTCGGATTCACTGGCGACGTACACGTTGATCGAAGACGACGATCGCATCGCACTTCTCGACCGGATCGAGGAGGCTTATCAAGCCATCATGGGTGCACGGGCCACCGCCAAGACGAGCGGGGAGCGCGAAGAACTCGGTCAGATCCCGGAAGGGCCGGAACCCCCCCTGGACCTCGAGCCGGGCCGTCACCTCCGCTATCACCGCCTGAGCAAGGGGATGACGCTGGCACAGGTCGCGGAGGAGATCAAGGTCCGCCCCAGCCTCTTGGAGAAAATCGAACACGAACAGTCCGAACAGCTGCCTGCCGCCGTGTACGTCCGGGGCTTCATCATCCAGTACGCCAGACTGCTCGGTGTGCACGAGCCCGAGCGCGTCGCAGCAGGCTATCTCGCCAAGATCGACAGAGGACCGGCAGGACTCTGAGATCTTCTCTGCGATCGCGTCACGACACTGGTCGGCGCCACGCCCTTTCCACTGACTCGAGCGGAGAGCCCGTCTCCGTAACCGAACCCTCGCGCCGTTTCGATGGGTGAATCGGGCATCCAGCAGGAATCGGAGACGACACTCCCGGGCGCTGATCGGGTGTGGCCGATTCCGCCCCCCAAGGCTACACGGGAACGGCTCGAGCCGGACCAGAAAAAGGGGCGCCTGACCGGCGCCCCGTGGGTTCCGAATCTCTCGTCGCCGCGGCTAGGAGATTCCCGCCGACTCCTCCAACATCGCCGTCGTGACTGATTTGGGCCGTTCGATCGGATAGCCGAGTGCGCGATCCCAGGTGATGTTGGTGAGCACACCGATCGCACGCCCGATCCCGAACAGGACCGTGTAGAAATCCCACTCCGTCAGCCCGTAGTACCACTGGATGACACCGGACTGAGCATCGACGTTCGGCCACGGGTTCTTGGCCTTGCCCTGCTCCTGCAGCACTCCCGGCGCGACCTGGTAGATCATGCTGATGACCTTGAACAGGGGGTAGTCGGGGAGGTTCTTCAGGCAGAATTCCCGTTGCGAGGTGTAGCGCGGGTCCGTCTTCCGAAGCACCGCGTGACCGTAGCCCGGGATGACCTGACCGGAGTCGAGGGTATCCCACAACGCCTTCTTGATGACCTCCTCGGTGGGCTCCTGGCCGCCGAGGCCGTCCATGAACTTCATGGTCCAGCTCAACACCTCTTGATTGGCGAGGCCGTGGAGCGGACCGGCGAGCCCGTTGATGCCGGCCGACAACGAGTAGTAGGCGTCCGACAGCGCAGACGCCACGAGGTGGGTGGTGTGGGCGGAGACGTTGCCCGACTCGTGGTCCGAGTGCAGGATGAAGTACATCCGGGCCACGTCGTCGTACGGCGGATCGATGCCCATCTGGTGAGCGAAGTTGCCGCCCATATCGAGCGCCGGGTCGTCCTCGATCTGGTCGTCATCCTTGTACTTCAGGCGGTAGATGAACGCTGCCAGCACCGGGAGCTTCGGCAGGAGATTGAGCACGTCTTCGAACATCGGTTCCCAGTAGTCGAACTTGCTCATGCCCTCGTTGTAGCGCTTGACGAACTCGGACTCGCGCTGCATCGCCACGATGCCGGCCGAAAACATCGTCATCGGATGGGTGTCGCGCGGCATGGCACGGAGGATGTCCTTCACGTAGTCCGGCAGCTTGCGGCGCTTCTTGAACTCCTCGACGACCTCGAGAGTCTGCTCCATTGTGGGGATCTCGCTCGTCATGAGGTAGTAGAAGAAGCCCTCGACGTACGGGTACTCCTTCTCCGGAACCATCGGCAGCGCCTCGAAGGTCTCGGGAATCGTCTTGCCCCGGAAGCGTATGCCCTCGAAGGGGTCGAGGTATGAGACGTCGGTGACCAGGCACCGCACACCACGAGCGCCGCCGATGGCCTGGGCGATCGTGACTTTGGAGATCTCGACGTCACCGAATTCCTTCAGCAGACGTGCGGTCCGGGGACGGTGCTCCTCGATCTTCTTCCTCAGGGTTTCTTTGAGTTGCATGGGCCCTCTCCTTCCTGTGCGCGGAGCGGTGAAAGTCGGGGCTGCAGTTACCCCGTCGCTCCAACGCGGCACGTGGTGGATGACTCCGATTTCGGCCGCGCGGATCCGATGTCCGCGCCGAAGAGTATAGAGTTTGTGAAGAAAAGTGACAAGGTCCAGAAAACCGGATTCTTCGGGTCATTTCGCGACACACGTGCGACGCCTGCAACGGCCTGGATCGGACCGTTGTTGACAGCGTCTGAAAACCGTTGCACCCTCCGATGGATGCAACGCGTCCCGGCCGACGCCCGACTTTCGTGGCTGCCGCTGGCGTTGCTGGATGCCACCATCCTCCTCGCCGCCGGTGCAAGTGCGGCCTGGCTGAGGTTCGGCAGCTATTTCTTCCCTGCCGAACTCGCCAATATCCTCGACCATCCGGGTTTCATCCTCTACGCCGTTCTGATCCAGTTGGGCCTCGCGACCACGTTCGACCTGTACCGCCCCCAGGGCTGGCGGGCCAAGGATTACGTGTTGATTCGTATGGCCGCGCTCGCTGTGTCGCTGGCGGTCGCCCTTGCCGTCGGGGTGTACCTGGTGATGCCGTGGCGCTTCGGCCGCGGTCTGCTCCTGCTCACCCTCCTGCAGTCCCTACCCCTCCAGACGGCGGTTCGCTTCCTCTGGCTTGCCGTCGCCGAGCGGCCGCGACCGCGGCGCGCCGCGGTGATCGGCGACGGTCCAATCATCGATGCTCTTGAAAACGAGCTCGAGGGACGCCGCACCGCTCCCTTCCAGGTCGTTGCCCACATTCGGTCTCCCGACGGCTCGCCGCCCGACGAGGTGACGCCCGAATGCCTCGACGGAATCGATCTGGTCGTCGTTGCCTCGCTCGTGCACGACGCCACCGCGGACCGGCTGGCCGCGCTCAATTTCAGGGGGACCACGGTACTGGACGCTGCTGGGGCATACGCCGCCCTCACCGGACGGATTCCGGTTCGTCAGGTCGACTCTCGATGGTTCATCGCGACCGGCGACTTTTCAACTATCGCGACCTCCCCATTCCACCACGTGCAACGATTTCTGGACGTGGTGACAGCGGCCGGCTTGCTGATCCTCACATCGCCGATCCTGCTGCTCGCCGCCGCCGCGACCCTCGTCTCCTCCGGCACGCCGGTCTTGTACCGCCAGACCAGACTCGGTCGGTACGGCGAACCGTTCGTGCTGACAAAGCTCCGGACGATGCGAGAGGCCGCAGACGGCAACGGCCCCGAGTTTGCAGAGGCCAACGACCGGCGGGTGTTACCAGTCGGCCGCCTGCTTCGACGTTGGCGCATCGACGAGCTTCCGCAGTTGTTCAACGTGATTCGCGGCAACATGAGCCTCGTCGGTCCACGGCCCGAGCGCCCCGAGGTCGCCGAACGACTCGAGCGGGACATCCCGTTCTACGCGTTTCGGTACTCGGTGCGTCCAGGACTCACGGGGTGGGCCCAGGTCAACATGCCGTACGCCGCCGATACCGAGGATCACATCGCGAAGCTGGAATACGATCTCTACCTTCTTCGCCACTACGGCCCGGCGATGTACGGCATTGTGCTTCTCCGCACCGTCGGGGCCCTGGTGTTCCGACCTGGGAGATGAACCCCGCCCGCTCGCCCGGATGCTGGATACTGGATGCCGGATACCCCGCCCGCCCGGGGTATGAGGGAATGACGGAGTGACGAACCCCCCACCCCACTCGTCATCTTCATCTTCGTCGTCGTCATCGCCCTCGTCACCGTCATCGACCCTCAGCCCCGCTCCGGAGGCCCGATTTGGCATCTCGCATCCGAGCGACCGCGGCCTGAACTCACCGTCAGCAGCGATACGTGGCCGTTGCCATGGAGATCGCAGGGCTGGCAAAGCCAGGCCGGAGAGAGGGACGGCCTGCTTGCGGCCGCTCGCTGGTGACGGTGAGTCACAAGCCGCGCAGCGGCGCAGTAACTCTGACCACCGGTCTCTCAACTCCAGATTCGGGTGCGTACGCCAGCCCCATGTCCTCGGCTCCCGCCCAACCGCCCGCCCTCGCGACCCGACTCGGCGAGCGGGCGGCCGATGGCCGTCTCCTCCCAACCCACCCACGGCCTCGCCCGCGCGCCGCTCCCCGACTCGGTTTGCGCTATCCTTCTGCCGTTCGCTCTGATGTCAGGATCCAGTTGCGCTGGGGCAAAATGAAATCGTTCCTCGACTTCTTGATGTTGGCGGCGGTGAAGATCGTCAGTCAGTTCATGTTCCGCTTTCGGGGCGAACGCGTGGATCCTCTCCACCAGGACGGATGGTCCCGCGTCCGACTGCTCGTCTTGCTCAACCACACCAGCCTGTACGAACCGGTGCTCGCGGGCTTTGCGCCGTACCCTCTGCTGTGGCGGTTCGCCTACCACGGCGTGCTGCCGGTGGCCGAGAAGACCATGCGTCGAAACATCGGCCTCTTCTTCCGTTTTCTCGCACGAAACGTCGTGGTCGTGACTCGCCAGCGTGACGAGACGTGGGACGACGTCCTGAACCGCATCGACCGCAATGCGATCGTCATGATTCTCCCCGAGGGAAGGATGATGCGGCGAAGCGGTCTGGACGCAGCTGGAAAGCAAATGACGGTTCGGGGCGGCGTCGCAGACATCCTCGACGTTCTTGACAGCGGTTTCATGCTGATGGTGTACAGCGGCGGCCTTCACCACATCCAGGCGCCCGGCGAGTTGTTGCCGCGCCCGTTCAAGACCATTCGCGCGCGTGTCGAGTTGATCGAGATCGAGGACTACAAGCGCACGCTCGGACACGACCGCGGCATGGACGCCTTCAAGCCGGCGGTGATCGATGACCTGACCGCACGCCGCGATCGCCTGTGCCCGGTGGCCGAGAACGGATCCGTGCGCGGCGGCGAAGTGCCGAAGTGGCGAGGTTGGCCGTATAACTAATCCGCCCGCCCAGCCAGATGCGAGATGCGAGATACGAGATGCGAGATTCCGCCGCCCGCCCGGGAGATCCCTCGTCATCGTCGTCGTCATCGCTCGACGATCAGATCCTCCCTTGTTGAATCGCCAGGAACAGCGTGGCCAGGGTCTTCGCATCTCGGATCTCACCGCTCCGCGCCATCGATACCGCCTCCTTGGCACGCAGTACAACCACCTCGATGAACTCGTCTTCTTCTGGGGCGACCCCACCCTCGGCCGTGTTCAGACCGGTAGCGATGAAGCTGTGCAGCACCTCGTCCGTGAAGCCCGGAGTAGAGAAGAAGGAGCCGAGCTCATCCAGCCGCCCCGCCCGCCAGCCTGTCTCCTCGACCAGCTCGCGTGCGGCACAGGCTTGCGTTTCTTCGCCCGGTTCGAGCGTGCCGGCCGGAAGTTCCAGCAGCTCGCCTTCGACTGGGTAGCGAAATTGGCGAACGAACGCGATTCGACCGTCGTCGAACACGGGCAAGATCACCACTGCACCGGCGTGGCGAACTACCTCGCGAACGCTTTCGCCACCGTCCGGCAGCCGCACCCGGTCAACGTCGAGCGTCACCACTCGTCCGGAGTAGATCCTGCTTGACTCGATCTTCTTCTCTGTATAGAACATTCCATCCCTCTCTCGAAGGATACGGCATCCGGGATCCGGGACCCCCACCCGCCCGGATCAGAGAGCCAGGAGCAGGGAACACGTGGTGTGCGGGACTCACAGCGCGCGAAGAGCTCGTTCGTGCGGGGTGCCGTCTTTGACAATGTTGGGAGCAACGCCACCGAGGTGTGGCGGTGCGTTGGGCCCCAACATTGTCCAAGGGGGCACCCACGGGGAGCGCGTCGGGTGTTAGGCGGTCGATGCGCGTGGCAGGCTGACGACAGCGCGTCGGGCGGGCGTGCCGGGTACGGGAGTTTCGAGGCCGCGGGTCGAGTGGACTGTCGTGCGGTGTCGAGGCCTCGAAACTGCCATACCGGGCTCCCTCGGGGAGCGCGCCGAGGAGAGGGCGCCTCGGGTGTCAGATGGCCGATGGGCACGAGACGATCAGTCTGGGGGTTTCCTCACCCCATCATCCCCCGGCTGGGCGGGGGCTCACGGCGGCGGTAGCTGGATCCTCGACGGCGGCATGGCGGGCTCGCCTCGACCGGGAAGGTTGCGTTCCGGGAATCCACCCTCGAGCGGCAAGGTCACCGTACGTCCCACATGACCGATCGGAGTCGGACGCGGTGTCGGTATCTGGCCACCCCCGTAGTGCCAGACGTACGACGTGAAGTTGGCCAGGTCGGTCAACGCCCACGACAGCGAGATTGCCGCGACTCCAAACGCAACGGAACGGTCGTCCAGGGTTCGCCAGTCGCGCAGCTCTCCGGTCCGGAAGAACTCCTCCCCCACGCGGGGGTACAACTCCGCACCGCGTGACATCGAGTGTGTCACGGCGATCTCGAGGTCGTGATCGTAGATGAGCCCCTCGTCCTGGCCGTAGTACACGAGACGCACGCGATCATGGAGCGTATTCACGTACTCCATGTACGCGGCGGCGTATCGCGGTTCCTGAGGATCCCAGTGTTGCACCGCGAGTGGGTCGCTGGCATCCAGGACGCGAACCGCCAGCACTCCGATCTCCTCCACCAACTCCTCCAATGGGACCGGCTGGCGCAGCGCCTGGGCGCAGTGAATGAGCTGGGACTCGAGGGCCTGTTCCAGATTGCCCGGAGGCCCCGCCCGCCATGACGGCGGAGCACTCAGACCACGCCGAATGCCCACGTCGTACCGCGCATGGTGTTTTCGTACGTGGCTCTGGAAGTCGGGCGGGAAGAACTCCACCGCCGACCACGCGACCCATCGAACCGTGGCATCGCTCCAGCCGAGGTTGACGGCCGCGAGAACACACAGGGCCAGTGCCTTGAACCACGAACGTCGGCTGCGTCCCGGTCGGCGATCTCGACTCCCGTCCATCAGTCGGACGGCTCGCGGTCGGAATCTGCGGTCTCCTTGATCAGGCGCCTGATGTACTCGGGAACCGCTGGCGAGTAGCCCCGATACACCTGCACCGCCAACCCGTCGTGATCGAGCACGATGTTGGTCGGTAGTGCGTTGATGTCGAGAGCCAACAGGTCTCCTGGGTGCATCCGATACACGGGGAGCGTGACCCCGATGTGATCGAGAAACCGCACCCCCACCTCGGGGAAGGTGTCCACGTTGACGGTCAGCAGCACGAACCCCTCACCGGCCAGCTCGGAGTACAACGCTTGCAGCTCCGGAAGCTCGATCCGGCACGGGCCGCACCAGCTTGCCCAGAAGGTCAGCAACACGGTCCGCCCGCGAAACTCGTCCAGGGTGACCGAACCCTTCCCGTCGATCGTCTGCAACGTGACGTCCGGCAAAGCCGTGGGCTCGGCACCCACGTGGAGCACCCCTGCGAGCAGCACTGCGACTGCCACCCACACTCGAAAACCGAGCCGCCGAATCACGGCCCTATGATATGCGAGGCTCATGTCATCACCAACTTCGGGGAGTCCGGCAAGACTCGAGTCGCGACCTTCCTCGGGCGACCGAGGCCGGTCAGGATCGGCGCACAGGAGAACATCGGAATAGCGCCGGATCTTCCGTCCGGAGTCACGGCGAGGTGTTTGCAGTCGACTCGCCGTCCTCCCTCTCGAGTCGCGCCGCCTCGATGCTGCGACTGACCCGGTAGATGTAGTTGAATCCGGAAACGATTACGAATCCGAACGAGACGTAGAAGCACCCGCTGAGCAGAAGGTGCGGCAACGGCGTGATGTTGCCCAGAAGCACCAGGCATACCGTCAACACGTGCATGAAGGTGGTGATCTTGCCGAGAACCGACGGCGGGAATCGTCGAATCTGCTCCACCATGTAGAGGACCACGGCCACCAGCATGATCATGAAATCTCGGTACAGGGCGAGGATCGCGAGCCACAGCGGTATCACGACCTCCTGGCCCTGAGGGATCGTGAGCGCCACGTATGCCACGGTCAGCAGCAGCTTGTCCGCGATCGGGTCGAGGTAGGCACCGACTAGCGACCACGCCTCGAGCCTGCGGGCCAACCATCCGTCCAATGCATCGGTCAGACCGGCGATTACGAAGATCCACAGCGCGAGCCGGTAGTCTTTGTCGCTGACAGCGAGCACGAAGAACGGCACCATGGCCATCCGAAACAGAGTGACGAAGTTTGGGAGAGTGATCGGGCGGAGCTTTTCCTCCACCTTGGTACGGATGCGCTCTCCCCTGGTCTCGTCCGTCACCGGCTCGCTCACAGGTCCTCCGACGCCCTGTTCTTGACCCACAGCTGCCGCAGTCCGTCGATCGTCAGAAATGGCTCGACGTGGTGGATGACCTCCGTGTGGGCTGCGATGTGGCGGGCGAATCCACCGGTGGCCACGACCGTGGGCCTGTCCAGCTCGGCCACGATTCGGTTGGTGACACCTTCCACCAGGCCGAGATAGCCGTAGAACAACCCTGCCTGGATGCTGTCGACCGTTCCCTTTCCGATCACTCGCGGCGGCGGCTCCAGGGCGACCTGGGGCAGTTTGGCCGTCTTCGACGCGAGCGCGGTGGCCGTCACGCCCGGACCGGGCGCGATCACGCCACCGAGGTACTCGCCGGCTTTCGACACTACCTCCCACGTCACTGCGGTTCCGAAGTCGACGACCACACACGGGCCGCCGTAGGCCGCGTAGGCGGCCACGGCATCGCAGAGCCGATCGGCGCCCAGCTCCTGCGGCGCATCGACTCGCAGCGGCATTCCGGTTTTGATACCCGGTTCGACGAAGAACGGCTCGCGGTCCAGATACCGTCGGATCCCCTCCAGCAGGCGCGGATCCATCGGGGGTACCACCGAGGAGACCGCAACGCCCAGCAGACGATCGGGATCGATATCCTCCGACCTCAGCAGCTGCCTGATCCACATCCCGATTTCGTCGGCGGTCCGCTCCGGTTGAGTCGTCAGACGCCAGTGCGTTGCCAGGCGCTCGCCGTCAAACACGCCGACCACGGTGTTGGTGTTCCCCACATCGAGAACCAGCAGCAGATCTCGCACCAACTCCTCCCTCGAACCTCGGGCGATCGGCCCCGCCGCGTGGCGAGACGACTATACCGACCACGGGGCATTGTAATCCATGGTCGTTGGCGGTCCCATAGCGGACCCGCCGCCCGGCGCGGGAAATCGAAGACCGCGGTTCCCGGGAAACTTCGGTGCGACTCCGCTACGATGGCAACATCCGGCGCGTCGAGTCGTAGTACGACAGCAGCGCAGGTCGCGAGTGCTGACGCGCCCCGCAGGGAGGAACCCGGCATGGCTGGTCGATTCAACCACGTACTCGGACTGCTGCTGATCCTGCTCGTGTTGGCGGTGAGCCCAACGGCTCAGGCACGAGAGGCGGCTGTGCCGGTGGAGGAGATCACCCTCGACAACGGCATGAAGCTGCTGCTGGTCGAGCGACACGCGAGCCCCACGGTTGCCGCCGGCTGGGTGGCCCATGTCGGATCTGTCAACGAGACCACCGGCATTACGGGTATCGCCCACCTGTTCGAGCACATGATGTTCAAGGGAACGACCACCATCGGCACACGCGACCATCAGCGCGAGGCCGAAATCATGTCGCAGCTCGACGACCTCCGCACCGAGATGGAGATCGAGTACGCCACGCTTCGTGATGCGAAGCTGCGGGGCGAGATCACCGGCAGCATCTACGTACCGGAGAACCGCACCGAAAGGCTCGTGGAGCTGGTCGCCGACATGCGCGAGCTCCAGGAGGCCCAGCGCGAGCTGATCGTCAAGGAAGAGTACGAACAGGTGTACACCTCGCAGGGCGGATCGAGCCTGAACGCCGGCACCTCGAACGACTTCACGTTCTACTTCGCGAACGTGCCGGCCAACAAGCTCGAGCTGTGGTTCTGGATGGAATCGGACCGACTGCTCGACCCGGTCTTCCGCGAGTTCTACTCGGAGCGCGACGTGGTCCGGGAGGAACGTCGGATGCGGGTCGAGTCGGATCCCACGGTCAAGTTCGAGGAACAGTTCGACGCCATGTTTTGGGGATCGGTCCCATACCACCACCCGGTCGTCGGCTGGCCCTCCGACGTCGAGTCCATCAACCGCTCCCAGGCCGACCGGTTCTTCGCCACGTACTACGCGCCCAACAACATCACGGCGGTGCTCGTCGGAGATTTCGACACGGACTCCGCACTGCAGCTGGCCCGGAAGTACTTCGGACGCATCCCCCGCGGCGACACCGCGCCTCCAGCGGTCATCACCGAGGAGATCCAGCAACTCCAGGAGAAGCGGATGCGCGCCGAAGCCGACACCAACCCGTCGGTTCACATCCGTTGGCACGCCGTGCCCCACGTCCACCGGGACATGTACGCCCTCGATGTGCTCTCCGACCTCCTCAGCGATCGCACCGGACGCCTCTATCGATCGCTCGTGGAGGAGAAGGAGCTCGCCACCGGAGAGCCGTACGCATACGTCAATCCGATGAAGCTGGCGGGGTACTTCGAGGTCGGCGCGGAGCTCTCGGACGGTGCGACCCACGAGGGTGTCGAAGGTGCTCTCCTGGCCGAGATCGAACGTCTCAAGAACGAAGCGGTGCCCGAACGTGAGCTGCAGAAGGTGAAGAATCGGAGCCTCGCCAACTCGTACCGGCGTCTGCGGTCGAACATGGGGCTGCTGATCCAGCTCATGATGTACGACTCACGGGGCGACTGGCGCTACCTGAACGACAACGCGGCCAAGATCCAGCGGGTCACCCCGGACGACGTGATGGCCGCGGCCAACCGCTATTTCACGGCCGCCGGCAGGAACGTGCTGTGGTTTTCCCGGAAGGAGGGGACCGAGGAAGACCCCGAGATCGCGGCTCTCTCGGGCCAGGCGAAGGAGATGGCCAAGCAGGCGATCGCCCAGATCGAGCAGATCGACGATCCCGCCGAGCTGGAAGTGGTCCTCAGTCAGATGGAGGCGCAGGCCGGCCAGGTACCGCCCGAGTTCAAGGGGGCGCTCGATCTCGTCATCCGCAAGACCAAGGAGCGGCTGGAGCAGATCCAGATCCCGGGGGAGGAGGGCTGAAATGCGCACCATGACATTGCTCCCACTGCTACTCTCGATGGCCGTCACGACGGTCGCCAGCGAGATCCCGGACCGCCCCGAAGACCTGGTTTTCCCCGAGCTGACCTACGAGCTGCCACCGGTCGACGAGCTGCGCTTCGAGCTTGCCGGCGGGACCCCGGTGTACGCGCTGCCCGATCGCCAGCTGCCGCTCGTCCAACTCGTGGTGTACTTCCGAGGTGGCGAGTATCTGGAGCCGGCGGGTAAGGAAGGTCTGGCCGCGATCGCCGGCGCTGCGTGGCGGACCGGGGGTGCCGGTGAGCGATCCGCTCGCGAGCTCGACGAGGAGCTCGACTTTCTCGCCGCGGACCTCTCGACCGACATCACTCAGGTCATCGGCTCCGTAACCCTCGATGTTCTGTCAAAAGACCTCGACGCCGCGATGGACCTGGTGATGGACGTCCTGACCGAGCCGCGGTTCCAGGAGGATCGTTTCGACAACGCCAAGATCGACCTGATCCAGGACATGCGGATGCGAAACGACAGCACCGCGACGATCGAGGAACGTGAGTGGAACCGGTTGATCTACGGAGACGACTATTGGCTCAATCGTCTTCCCACCGCCGCCTCGGTCGAGGCCATCACCGTCGAGGACTGCCGCGAATTCGTCACCTCACTGGTCCGGACCGGAAACGTCGTTGTCGCCGTGTCGGGTGACATCGAGCGGGAGTCCATTCAGCCTCTCCTCGAAAAGACCATCGGGACCCTCCCGAAGCTGGAGCGATCGGTGCCTTCGGTGCCGCAGCCGAGCCATGAGCCCGAGCCCGGCGTCTACATGATCAACAAAGAAGACGTCAATCAGGGCACCGTCCGCCTCGGTCACATCGGCTACCGGATTGGCGACGAGGACGAGTTCGCATTGCGGGCGATGAATCACGTCCTGGGAGGAGGGGGGTTCACGTCGCGCATCATGAAACGCGTCCGCTCCGACGAGGGGCTGGCCTATGACGCCTACTCCATGATGTCCTTCCCCTCGACCTTCCCCGGCGTATTCGCCGCCGGCTTCCAGTCCAAGTCGTCCACCTGCGCCTACGCCGCCGAGATCACTCGAGGGTTGATCGAGGAGGTCCGTACGAAACCGGTGACGAGCGAGGAGCTGGCCACCACGATCAGCTACTACGTCCAGGTCTTCCCGAGGTATTTCGAGAGCGCGGCCGCATCCGTCAGCGTGTTCGCGCTCGACGAGGTCCTCGAACGACCGAAGGGGTACTGGACGAGCTACCGGGACAACGTGTCGGGAGTCACCGTCGAGCAGGTGCAGGATGCCGCCGAACGGCGACTCCACCCAGACCGCGAAATCGTGCTCGTCGTCGGAAACGTCGGGGAGATCATGGCGGGTCACCCGGATCACGAGGCCAGGTTCACCGACTTCGGCACGATCCACCGAATGCCGCTGCGCGACCCGATGACCCTGGAGCCGATTGCGGAGTAAACAAAGCATCTGGCGCTGCGCCAGATTGAACCCCGGCGCTCCTGCGCCAGTTCGGAGGTTTGTGGTCCAGCACTCCACTGACGAGCTCCGACGCTGTCAGGCCCTCGTCTTCTCACGGCCTCACAGCTGCACAGCCGCACGGCCGTAGAGCCGTATCGCCGCAGAGCCTCTATTCCCACTTGCAGGGGCCCGTCACTTCTTGAAGAACAGATACCCTGCCAGCCCAACCAGCACGACGGCAAAGATCCTCTTGAACTGGTCGGTCGAAACGTTCTCCACCAGCCGTGCTCCGATCTGAGCACCGATCACGCCACCCAAGCCGAGCAACAGCCCGATCTTGAGGTCCACGTTCGCGAGCTTGTTGTGGGCGATCAGCGCGGAGATCGAGATCACGAGGATGCCGAGGAACGACGTCCCGACCGCCCGCTGTGCCTCGTACCCGAGCAACAGGAGCAGCGGCACCATCAGGAAGCCCCCGCCAAGACCGCTGAACGCGGCACCGACGCCCGTCACCACCCCCAGAGCCACCATCAACAGCAGTTTCGGATCCATCCTGGCCTCCTCCAGCCGTCAACTCGGCCCGAGCGTGTTGGCGAGATCCTCGAGCGCCTCCCCTGTGAGACGAAAAACTGTCCAAGCGTTCATCGGGATCGCGCCGAGTTTCTCGTAGAACTCGATCGCGGGTCGATTCCAGTCCAGCACCCACCACTCGACTCGACCGCATCCCCGCTCGGTCGCCAATCGTGCGATGTACGTGAGCAGAGCCGTGCCGATTCCCCGCCCACGAGCTTCGGGTTTTACGTACAGATCCTCCAGGTAGATCCCGGGTCGACCGAGAAACGTGGAGAAGTTGTGAAAGAACAACGCGAATCCGACGGGTGCGTTGTGGTACTCGGCGATCAGCACCTCCGCTACCTGCCGGTCGCCGAACAGCGACCCTCGGAGGGTGGCCTCGTCAGCGACCACCTCGTACTCCAGCTTCTCGTAGTCGGCGAGTTCCCGAATCAACCCCAGGACCACGCCGACATCGTCCTCCCTCGCGAACCGCAGGCGCAGCCCGGTTACGCCAATGTCACTCTGTTCTGTCACCACGTCCTCCTTCGCCTGGGCGTCGCCCTCAGCCTAGCGGATCCTACCCCACCGCCCACCCTGATGCTGGATGCCGGATGCTGGTTCCCCCACCCCCCCGGAAGAAGGCACGAACTCCCCCCGCACAGAATCGGTTCTCGAGTATCTTGTACATCCGAGTGAAACCTCCGGAGGAATGCTCAACCATGACGATTCTGACATCGCCACTCCGACGTAGTCTGGCCGCGGCTGCCTGCATTCTCGCCACACCGGTGGCTGCGCAGGAGGTCACGATCTCCACAACCACCGAGAGCGCACGTCGCCTGTTCCTCGACGCCCGTGACAGATTCCACATGACGAGGTTCGCGGAGGCGCGCGAGCTCCTCGAGGAGACCCTCGAGGAGGAACCCGGTCTCGCACTGGCCCATGCCTACCTCGCGCTGGCCGAGTCGTTCACGTATCACGACCCGACATCCTCCCTCACCGCCGCGCGCGACCCTGCCGCGACGGCCAACTCGGGTGAACGGCTGATGGCCGACGCCCTGGCGTCGTTCCTCGACCACGATCTCGGGGGAGCGATCTCGACCCTACTGGAGGTGATGAGTGCGTTTCCCGACGACCCTTATGTCCGCCACGCTCTCGGTTTCACCCTGGTCGACTTCGGCGTGACTCACGAGGGAATCGAGGTGCTCGAGAGCCTCCTCGCGGACCGACCGGATTTCGTCGCGGCCTGGAACCACCTCGGTTATGCATACCTGGACCTCGGAGACCTCCAGCAGGCGCTGGGTTGCCAGCGAAGATTCGTCGCGCTCGCGCCGGACAACCCGTCGGCGCACGACTCGTTGGCGGATGGGCTCGCCACCACCGGACGCATCGACGAGGCGATCGCGAGCTTGACTCGTGCGGCTCTCCTGGACCCTCGCTACGCCTACGCGTACCTGCACCTGGGGGACATCTTGACGATCGAGGACGAGCTTCAGCTGGCGCGGGCGTCGTACAGGAGGGCGATCGACATGGATTCGCCCAACGGGCCGGGCTTCTCGATCTTCGCGTGGCACCGCATCGCCCAGTCGTGGCTGCACGGCCTCGACTTCGAGGCCGCCCGGGCGACCTACCGCACGATCATCGACCTGTGTGACAAGCTGGATGCCGACGACGACGCGTTGGCGGCCGAGCGGATGCTGTTGACCACGTTGCTCGTCGAGGGGGAAGGGTCGGCGGCCCGCGAGGTGCTGCAATCTCTCGAGTCGCGCGTCGACCGGCTCCCCGGGTCCGAGCGGACCGCTCGAGAAAGCTGGATCTCGTTCTACCGAGGTTGGCTCGGTGTGGTGGAGCATGACACCGACGCGATCGACCGGATGATCGACATTCTGGAGGCCGAACCGACGCGCGACCCGGATCGTCGTCTCGCCGCCCGGTTGCGGGGAGAAGCTGCGCTTGCCGACCTGCGATTCGAGGACGCCGCCACGGCGTTCGAAATGGCGGGGACATCGGATCCCGTCGTTCTCGTCAGGCTCGCAGCGGCGTATGACGGACTCGGCCGCCAGGCTACGGCGGGTGCACTGTTCAATGAGGCAGCGTCGTGCGACACGTTCGACTTCGAGTGCGCCCTCGCCCGAGGTCTCGCGCAACCCCTGAGCTGGTCGCCGCCTCCGATCTCCGACCCGTTCGACTGGGAAACGATCCCACCGGGTGCCGAGGACAGCGTTCCGGACACGATCGCCCGTCTCGGGCGGATACACGACTCGAGAACGAGGTTGACGCAGCCGATGGTCTCGTCTTCACTTCGACCGTAGGAAGATCGATACCGGTCGGATTTTTGCGGAGGTCTTCCGACTCCTCAGGATGGTAGACTCAGCCGCGAGAACCGTATCCCACTCTCACGACGGTCGGGGCTCGAAGAGCCGGCGGAATGACGGATGACCACCAACCAGCAGCCACACGCTGATCGTGCCTTCGTCGGTCGGACCGCCGAAATGGAACGGCTCGCCTCAGGCGTCGCCGCGGCGGCTGACGGGCAAGGCTGTGTCTGGCTCGTGGCTGGTGACGAAGGAATTGGGAAGAGCCGTCTGGTCGAGGAGGTCACCTCGATCGCGGAACACCAACGGCTGGAGCTGTACTGGGGCCGGTGCTGGGAGGAGGGAGGCGCACCCGCCTATTGGCCCTGGATCCAGATCCTGCGGTCGCTGGTCCGCAGACCCGACTCCGTGGAACTTCTGAACTCTGCGGGTGCCTTCGCCGCGCACCTGTCCCAGTTGATTCCCGATGCGGTCGGCGACCTCGGACGGGCCGCCAAGGCACAACATCTGGAGCCGGAGCAGGCACGATTCCAGCTCATGGATGCCGTGGTCTCCGTGCTCCGGGTCTTCTCCGAGCGCGTCCCGCTGATTCTGATCCTCGAGGATCTCCATGTGGCCGATCCGACCTCGATCCTGCTGCTCGACTTTCTCAAGGGTCAGATTCGATCCATGCGGGTGATGGTGATAGGGACCTACCGAGCTACAGAAACCCACCGGTGCGAGACCGGCTCGTTGCTGATCAAGGTGGCCCGCGATGCGCACGAGATCCGCCTGCACCGGCTCACCCGCGACGACATCGCGGAGTACCTGGAGCGGGTCACCGACGGTCCGCCCTCGCCCAGTTCGGTCGAGACCATCGCCACGGCCACCGAGGGTAACCCGCTGTATCTCGGCGAAATCGTCAATCTCCTGCGTATTCGTGGCGAGCTCGGCGGTGTCACGGATGGCACCGTGACGATCACTGTCCCCGACACGATCAAGGCCACGATCCGAGAGCGGATCGCCGCGCTGTCAGACGACGCTCGGGATGTCCTCGAGTCGGCGTCGATCCTCGGGCGCGAGTTCCTCGCCTCCGATCTTGCCGAGATGACGGGCGTCGAATCCACCTCCATCGAAGATACGATGTTGGAGGCCACCCGGGCCGCGGTCGTCGACGAGGCGGGGATCGGTCGCCACCGCTTCGCACACATCTTGATCAGGGAGGTGTTCTACGCCGGCCTCGCCGGCGACCGGAGGCACGATCTCCACCTGCGGTGGGCCGAGGTTCTCGAGCGCCGCGCGGACCGCTCGGGCCAGCCACCCTGGTCGGAGCTCGCCTACCACCTCGCAGAGGCCGGCCCCGGGGCGCGCGCGCGCGCGTTGGACGCCACGATACACGCGGCCGAGCAGGCCTCGGACCAGCTCGCGTTCGACGACGCGGCAACGTTGCTTACCAGGGCGACCGACCTGCTGGATCAAGTACCGGACCCGGATGCCCGACAACGCTGTGCGCTGTTGCTCGAGCTCGGGAAGGCCCAGCTCAGGGCCGGTGCGGTCGATGCCGGTCGAGAGAGCTGTCGCAGTGCGGCGTGGCTGGCCCGCGACCTGGGAGAGACCGAGATGATGGTGCAGGCGGCCCTGGCCTACGGCAGCGTGTTCGTGTACGGCCAGGTCGATCGGACTCTCGTGTCCCTTCTCGAAGGGGCTCTCGAGGCTCTCGGCGATGCGGAGAGCGACCTTCGTGCACGCACGCTGGCCCGGCTGGCTTCGGCCCTTCAGCCCGCCCCCGACCCACGGCAACCGATCCAACTGGCGAGGGATGCCATCGAGATGGCGCGGCGGATCGGCAAGCCGGGGACGCTGCTGAAGTCCATCCGCGCAGCTGTCTCGGCCATGATGGACCTGGGCGACCCGGAGGAGCGTCTCGGCCTCAACCAGGAGCACGTGCGGCTGGCCCGCGAAGCCGATGATCCGATCGAGGAGTATCGCGGCCACATGAGGTTGGTCATCGACGCCGTGGAACTCGGGCGGCTCACGTTGGCGGACACGGCAATCGAAGCCTGCGCACGGATCGCGGAGACGACGTCCCTGCCGCACCATCGCTGGCCCGTGTCGGCTTTCCGAACCATGCGGTCCACCATGAGCGGCCGATTCGCCGAGGCGAAGCATCACCTCGACGACGCACGCGGATACGCGGCACGCACCCAGGATCCGAACGCCGATCGAACGCTGCTGTTCCAGCGATTCGAGCTGACGAGGTCGCGGGAGCTGCATCACGAGCTCCCAGAGCTGCGGGAAGGACTCGAACGGGCTTGGCGCGGAATCCCCCACGCACCGGTCTACATCGCGGCCACCGTGGGCACGCTGCTGGCGCGGATCGAACAGCCCGACACGCAATGGCCGGTCGTGGACGACGCCCTGTTGGACGAGGCCTTACGACTGAGCGACCCACAGACTCTGTGCCATCTCGCCGAGATGGCGGCCGCTCGTGGCGACCGCGTTTCGCTCGCCAGGATCGGTCCGCGTCTGGCCGACAAGGAGGTCCACTTCGTCCACTGGGGTCTGCTCGGAATGGTGTGGGAGGGGCCGGTCAGTCGGGTGCTCGCCCTGATTGCCGACGGCCTCGGCGACGCCGGCGAGGCGGATCGGTTGTTCGCTGCCGCGCTCGATCAGGCGCGAGCGCAGGGTGCCACGCCGATGGTCGCGAGAACGGCGTACGAGCACGCCCGTTCGCTCGTCCGACGCGGCGGGACCGGGGAGGAGGAACGGGCCCGGTCCCTGCTCGACGGCGCCCGTTCCACGGCCGCTACCCTCGACATGCCCGGGCTACTCGAGCACATCGATGCGCTCGAAACCTCGATGGCCGAGCCGCCGACGCCGGTGTCTGCCGGATCCGCGGCCGTGGCCGGCGTACCGGTCGTCCACTGCCTCCACCTCGAGCGAGACGGGGAAACCTGGAGCGGCGAGTGTGATGACGAACGGTTTCGCGTCAAGGACGTCAAGGGCGTTCAAATGCTCGCCCGCCTTGTCGAAAACCCGGGCAGGGAGTTCCACGTTCTCGACCTGTCCGGCGGCAAGGATGCATCCGTGGCCGTCGATGCCGGTGACGCGGGCGAGGTCCTCGACGCGAAGGCTCGCACCCAGTACCAACGACGAATCGAAGCCCTGCGAGCCGAGATCGAGGAGGCCGAGGAGTGGAACGACCCGGCGCGCGCGGCCAGGGCGAGGGAGGAGCTGGACAGCATCGCAGCAGAGCTGTCCCAGGCGTTCGGCCTGGGGGGCCGGCAGAGGCGGTCGAAGTCAGCCTCGGAGCGGGCCCGGGTCAACGTTCAGCGGCGGTTGAAGGACGCGATCGCGCGGATCGCGGAGCAGTCCCCCGCGGCCGGCCGTCACCTGGAGTGGGCCGTGAAGACAGGGACCTTCTGCGTGTACGATCCGTCGTAATCGGTTGAGTTTTCGCGGAGACTCTCCTCCGTCTCCGTCCCCGTTCCCGTTACCGTTCCCGTCCCCGACAAGCGTAGCGGCATCGGATTCGACACAGTTTCTGAAGTCTGACGGAACACCCGCCTGACCAGCCACGGAACACTGTTCCACGAAAAATCACGCCCCTTGTGTGTACGGCGTCGAATCAGCGGCACCGAGACGTAAACGATTGAAAAACGAAAGGGGACTGAAAATGGCCGGAATCATCGAATACGTCGGACTCGCCTGCCTTCCCGGCTTCATCCTTCTGGACCTGATCGTCCGCCGCCGGAGTTTCTCGACCACGAAGTTGTGGCGGCTGCGGGCCACGGTCGTCACGACGCTGACATTCGCACTGTCGATCGCGGTGACGCTGTTCTGGGGGAATGTGCTCGACGGTATCAGTCTGTTCAACGGACAGAAGCTCGGCATCGCGGGCGGAGCCCTGGTCGGCATCCTGGTGTACGAGCTCGTCCATTACTGGTACCACCGCACCGCTCACGACTCGGACCTGCTGTGGCGATGGGCCCATCAGATGCACCACAGCGCGGAGAGCGTCGATGCTTTCGGCGCCTACTATTTGCACCCGGTCGATACCTTCTTCTTCACCACCTGGAGCAGCCTGGTTTTCTTCCCGCTGCTCGGCCTGTCCGCCGAGGCCGGCGCGATCGCCGGGGCCTTCCTGGTCTTCAACGCCATGTTCCAGCACGCCACCATCAAGACTCCCCGCTGGCTCGGATATCTCATCCAGCGACCCGAGAGCCACTGCATCCACCACGAGCGAGGGGTCCACAGGTACAACTACTCCGACCTGCCGCTGTGGGACATCGTGTTCGGGACGTTCAACAACCCCGCCACCTTCGACCGAGAGGCCGGATTCTACGACGGTGCATCCAGCCGAATCGGCGAGATGTTGATCGGCCGCGACGTCACGACACCCGACCGCGCGCCCGTCGCCGCTCCGACACGCGAGGCTGCGCAGGAGGCGGCCTGAGCGCCCTAGAGAGCGACCGGTGCCCGCACGGGCCGTCCGGGGACCCTCCTTCCGGCCAGACGAAGAAAGGAGCAACGCCATGGACACAGCGACCATCATCGCAGCGGAACGAGTGGAGCGCGCCGCGCTCGCCGACCTTCACGCGGCCGCCCCCACCGAGGTCACACGGCAGCTCGGCCTCCACCTCGAGACGATCGGCGGAGCGCTGGTGTCGACCGCCGTGAACGGTCCC
Source organism: Candidatus Sulfomarinibacteraceae bacterium (assembly GCA_041552055.1). Taxonomy (GTDB): domain Bacteria; phylum Acidobacteriota; class Thermoanaerobaculia; order Thermoanaerobaculales; family Sulfomarinibacteraceae; genus JBFELO01. The sequence goes on along the minus strand of JBFELO010000028.1, from coordinate 4,804 downwards.
ACCATCCTGGTCAACCGTACGATCGGCCTGGGCGTCGAGCACGCCGCGCGGGCCGAGGCGGTTGCCGAGATCGTGTCCCGGTACTCGGCCGCCGGCCTCGCGCGCTACTTCGTGCACCTGGATCCAAGCGCCGAGCCGTGTCAGCTTCCGGGGTGGTTCGAGAGCGCCGGACTGACGCCCTACTCTCGGGCCTGGGCAAAGTTCGTGCGGGGCACCCAGCCGCCACCGCAGCTCGACAGTGACCTCGAGGTCCGCCACATCGGGCCAGAGCATGCGGAGCAGTTCGGGCGTATCGCCGCACAAGGGTTCGGCCTGGGTCCGCCCTGGCACCTCGTGCTGGCCGGCCTGGTCGGTCGTCCCGGCTGGCGCGTCTACCTCAGCTTCGACCACGGTGAAGCGGCCGGATGCGCAGCCTTGCGTGTCCTCGACGGCGTCGCGTGGTTCGACTGGGCCGCCACATCGCCCGAGTACCGAAGGCGTGGTAGCCAAGGCGTCCTGCTCGCCCGGAGGATCGCGGACGCCATCGTTCTCGGCGTTCGATCGATGGTGACCGCTACCGGAGAGGCGGTCGCGGGAGATCCGCAACACTCGTACCGCAACATTCTCCGCGCCGGATTCCGGCTCAGCCATACCCGCGCCAACTGGGTTCCCGAACCCGAGTCCGGTTGAGCTCTCTCCCCACGGCGAGGGACCTCCTTCTTCGTTTTGGTCTGAATCTTCGTCTTCGTCCGCATCTCCGTCTCGCAATCCCCAAGCGGCTCGACGGGCGAACCGAGAACTTCACCGCACGCGACTTGATCATGAAATGTCATTATGTCATAATGACATTTAACGAGGAGGTCTGCATGCACGAAGAACTCGGAGTCGCTGAGCTCAAGCGCCGCTTCTCGGAACTTTTGAGCCGGGTGGAGCTCAACGGAGAGAGGATCGAGATCCGTCGACGCGGGCGGCCAGTCGCCGCGCTCGTTCCCGTGGCCGAGATCGAGGAGGCTGACCGCGAAACCTGCCCGAGACGGGGCCTGACCGCGGCCGCCGGGATCTGGGAGGATTTTCAGGACGTCGATGGGTTCCTGGCCTCGGTTCGACCGCACCGTGATGGCGATGAGGACGGAACCTCATGATCGTCTTCGACACCGATATCATCTCCAGCATCATGGGACCCTCTCCGCCGCTCGGTCTGATCCGAAGGGTCGCCGACATCGATCCCGACGACCAGGCGACGACCACGATCACGGTCGGCGAGTTGGTGCGCGGTGCCCTGCGCGCGCGCAGCCCCTCTCGGCTGCTGGCCGTTCTGCGAACCCGCGTGTGGCCCAACATCCGCCTGCTCTCGTTCGACCGGGCAGCGGCGGAGACCTACGGCAGGCTCGCGGACGAACTCGAGCGCAAGGGTGTGGTGATCCCCGACGCAGAGCTGCGAATCGCCGCCATCTGCCTCCACCACGGTGCGGTACTGGCGACCGGTGAGACCGGACCCTACGATCAGATCCCCGAACTTCAGGTCGAAAACTGGATGAACTAGCCGACGTTGTTCGTCGCCCTCGCGCGAGACGGTTCACCCCGCCGGTCGGTACCGCTCGAGCTGCTCGAGCGCCAACAGCATCTTGCCGTCCTCCAGCATTTCCATCTCTACCGGCGCCCCAGGCATCGCGGCGGCGAAGAAGAACTCGGTGACCGTGCCCGACTCGAGGTCGCGCACCGTGTACAACCAGCCGTCGAGCTCGCCGAGGGGGGTTATCCGAACCACGCGTTCCCGGCTCGCGCGATCGGCGCGAAAGCTGGCGTGGTCCCGAAGCTCTCGCCACGTACTTCGCCTGACCACGGGCTCACCGGACACGATGCCGAAGGGGTCGATCTCGGCATATTCGATCAACGCTCCATCCTCGTCCGCACTCATCACGGTCCATCGCTCGAGCCGCTCCTCCGAGGGTGACCGCCGCCCGATAACGAGCTGGAAGCCCTCGATCCACTCGGCACGGATCTCATCTGCGGTGAAGGGTGTCGGGAGCAGCGTCGAACTCGCGGATTCACGGTGCGCGGTTTCGATCATCGGGGACTCTTCGGCGGATCTACTCGGACCGGCGCTCGTGCCGGGCTCCTGTGAACAGCCTATTCCGCCCGCGACAACCAGGATGCCCAGCAACGGCATCGGAAGCTTCATCACGCCCACCTCTCGCGATCGACAACAAAGGCGCGGCTCGAATCATGCCCGTCGCAGCTTCTGGGTTCACAGGGCATCTTGGAGGCCGGCGGTCAACGGCCGATCCGGCGTGCCAATCGGTCCACTCCTCGCTGGACCACGTCGGGCGCGACGCACGTGAAACACAGCCGCACCCAGGTGTCGAAGCTCGGCCCGAAGCTGGTCCCAGGTGCGAGCACCAGGTTGTCGTCGAGGCAGTCCTCGAGAAAACCGGCCAGCCCCCGTTCGTCCAGCTGTGGTGCGACGTCCAGAAACAGGAAGGTGCCGCCCTCTGGCGCCGGTAGGCCGAGCCTGTCGGCGGCATCTGCACCCGCCGTTCGGTAAGACTCCCGTGCGCGCTCCAGCCAGGCAGCGCCGGACTCGAGTGCACGGACCGCCGCCAGCTGGGAGGGCGTCGGAACCGAGTACCAGACGTAAGCCGCGGCCCTGCGCGCCGCGGCGAGAGGTTCGCGCGGACCCGCCAGGTAGCCGCAGCGATACCCCGCTACCCCGTAGGCTTTGGAGAACGAAAACACGCTGAGTGTTCGTTCGGGTGCCAGTTTGGCTATGGAGTGGTGGCTGCACGAGTAGGTGTAGTCCTCGTACACCTCGTCCGACCAGATCCACAAGTCGTGCGTGCGTGCGAAGTCAGCGATCGTCTCCAACACGGGCGGGCCCAGCGCCCAGCCGGTCGGATTGCACGGTGTATTGACGTACACCGCGGCTGTTCTCTTCGTCAGCCTCTTTTCCAGGGCGGATCGCACGAGCTCCGCGTCCGGTGATGCGGCGACCAGCGCAACCTCTACCGGCTCGCCTCCAGCCAGCACGACCGCCCCCCGAATGAACGGCCAACAGGGCGCCAGCACCAACGCCTCGTCACCGGCCGACATCGTCGCTCTGACGGCCGCGTACAACGCCCCGGTCGCCCCGGCAGTGACGAGGACGTTGTCGGTCCCGTCGACCGGGATTCGATTGCGAGTACGGATCTTGTCCACGAGAGCCCGCAACAACGGTGGAATCCCGTGCGGATTACTGTAGCGGTGGGGACTCACCGACTCGACGGCGTCCACGTTTCTACAGTCGAACGCCGGATCCGGCTCGAGCCACGTGTCGCCCGCATGCAGCGCGTACACCTCTCCCTTGAGCGACGCGATGCGCGGCGCCAGCGCCGTGAACACCGAACCGGGGAGTCGATCTACAACGGGGTCTGTTATGGGAAATCGCGGCATGGTCGTTCCTCAAAACTGTGGGAGAGACGATCGTTTGCGTCGGGACGTCACGCGCCCCGTCTTCGTCATCAGCCGGGTCACCAATCGGATAGAGATCTGCGGACCGCCAGCTTGAATCGGTCCTCGGACGGACAACCCCTCGCGATCTCGTGCTCGCCGATCAGCAGCCGAACTTCACTCTCCCCCGGCTGGGGTGGCTCGTACTGAAAGAGGGGCTTCAGCTCGAAGTGTGCAAACGTCGATGTGGCCATCGTCACCAGACGATCGCGCTCCTCGCCGGGCTCTCCCCGCACCGTCACCTGCACCGGCGAGAAGAACTCCCTGAAGTCAGCCCCGCGATGGCGAAGGTACTCCCGCCAGAGCGCCACGTCATACTCCTCACGCTGGCGCTCCGGGATGTAGTTGTCGCGCGCCAGCCGCGTGCGAAGGAGATCCACGAGCGCCTCGCGCGACTCCAGTCCGGACCGCTCGGCCTCGACCAACGCCCCGTGCAGCCCGACGATGCCGACGCGATGGAGCCCGACCATCACCTGCGAAACCGCAATGCTGGAACACCTCATCCTGCTCTCCCGACTTTTGAGTCGTGCCTGACGTCCACCATTGTAGGCGCGCCCGAGCCTCCCGGCCCCTTCACTCGGCATAGCCGAGGGCCTCCAGCTGTTCCCGAGTAGCCTCGTCGACGATGGGATCGACCGCCTCTGGATGGTGGCGGTGCCAGCCGTCGATCCACGCGCGCAGCCGTGACCGCAGCCAGGCGACCTCGGGATCGATCGATCCGGCCACGTTGACCCGCTCTCCGGGGTCCTGCTCCAGATCGAACAGGTACTCGGAGTCAAACGTGCGAGCCCGGCCCCGACCCATGCCCCAGTCGAAGCCGCGTCCGGGGGCGAGTATCAGCTTCCACCGGTCGGAGCGAGCCATGTACAGGGGACGTTCGCCAGCGGCGAAAGCGAATCGGACCGCGGTCTCGGACGAGTCGATCTCCGTTCCGGACATCGCCGGCCACAACGAACGGCCGCCGATGCCCGGCGGCTGATGGGCGCTCACGGTGGCCCGCAGAGTCGTGTGCAGATCCAGCGTGTCGGTGCTGCTCTCCACCTTGCTCGGTGCGATCTCCGAAGGCCACCAGACGATGAGCGGAATCCGTACCATCTCGTCGTACAGCGTGAAGCCGTGCAGGACCCCCCCGTGGTCGAAGAGCTCTTCGCCGTGGTCCGAAGTCACCACTAACAGCGTCTCCTCCCTCGAAAATCTGGACTCGAGCTGCTCCAATAGCTGCCCCAATCGCTCATCGTTGTAGGCCAGATTCGCGGCATACAGAGCCTGCAGCCGCTGTCGATCGGCGACCGAGGGGGCCACCTTCCCGTCGCGAATGTCGACCAAGGCCCCGGTGTCG
>JBFELO010000027.1:0-41460 GCA_041552055.1 Candidatus Sulfomarinibacteraceae bacterium | reverse complement strand
ACGCGCTCGTCCCGTTCGGCACGCTCGCGGACCTCGTGCATGAGGTCGTCGATCTGGCCCTCGGTGGGACGGACCGTGATCGCCGGGTCCACGAGACCCGTCGGCCGGATGATCTGCTCGACGACGCGCTCGGAGACCTCCAGCTCGTAGGGGCCCGGGGTGGCCGACACGAAGACCACCTGCCGCAGACGGTCTTCGAACTCCTCGACGGTGAGCGGCCGGTTGTCGAGGGCAGACGGCAACCTGAATCCGTGGTCCACCAGGGTTTGCTTTCGAGACCGGTCGCCGTGAAACATGCCGCCGACCTGAGGGATCGTCACGTGCGACTCGTCGACGATGCACAGGAAGTCGTTCGGAAAGTAGTCGAGCAGGGTGGGCGGCGGCTCTTCCGGCAGCCGTGCGGTGAGGTGGCGAGAGTAGTTCTCGATCCCCTGGCAGTAGCCGAGCTCGGTCAGCATCTCGAGGTCGAACAGGGTCCGCTGTCCAAGCCGCTGGGCCTCCAGCAGCTTCTCGTGTTCGTTCAACACCGCCAGCCGCTCGTCGAGCTCGGCTCGGATGCTGTCGATCGCCCGCACCAGTCGCTCGCGCGGCGTCACGTAGTGCGTCCTCGGATAGATCGGCAGGCGATCGAGCTGCTCGACCACAGCGCCCGTCACAGGTTCAATGCGCGCGATGCTTTCGATCTCGTCGCCCCAGAACGACACCCGCGCGCCGGTGTCGTCGTACGGCGGGTAGATCTCCAGCGAGTCGCCGCGCAGCCGGAACGACCCGGGCGCGAGGTCGAGGTTTGTTCGCTCGTACTGCATCTTGGCCAGCTGACGCAGGACGTCGTCGAGCGGCTGTTCGGAGCCGGTCTCGAACAGCTGCAGCATGTCGAAATAGGCCTCCGGCGATCCGAGGCCGTAGATGCAGCTCACGGACGCCACGATGAGCACGTCCCGGCGCTCGAAGAGCGAACGCGTCGCCGACAGCCGCATACGGTCGATCTCCTCATTGATCGAGGTTTCCTTCTCGATGTAGGTGTCGGTCGACGGAACGTACGCCTCCGGTTGGTAGTAATCGTAGTACGACACGAAGTACTCGACCGCGTTGTCGGGGAAGAATGCCTTGAACTCCTGGTACAGCTGCGCCGCCAGCGTCTTGTTGTGGCTGAGCACCAGGGTCGGGCGGTTGACCGCCTCGACGACCTTGGCCATGGTGAAGGTCTTGCCCGAACCGGTCACCCCGAGCAGGGTCTGGAACGCCAGGCCCTCCTCGATCCCGGTCACCAGGCGATCGATCGCCTTTACCTGGTCGCCGGCCGGAACGAGCGAGCCTGCCAGCTCGAACTTCGCCACGGTCATGGCGCGGTCGTGGCCGACGGCAGGTGCGACTCGAGAAACAGGTTGAACGCCTCGACCTCGTCGGCATCCAGATTGCCGTCGTCGAGGACTTCCTGCACCCGCTTCATGAACCCGCCCATCAGGGGATAGGGGTCGCGCGCCACCCGCAGCTGAGCCCTGAAGCGCTCCACGTTGCGGCTGGTGCGGAGCCGCTCGGGCGGCTGGTTGCGCCGCTCGACCGCCGCCATCAGACGCTGCTGGCTGCGCTCGAACGCCATCGAGGCGGTGCGCTTGGTGAGGCCGATCCCGACCGCCAGCAGCGCCACCAGCACGACGACGCCCGCGCCGCAACCCAGCGTCGCCCAGCGGCTGAGCCCGCCGCCGCCCTGCCAGCTGCGATCCCTTGTGGGGGTCGTGAGGACTGGAGGAGCCTCCGGTTCGGTCTCCGTCTGCCGCTCTGGCTGGCCGACTTCATCATCGGACGGAGGCTGTTCACCAGCGTCGGACCGTCTCGAGTCGTCGTCAGTCACAGGAGCATTGTACGGGAGAACAAGCTGTGAGCTCCATGAGCTATGGGATACCCCACTGCCCATGGGGCCCTGAGGTCCCGGGGTGCCCCCCAGCCGCCAATCTCCGTCTCCGTCTCCGTCTTCGTGTCCGTATCCTTCTTCACTTTTCTTCAGCGGTCTCACCGTTCACCGTTGCTATGATTCCTTGAGCGGAGGAGATATGAAATCCATGACCGACCGACATCGCCTGCTCGATCGAAACGACACCGCCCTGCTCGTGATCGATGTCCAGCAGCGCATCGACGGCGTCATGGCCGACCAGGGCCACCGGCCGCGCCTCGCCGCGCTCGTGGAGGCCTGCAGGGCCCTCGATGTGCCGGTCGTCGCCACCGAGCAGTACCCGAAGGGACTCGGCCCAACTGTCGACGATCTCTCGGCCCGGCTGCCGGAGTCGGCGATCGTCAAGATGACCTTCTCGTGCGCCCGCGAGCCCGCGGCGCAGCAAGCTATCCAGGCCACCGGTCGCCGCCAGGTGATCGTGACCGGCATCGAGGCCCACGTCTGCGTGCTCCAGACCGTCATCGACCTGCTCGGCGATGGGATCGAGGTCCACGTCCCGCACGACGCGGTCAACTCTCGGCGGCCGAGCGACACGCAGTGGGCGCTCCATCGTATGTCCGCGGCCGGGGCGGTCATCACCTCCACCGAGTCGGCCCTGTTCGAGCTTCTCGAGCGCTGCGGCACGGACGAGTTCAAGGCGGTGTCGAAGCTGGTGAAGGAGCTACCGGTCGAGGGCTGAGGGGCTTGAGGTCGTGGGGGCTTGAGGGCTTGACACCCCCACCCACCCAGATACTGGATGCTGGATCCCCCGCTCGCCCGCGCCCGCGCGCGTCCGTGCCCGATGGTAGGCCTTCAGTTCGGTGAGGTTAGCGTGACTTCGACGCGCCCCCTCCCCGATACGCTCCCCTCCGCACGAAGCGCTGTCGTCGGGCTGCCGTTCGCTTCGTCTGTCCGACACGCGAGGCGCCCTCTCCCCGTCGCGCTCCCCGAGGTTGCCAGGTACGAGCATTGTGCGGCCCTTGACGTCCGCCAATCTCTCATGGGTTGTCGGCCGCACAAGGTCGTACCTGGCACACCCGCACGGGCGCGCTGTCGTCGACCTCGCACTTGCGTCGGCCATCTGACACTCGAGGCGCCCACGTCGCGCGTGCACGTGACGGTGCGGTGAACCGCACCCCACCGGCGGTCGGGAGGGGGCCCGAGCCCCGAGCCCCAAGTACCGAGCCCATCGTTGCGATCTGCTAGCCCGCACTTCTCACCGGTTCTCGTCGCGAGGGTGCCGATGTGCCGTGCCCAGTTGGGTTTTCGACTCGAGGGGCGCGGAGGCGTACTTGACAGTACGTCGAGCACCCCGAGGGAAGAAAACGCCGCTGGATGGGGTGCATCGGCGGCCGCAGCAGAAAACTGGTGAGAAGTGCGGGCTAAAACCTCAACAGTGCTGCGATCGAGCCCTGCGGCTTGAGCTTGTCCGCGGCCGGGCCGTCCACGACCTCGACACGCCCGCCCATCTCCATCACCGACTGGCCGAGGCGGTCGAGGCAGTGTGAGACTGGCTGCACGTCACTACCGCAGTAGACGCACGGGCCGACCGCGTGCGGCGAGTACGCACCGCAGTCGCCGCACTCGCCCCCCTCCTTCTTGAGCCCCTTCGCGTACACCAGCTTCCACACCCGGCCCTGGTTGACCGCGTCGAGCACGCTGGCGAACTCGCCCACGGCCTTGCCGCCGTCGTGCAGCTCCGCGAGTACGCCTTCCACGAGCACCGACTCCTGCTCCCGTTCCATCCGCTCCTGCTCCTCGAGGATCTTGCTCAGTACTTCTTTCTGGGACGCGCCGACGCGCATGCTGACGGTCTCCATGAGCTTCCCGCGCATCCGCTTGGGCAGGAGCCGGGCGAGCTGCCCGGTCGCCTTGGGCGGACCGGCAATGATGAGTCGGTCGAACGGGGTCCGCAGGGCGAGGTCGTGCAGCGCGTCGATCACGCGCTTGGCGTGGGAGGCGACCTCCTCCTGGTGGCGCTGATCGCGACGTTTCTGCGACCTCATCTGGTCGGGGCCAAGCGACCGGGTGCGCTGACCGGTGTCCGAGAACAGATCCTCGTGCTCGGTGAGCTCTCCCATCCAGACCGTGAACAGACGTGCCCGCTTGTTGTCGCTGAGCACGACGCCGTAGCGCTCGTGCTCGTCCATCGCCTCGACGACCGGTCTCAGGAATGCCCCTCGCCGCCAGTGCACCGACGCGGCGGACGGCACGGCGATCTGGTGGAGCTCGCGCAGCTCGGTTTCGGGGTGTACGACGACCAGTGCAGACTTGCCCTGGGGCGGCATCGACCGCACCAGCTCGAGCGCCTGGCCCGCCGCAGTGTCCAGCCGCTGGCTGCGCCCCTGTCGTCCCTTCAGGTCTTTGAGGAGCGCCTCGGCCTGGACCACGTAGCCCCGTTTTCGGTTGGATCTCTTGTTCTGATCGATGTCGAGGTACATCGTCAGGGTGTAGGTTTTCTGCTGCGTGAGAGTATGCAGGCGACTCAACACGCCACGTTCGAGCATGTCCACCTCCATGTGCAGGGTCTGTTTCCATGATACTCCTCCCGGGAAGGTGGTGGCCAGACCCCTCCGAACATCGCTTGCCGAACCGGTATCCGTTTCCGTCTCCGTTTCCGTCTCTGTATCCGTCTCCGTATCCGGTTTCTCACCAGGTCATTTCCGGCACGGAGACGGGCACTGAGACGGACACTCCTCCTGAATCAATTGAACAGGCAGTATGCGGGCCAGGCTGAAACCGGATAGAATCCCTCACTTGGAGGTCGTGGGATGAAGGAGTTCGACGTTCGTGATCTCGCCTGCCCCGGCCCGGTGCTCAAACTGCGCGAGCTGCTGGACGACGGCGAGCGGCGAGTGCGCTTCCACGTCGCCGACGAGCTGTGCCGCTCCAACGTGACCAGGTTTGCCGCTTCCCGCAGCGCCGAGGTCGAGGTCGAGACGATGGACGACGGCACGTTTCTGATGACCATCAACGCCGGTCCTGACGAGGAGCAGCCGCTCGAACGTGACCTGCCCGAGGCCGACGCACAGCGCTTGGCGCCGTCAGGCCCCCTGGTGGTCCAGATCTCCGCCGGCACCATGGGGACGGGCGACGATGAGCTGGGAGAGCTGCTACTGCGGTCGTTCCTCAAGACCCAGGAGCAGCTGGACCGCATGCCCGATGCGATCATCCTCTACAACTCGGGCGTGAAGCTATGCTGCGAGGGCTCGCTGCTGGTGGAAGACCTCCTGGCGCTCGAGCACGCCGGGGTCGAGATCATCGCCTGCGGCACCTGCCTCAACTTCTTTCGGATCGCCGACCGGCTCGCGGTCGGCAGGGTCACCGACATGCTGGAGATCGCGAGCCGGCTCGCCGCGGCCGGCTCGATCGTGCGGCCGTGACCGACCTCACCACGGTCTATCTGGACCACGGCGCCACCTCGTTTCCAAAGGCGCCGGGGGTGGCCGAGGCGATACGCAGGTTCATCGAACGTGAAGCCGGCAACCCCGGGCGCGGCGGCCACCGCCTCACCGTAGCCGCCTCTCGTTCGATCGAGGCCGCCCGCGAGCGCATCGCCGGGCTGCTCGGCGGTGAGCCGGAGCGCACGCTGTTCGGTCCGGGTGCGACTTTCTGGATCAACACGGTGCTCTCCTCGGTGCTCGAATCGGGCGATCGCGTGGTCACCTCGGCCCTCGAGCACAATGCCGTGATGCGTGCCCTGCGCCACCTGGAGGCGACACGCGACATCCAGATCTCGATCGCCGATGGTTCGTCGGACCTCGGCGTACCGACGCCGGACGAGGTTGCGGCGCGGGTAGCGGAGGGCCCGACCGCGCTGGTCGTGCTGACCCACGCCAGCAACGTCTCCGGGGCGGTGCTGCCGGTCGTTGACGTCGCACGGGCAGTGGCGCCGGTACCCGTCCTGGTGGACGCCGCCCAGACCGCGGGCAGCATTCCTCTGGACTTCGCCTCGATGGGGGTCGCGGCGCTGACGTGCTCCGGACACAAGGGTCTGCTCGGTCCCCCGGGGGTCGGCGTGCTCTTGCTCGCTGATGGGTTCGAGGTCGAGCCGCTGGTCAGGGGCGGCACCGGATCGCGCTCGGAGAACGAACGGATGCCGGAACACTTGCCCGACCGGTTGGAGGCGGGCACGGCCAACGGCGTGTGCATCGCCGGCCTCGGGGCGGCCTGCGCCTGGTTGGCCGATCGCACGGTGGCGGAGGTCGCCGCGCACGAGCAACGCCTGGTGACGCGCCTCGCGTCGGGGCTGGCCCGGATCCGGGGCGTCGGCCTTCACGGCTGGTCCGCCGGCCGCCCGCACACCGGGATTCTGTCCTTCACCGTGGAAGGGGCCGACACCGGCGAGGTGGCGACGTGGCTGGATCGCGAGCGGGGCATCTGCGTTCGTGCCGGCCTCCACTGTGCTCCGGCGGCCCACCGACGACTGGGCACGTTTCCTTCCGGATCCCTTCGAGCCGGCGTCGGTCCGTTCAACACGGAGTCCGACATCGGAGCGCTGGTCGACGCGGTAGGTTCCGCTGTGGAGGATCTCCGACGATAATGGTGCGTTCCCTCCCTCGGGAGACGCTCGCCGGGAGAACGGGAACGGAAACGGATGGACATGGCACAGTCAGAACGTGACCTGCTTCTGGTGTTCGGATCGGTCCAGCGGGTCATGCGCGTGGAACGGGCCGCCCGAGACAGGGAACTCGACGTCGACGCGGTCCCGGCACCGCGGGTTGTGAGCTCCGAGTGTGGCGTCGTCCTGGTGGCGAGATCGGACGAGGCCGGTGCCATGACAGACACCCTCGCCGAGCTCGGTCTCGAGCCCAAGGCCGTGTACCGGCTGCGCGGGGACATCTGGACCCCGAGCGCGCTCGACGCCGTCGTGTCGGATACGGTGACCGCGCTGACCCAGGGCAGCGCCTACGGTGGCTGTGGCGCCAAGCTCGCCAAGGGCCTGCTCGACACCATCCTGTGCGGTCTGCCCAGGCTCGACTCGGACGACCTGCTGGTCGGTATCGAGTTCGCCGACGATGCCGGAGTGGTGCGGGTGTCGGACGACGTGGCCGTCATTCACACCACCGACTTCTTCCCGCCGATCGTCGACGATCCCTTCACCTTCGGCCGTATCGCCGCGGTCAACGCGCTGTCCGATGTCTACGCCATGGGCGGCCGGCCGCTGGCAGGGATGAACCTGGTGAGCTTTCCACTCGCACGGTTCGACCGCGAGGTCCTCAAGCAGATCCTGCACGGCGGGCTCACCGCCCTGAAGGAGGCCGGCGCCGTGCTCGCCGGCGGCCACACGCTCGAGGGCCAGGAGCTGCTGTACGGGCTGGCCGTGACCGGCACCGTCCACCCCAATCGGATCTGGCGCAACGGCGGCACACAGCCCGGCGACGTGCTGGTGCTCACCAAGCCGCTCGGCACCGGGGTGGTCACCACCGCCGCAAAGGCCGACCTCGCCGACCCGAACCACCTGGCTACCGCCATGCGCTGGATGGGTACCCTCAACCGTGAGGCCGCCGAGGCGCTTCTGGAGCTCGAGCCGCGGGCGGTCACCGACGTCACCGGGTTCGGTCTCGTCGGCCACGTGGCCGAGATGGCCGAGGCCTCCGGGCTCGCGATCGAGATCGACCTCGCCGCCCTGCCGCTGCTGCCCGGCGCGCGCGAGGCCGCGGCAACCGGGCTGGTCCCCGCCGGCGCCGGAAAGAACCGGGAGAGCGCGGCTGCGGTGCTCGAGGTCGCCGGCGGCGCAGATCCCATCCTGGTGGACCTCGCGCTCGATCCCCAAACCTCGGGCGGCCTGCTGGCGGCGGTCTCCGAGGACGCGGCACAACGACTCCTCAGGCGCCTGCCCGCAGCGGCGATCGTCGGGCGGTGCGTCGAGGGCGATCAAGGCCAGGTCCGGCTCGTTTAGGACTCCTATCCCAGTTCAAGCCGTTACGAGCTGACCAGGTGAGCTGGCACACCCAGTCGCCAATGGGGAAACCCGTCTCCGTTTCCGTCTCCGTCTCCGTATCCGAATTCTCACTCGGTTCCTGTGGCCGGATCGGGCACGGAGACAGATACGGAGACGGGCACGGACCCTCCCAGAGAGAGCGCAGTCACGTTGCCAACCAACCTCACGGCGTGGATCGCAATTGTTCGAGCAGGATCCCCGCGGCGACAGCCACGTTGAGCGAGTCGAGGTCGCGATCGAGGGGAATGGCCACTGTGCCGTCCGCGAGCGCGGCAACCTCGGCGGACAGTCCCCGACCCTCCGCGCCGAGCAGCAGCAGCGTCGGGTCGGCCGGCCGCCAGCCGGTCACCGCCGCACCCTCCGCTGCCGTCGCCCACGCCTCGCCGCTGTGTGCCCGGACCCGCTCGATCGCCCGTAACCCGGGGACCTCACGCGCTACCGGTATACGGAACACCGCGCCGGCCGAGCCGCGCACCGCCAGCGGTCCGAACGGATCGGCACAACCCGGGGAGAGCAGCACGGCCCGCGCCCCGAGCCCGGCCGCGGCGCGCACGATTGCTCCGAGGTTCCCGGGGTCCTGCACTCCCTCGAGCCAGAGTGCCACCCCCGACCTGGCCGACCATGGGGGCCAGGAAGGCTCGTCTACCACGGCGAGCACCCCCTGCGGGTGCCTGGTCGGCGCGACCTCGGTGAGCACCGAGGCCTCCACCTCCCAGACCCTTTCGGACACCGCGCGCACCGGGCGATCGAGGTCGATCCCCGCCGCGACGTACAGCTCCCGAATCGGCACGTCCCATCGAACGAGGTCGGCGATCAGCCGCCGACCGTCGACCACGACCTCGCCGTCGCGCCGCTCCCGAGCCCTTCGCCGCAGCTCCTTCAGCCGCTGGTTGTGTTTGCCGAGTCTTTCCATCACGACGAGGGTACACCTATCGATCGCCCACGCTGGTCTGGACACCAATCCGGTTCCAGGCACCCCGTCAAACGCGGAAGCCTGGCCGATCACCTCCGAGCTCGGGGGTGACTGGCACCGACACGCGCATTCCTGATGAGCTCCTACATGCGCGCTCTGTCGCTCCCGGTGCCCACCGCCGCTTCGACCTCGTCGACCGCCTTCGTGATCGGCGAGCCTCTGGCGCGCACGGACTGCGCGCCTACTTCTTGGTCCCGCGGCTGTTGTCATCGGGAGCGATCGGCGCTCCGTCCCTGGGACGCAAGTGCGTATTTCACACATGTCTGCGATAATCATGCCCCCCACCGTCTACGGCTGAGGGCGGGGGCACGAAGGGGGCTGCCAACATCATGAGCCTCTCCTACATCGCCAAGACGATCGGCGAATCCGCGACTCTCAGGCTGAACGAAACCGCCGCCATCCTCAGGGCCAAGGGCGACCCGGTGATCCACCTCGGAGGCGGCGAACCCAAGGGCAAGGCACCACTCGACGCGATCCTCGCGGCGACCTCGCTGCTCAACTCGGGCGAGATCCGGTACACGCCGGCCGACGGCATCCCGGCGCTCAAGCAGGCGATCATCCGCTACACCGAGGAGTACTACGGCTGGAAGCCGGCGCCCGAGAACGTGATGGCCTCCGGCGGCGCCAAGCAGGCGATCATGACCGCCCTGCACACCATCCTGAACCCCCAGGAGGAGGTCGTCTTCCCGGCTCCCTACTGGGTGAGTTACCCGGAGATGGTCAAGCTCGTGGGTGCCGTACCGGTGGCGGTCCGCCCCGAGGACGGCTCGTTCATTCCCCGTCTCCAAGACATCGAGCAGGTCGTGGGGTCCTACACCAGAGCGGTCATCCTCAACAGCCCCAACAATCCCAGCGGCGCCGTCTACCCCGAAGAGTTCATCGCCGACGTTGTCGAGTTCTGCGAGCGGCGCGACCTGTACCTGATCATGGACGACATCTATCACCGGTTGATCTTCGACGGTCGGGAGCCCATCAACCCGCTGCAGTACGCCAAGGACCGCTCAGAGAATTCCAAGCTGATCATCATCAACGGGGTCAGCAAGCAGTACGCCATGACCGGGTTCCGAATCGGCTGGGCTGTCGCCAACCGCACACTGATCGAGGCCATGACCAACGTCCAGGGGCACGAGACCTCGGGGCCGTCAGCGCTGCTCCAGCACGCCGCGGTAGGCGCCATCAACGGACTACAGTCGCACGTTCACAGCCTGCGGATGACGCTCGAAAACAACCGCAATGTGCTCATCGAGCAACTCCGTTCCTTCGACGGAGTTCACCTCGAGGCGCCCGGCGGCACCTTCTATTCGTTTCCGGACTTCAGCCACTACGGCACCGACTCGGTGAAGCTGTCGGACTTTCTGCTCGAAAAGGTGCAGGTGGTGACGGTGCCGGGCGTCGAGTTCGGCATGGAGGGACACCTCCGGATCAGCTTCTGCGGATCGATCAAGGACATTACCGAGGGCATCGAGCGCATGAAGTGGGCACTCGATCCGAACTCGCCGAACGAGCTGTACATCGGCGAGCGCAAGCTGGTTAGGGACTGGGCATGAAATACCTCGAGTTCGACACGCCCGCGACCGGACAGTCAGGCGATCTCAAGGGTCGCTTCGGCCTGTCCAACCACGGCCTGATCCACCTCGACCGCGTATTCTGGAACCTCCCCGAGGCGGCGCTGTACGAGGAGGCCACCTTCCGCAAGGAGGGCACCATCGCCCACGGCGGCCCGCTGGTGGTCAACACCGGCAAGTGGTCAGCCCGCGCGGCTCAGGACAAGTACATCGTGCGCGAGTACTCGACCGAGGACCGGATCTGGTGGGGTGAGTACAACCGGCCCTACCAGCCCGACAAATTCGACGCGCTCTTCGCCCGCGTTCAGGCGTTCCTCCAGGACGAGGAGCTCTTCGTCCAGGATTGCTACGTCGGCGCCGATCCCGAGTATCGGATGCCGATCCGGATCATCACCGAGCACGCCTGGCAGTCTCTGTTCGCGCGCAACATGTTCATCCTCCCGGCGACGCAGGACGAGTACCAGAACCACGTGCCGGAGTTCACCATCGTCGCGGTTCCCGGCTTCCGTACCGACCCCAGGGTGGACGGCACCCGTACCGACACCGCCATCATCCTCAACTTCGCCCAACGGCTCGGCCTGATCTGCAACTCGTCGTACGGTGGCGAGATCAAGAAGAGCATCTTCACGGTCCTCAACTTCCTGCTGCCGTTCCGCGAGGTGTTGCCGATGCACTGCTCGGCCAACGTGGGCACGGACGGTGATGCCGCACTGTTCTTCGGCTTATCCGGAACCGGGAAGACCACGCTGTCGGCCGATCCCCGGCGGCGACTGATCGGCGATGACGAGCACGGCTGGTCGTCCAGCGGCGTGTTCAACTTCGAAGGCGGCTGCTACGCCAAGGTGATTCGGCTGTCGGCCGAGCACGAGCCGCAGATCTACGCCACCACCCGCCGCTTCGGCACCATCCTCGAAAACGTCGTCCACGACCGCACCTCGCGCAAGCTCGACCTCGACGACGATCGATTCACCGAGAACACCCGCGCCGCATACCCGCTCGAGTTCATCCCGAACGTGGTGCCCGAGGGCATGGTGCAGTCCCACCCAGCCAACGTCATCCTGCTCACCTGCGACGCACAGGGGGTGCTGCCCCCGATCGCGCGCCTCGACCCCGACCGTGCCGTCTACCACTTCATCTCCGGCTACACCTCGAAGATCGCCGGCACCGAGATCGGCCTCGGGATCGAGCCGGAGATCGCCTTCTCGGCCTGCTTCGGCGCACCGTTCATGGTTCACCATCCCTTCCAGTACGCGGAGATGCTGAAGCAGAAGATGCTGCGGCACGACAGCCGCTGCTGGCTGGTCAACACCGGCTGGGTGGGCGGCGGCTGGAACGTCGGCAAGAGAATCTCGATCCGCCACACCCGTGCCCTGCTCGACGCCGCGCTCGAGGGGCGGTTGGACGCGGTGGATTACCGCCACGATCGGCTCTTCGGTTTCGAAGTCCCGCTGAGCTGTCCCGATGTTCCGCTCGACGTGCTCGATCCCTCGACATCGTGGGGGAACAAGGGTGACTACTGGCGCCGCTACGACGCCCTGGCGGCCCGCTACATCGAGAACTTCAAACTGTTCGAGTCGGGCTGCCCGCAGGAGGTCCGGGCGGCGGGGCCGAAACGCCTCAAGTCGGTCGAAGTCACGGACTGATCGAGGCCGCACTTCTCACCGAGTGTCTACGGCGAGTCGTGCTCGAGGTCCGGCTCGTTCCCCACCAGGCCGGTTACCGGCGCGAACGAAGCGAACAGGCCGACCCAGCAGAAGGCGCGCACCGCGGCCGCGAGCTGACCGAGGAGCGGAATCGCCAACCCCTCACGCAGGGCGGGAAACTCCACGCCGACCGCCAACGGGACCGATGAGATGAGCACCGCGGGAAGCGCCCACAGGGCGACCGTGCCCAGGCTGGTCAGAGGTACGCGCAGGGTCCCCGCCAGTCCGAGCAGCCACGCAACCACGACCGACCGCCGCTCCGGCAGGCCGATCAGCCACGCCGCCCGGGCGGTCGTGGCCCACACGACCCAGACCACGACCACGCCGGCGACGCCCATCGCGAGCAGCGGCACGAGATGCTGCTCCACCAGTGCCGGATAGGATTTCTCCCCCGCCATTTCAAACGGCAGCAGCAGCGCGACCCCGGCGCCGATCGCAGCTCCGGCGGACAGCAACGACAACAGCGCGTACCGCCACCACGAGACCACCCCAAGGCCGAGCAGTTCACCCAGCCGGACCCGTCGCCCGCCCGCCCACAGGGTCCAGTTCACCACGCCCGCGTGCCACAGCACGGTCCACATCCAGAGCGTGAACACCCCGGAGAGAACCGCCAAACGGAGCGGAGCCACCACCTCGCGCAGCGCGCCGCGGGCGATCAGCTGAACCTCACCGTCCGGGACTCCTAATTCCGCATCCGGGAGGTTCTCCAAAGCGGGCGAGACGGCGCCGTCCACCACCCACACCGCCGGCAGGAAAGAGAGCACCGACACCACCCAGCAGGCCACTACCAACCGCCACAGCCGGGCAGCGTGCCGCACGCCCCAGCGCGGTGACGGTCGGCGCGCGAGGAGCGAGCCCTTCATCTTCAGCTCCACGGCACGAGGAGCAGCCCGACCATCTGCAGGGTATCCGACAGCCACCAGAATGCTCGGCGCACGTTCTCACGGCGCGGCTCATCGCGCCAATAGTTGTCGTCGCGGTTCGTCTCCAACGCCCATTTCCCTTCCGGATCCACCATGACCTGGGTCAGCCGATCTTCGGAAGAGAGCTGCCATCTCGTCCAGCGACCCTGGCCGTCCCAGGAACGCCGCTCCCGGCGGCCGTCCGCGAAGCTCAGCGATACCTCGACGGGTCCGACAAACTCGCCGCGGCGACCGATCTCCACCGTCACCGTCCACTCGCTCCCCTCCTCGTCTGGGGCACCGCGGTCGCGCCACCGGTCATCGACCCACTCCATACCGCGGGCTCCGGCGGATCTCGTGTGGCGGACGCCGAGGACCGACCAGTCCACGTCCACGTCTCGACGCAGTGCCTGCTCGAAGAACCAGCCCAGGTTGTCTCCGGTCACCTCCTCGAACGCGGCCACCAGATCGCCGGCTTCTGCGTGCCGAAACCGTTGGCGCTCGACGTAGCTCCGCATCGCCCTCGCGAACCGGTCCTCGCCCACCAGACCCTGGAGGCTCTTCAAGGCGACAGCGGTCTTGTGATACGTCGCCAGCCCGTACGCGCCCAGGTTTCGGAACCGCCACGCCCACTGATCGACCATGAGCGGTAGCGGGTACCGTCCGAGCCGATGGCGGTCCCGGGCCCAACCGCTCGCCGCTCGCCACAGCGGCACCAGCCCGTCTTTCGCGATCGCCGCCATGCACTCGTTCTCGGCAAAGCTCGTGAGACCCTCGTCAAGCCATGGCTCCTCGAACTCGTTGGACCCGACGACGCCGTAGAAGTACTGGTGGCCGACCTCGTGGACGGTGACCACCTCGATCCACGGCAGCCGGCTGAACGGCGGCACCGTCAGCAGCCGACTCCCCGAGATCGTGATCAAGGTGGGGTACTCCATTCCTCCAGCGCGCAGCCCATCGGGTGGCGGGGCCACGACGGTCATCTGTGGATACGGGTAGGGTCCGTACAGGAGACCGAACCACGCCAGCGAGAGCCGCGACGACCGCAACATGCGGTCGGCGAGCGCGAGCTGGGTCCGCGGCACGAGCAGCCGCAGGTACATCGGCGGCAGCTCGAGGTCGGCCGCGGACAGACCGAGGGTCCTGCGGGCACGGTCGAGCCACACCGGTGGAACGTCGCGGCCGGGATCGAACTCCCCCTCGACCACCGCCATCAGCGAATCGGGCGCGGCGCACCAGGCGAAGTCGTGCACCTTGTCGGCGGCGAACACGAGTCGTTCGGCGTCCTCCAGGATTTCCCGTTCGACCTCGACCCCGCTGGCACCGACGACCCAATCCCGCGGCACCGTCACCTCGACCCGGTAGCTGCCGAAGTCGGCGTAGAACTCGCTCGCGGCGTGGAACTGGTGGCAGTTCCAGCCGCTCGAGCCCTCAAACACGCCGAGCTTCGGGAACCACTGCCCGATCATGTGAAAGTCGCCGGCGTGTCCGGTGCGGTCGACGATCTCCGGCAGCCGAGCCTCGAACGACAGCTCGAGCTCCACCGACGATCCGGGGAGGACCGGCCGGGGCAGCTCGACCCGGGCCACAGTGAAGTCCTCCGGGTTGCCGTCGTCCGGCCGGGCGAACTCGAACCGGGGCAATAGGTCGGTGCCGTCTGTCAGCTCCAGACGAGACACTCGAACCCAACCCCAGCCGTTATCTCCGGCAACTGGGTTCCACGATCTCCCGGCCATGCGTTCGCGCATGAACGTGGTCTCGGTCGAGGCGAACGCGTTGAGGTAGAGGTGCCACCACAACTCCGACGTCGGCACTCCGGTGCGGTTGGTCCAGCGCACGCGCTGGGTGCCCTCGAGGCGGTGGCCGACCGGATCCAGCTTCACCGTGATCTCGTACCGGACGATGTCGTCCTGTGCGATCGCTCCACCGGCGAGCAGCAGCGATCCGATCAGCCAGGGCAGCGCGCGCAGTGTCATGGTCCGCTGGAGTGTACACGGATCGTGTCGTCGTGGCCCAGCCCTCGGCGTCCCCTGTGGACCGTTGTCGTTCCAGGGGGCCCGGCGACGGGCGCACCCGAAATTCCTCCCTGGTCAATACCCGTTGCACGAAGTAGATTGGAGTGTGGTGGGTGTGAAACGCGTTGCCGTGATGATCTGCGCGGTCCTCGCGGCCGCAGGCGCCGCTGCAGGCGAGCGCGAGTTCCCCCTCCGTCTCGAGGAGGAGCTGGCACGGCCGAGGGTCGACCCGCGCACCGAGGCCAGGCTCGCCCAATGGAACTCCCCCATGGGACGGCTCATGTACGACATGCAGCAGCAGCAGGGCGCGCTGATGCGCGGGGGGCAACCCGGCGGATCGGGCGGGCTCGCGTTCCGGTTCAAGTTCCAGAAAGGACTCAGCCCGGCCGTGATGGCGGCGACCTCCGATGGCGGGATCGAGCTCTACGAGCGAGCGGTCCACGTCATCCGCTGGCCGTGGAAGAAAGACCAGGGAAAGGCGATGCCGATGGAAGAGCAGCTGTCGCTCATGCTCGGGCATCGGCTCGAGGCACGCACCGCAGGCGCCCTCGCGGACGAGGACAACCCCGAGGACGACTGAGCCTAGAGCCTGTCCTTGAGATTCCTCGAGATCTTGAACGACACTCCCTTGGAGGGGCCGATGTGGATCACCGCCCCGGTCTGCGGGTTGCGGCCCGTCCGGGCCTTCCGCTCGGTGACCTGGAAGGTCCCGAAGTTGGGCACCGTGACCTTGTCGCCCTCTGCGAGCGCATCGCCGAACAGCTCGAACACCATGTCGTAACAGAGGGCCACGCGCGTCTTCGGGATACCGGTCAAGTCGGCGATCCTGTCGACAACTTCAGCCTTGCCAGCCATGCGACCTCCCTACCGGAACCGAGCATTCTCACCGTAACTCCGACAGCGATACCGGTCAAGAGAACAATCGCTTCGGCAACCGCAGTAGGATATGGTATGGACGACGATCACGGTCAGCATTCGCCGGCTCGGTGGCCGACCGTCACGGAGGAGATCCTCGGTCGGTTCAAGCTGTTCAACCTGTTCGAAACCACTCGTCGCTCTCCCACCACCGGTCGTGACCACCGTTTCATGCGACTCGAGGCACCGGACTGGG
The DNA here is from genome assembly GCA_041552055.1 of Candidatus Sulfomarinibacteraceae bacterium. Classification (GTDB taxonomy): domain Bacteria; phylum Acidobacteriota; class Thermoanaerobaculia; order Thermoanaerobaculales; family Sulfomarinibacteraceae; genus JBFELO01. The sequence goes on along the minus strand of JBFELO010000027.1, from coordinate 25,317 downwards.
TCAACATCGTGGCGATCACGCGCGACGGACTGTTGGTTCTGGTGGAACAGTACCGACACGGTGTCGACGCCGCCACGGTGGAGATTCCGGGAGGCATGGTCGATCCGGGCGAAGATCCCGCGTCGGCCGCGGTTCGGGAGCTGGAGGAGGAGACCGGGTTCGGCGGGGGTACCCTTCACCTGCTGGGGTGGGTCGAGCCCAACCCAGCGTTTCTCACCAACCGCTGCTGGACCTACCTGGTGCGCGACTGTGCGCCGGACGGCACGCCGCGGCCGGATCCGTCAGAAGAGATCTCGCTCCGCCTGGAACCGCTCTCCAGGTTCACGGAGCTGATCGATGACGGAACCATCCGCCACTCGCTGGTCATCGCCGCCCACGACCACCTGCAGCGCGGCATTCGCCGTGGCGCGGAGTGGGCTGACGCGATCTCCGACTGATGGGCACACGAGACGCGCCAGCTGTCGGCCATCGTGATTCGCCCTCGGAGGGAGGACTCATGCTTCGCCAGGGAACGGCCTTCGTCGACTTCGAGCTTCCGGCCCACGACGGAACCACCGTGAGCAGCTCGGATCTGCCCGGACGTCCGCACCTGATCTACTTCTACCCCAAGGCCAACACCCCCGGGTGAATCAAGGAGGCCTGCCAGCTGCGGGACAGCTGGAGCGATCTGAGGCAGCTCGGTGTGTCGGTGTACGGGGTGTCCTACGACAGCCCCGAGACCAACCGCGCCTTCGCCGAGACGCATCACCTGCCTTTCCTGCTGCTGTCGGACACCGACCGCACACTCGCCAGGGCGGTCGGCGCCGCGATTCCACTGCTGCCGTTTCCGAAGCGAGTCTCCTACCTCATCGGAGCCGACGGCACCGTGCTGAAGGCGTACTCCAAGGTCGTGCCCGCGACCCATGGGGAGGAGGTGTTGGAGGATTTCCGGGCGCTGAGCGCGGGAGAAAGCGTGTAGCGTCTCGAAGCCGGATCCCCCTCCCGCTCTTCATCTTCATTTTCATCGTCGTCTTCGTCTTCGTATTCGTCCTCATCGTCATTGTCGTCGACCGACCGGTGCCATTTCGCTACGCTCTCCTCCCTTCCACGCGCCCCCTCCCCGACACGCTCCCCGCGGGTGCCCCCTTGACAATGTTGGGACCCGGTGGCCCCTCGTTCGGCTAGACCAACGGAGCTTCAGCGCGACCTCTCCCCGGAGCGCTCCCCGCGGGAGCCCAGTACAGCATTTCGAGGCCCCGCTGCCGCACGATATCCCCGGCGAACGTGGACCTCGAAATCCTGTACCCGGCACCCCGCAGAAGGCGAGAGGACGGCACGCCCGCGCCACGCGCTGTCGTCGGCATGCCATTCGTCTCGACTATCTAACACCTCAGGAAATCGTTGCCCGATGGTCGGCGGCCCCGCAGGCAAGAGGAATCCCATCGCGCCTTCAGCGCGTGGTGCCCTGGCATTCCACAGCAATTCGCTGCGCGAATTGCCTGCTATGCGCTCTTCTGATGCAGGTGGACGTCGGTCTGCGGGAACGGGATCGAGCAGCCGGCGGCCTCGAGACCTTCCTTGATCTTGCGCGTCAGATCGAAACGCAGCGGCCAGTAGTCCGAGCCCGCGCACCACGGCCGCACCACCAGGTCGACCGACGAATCACCAAGGTTGGACACCGCGATCAAGGTCTCCGGTTCGGCCATCACCCGCTGATCCGCACTCACGATCCTCTGGATAGTGTCGATCGCCTTGCCGATGTCGTCGTCGTACGAGATGCCGACCACGAGATCGATCCTGCGCGTGTCGAAGCCGTTGAAGTTCTTGATGGTCTGGCCGTAGACCTGCGAGTTGGGCACCACGATCTTGATGTTGTCCGGACTCTTCAGCGTGGTGGCGAAGACGCCGATCTCCTCGACCGAGCCGGTGGTGCCTCCCGCATCGATGAAGTCACCGACCTTGAACGGCCTGAAGAACAGCAGCATCACCCCGGCCGCGAAGTTGGACAGCGTGCCCTGCAGCGCGAGGCCGACCGCGAGGCCGGCGGCACCGAGCACCGCCACCAGCGAGGCGGTCTGCACGCCGAACACACCGAGCACCGCGATCACCACGAACGCCAGGAGCAGGTAGTACACCAGCTTGGCAATGAACGGCACCAGCGTGGCATCCACCTCCGCGCGCTCGAGTGCTTTCCGTGTCAGCCGCCTCGCCCAGCCGGCCGCGATGCGACCGACCAACAGCACGATGATCGCGCCAATGATCTGGAGACCCCACTGGGTTGCGAGCTCCGTCAGGGTACCCATCAGCGCCCCGGCGTCCATGTTCGCGATCTGTTCCATGTCAACTTCCTCCTTTGCTCCTTCGCGTTGCCATCGGGAAGGCCGCGAGAGTGTCCTCATGATTCACTCGATCGCGCCCCTGCAGCCCGGGTCATACGCTGCCGTCGGCCCGATCGCGGCGCGACCAGGTCACACCTTCTCAGGCTTCCACGGCACAGCAAGCGCCCCCGATCGAACGCGCGGAGTCAACAGCCCCGTCAAAAGGTGAACACCAGCGAGGCCTTGGTCGTCGTGTCGGTGTCGTCGGCCTCGCCGATCGGTTCATTGCGGTAGCGGAACTCATACCCCAGCCTGACCGCCAGCAGCGAGGTCATCGAAACCTGCAGCCCGGTGTCCGAGCTCAGCCGCCAGTCACTGGACTCATCGAAGTTGGGATAAAAGAGCAGACGCTCGGTTAACGACGCGTTGTCACTGATCTTCCACTCGTAGTTGAGCCCGGCGATGCCACCGAAGTACGACACGTCCGGCTCGGAGATCCGGTCCTCGTCGGTCCACGTCAGGCCGCCGTCGAACGACAGCAGGTGCTTCGGTCCGAGCAGCGCATGGTAGGTCACACCGGACTCCACCACTGCCCGCAGGTCGAAGCCGGCGAACCGGTCCTTCTCACCACTGAGGCCCGCGAAGAACTCCCAGCGCTCGCTCAGAGCGCGCATCGCCCGACCGCTGGCGTAGTAGCGCTCGGCGGTCAGCTTCCCGAATTCCTCGTCCTCCTCGCGGTTGCTATCCTCCGCGCGGTTGAAGTTCGCGATGAACTCGAGTCCCCACGGATCCGGCCGCCGTTCGACGAGCAGGTCGAGACCCATGGTACTGGTGTCGGTGTTGCCGCTCGTCGCCACGTACGACAGCCCGATGTTGCTCTTCCAGGTCGGTTCTGGCTGCTCCTCCTCGGTCTCCCCCTCATCGGCCAGGACCGGGGCCACCCCGAGGACCAGCGCGAGCCCGACGTAGGCAAACGCGCGCCTCATTTCCATCAGGTACCTCCGTACTTGTCAACGACCCACTGCCTCCACGCCGCACCCGATCGTCAACCTGTCACCATGTCCGCCAGGGTAACCACTTCGCCCCCGACCCCATTCCTGCGCCAGCGATATACTCGAACCGTGACCTTCTCGAAGTCGTCCGTCGCGGTGTCACTCCCGGCCGGAACAAGGTCACGCGTGATCGTCGTCGCTGCCGTGGCCGCCACCGCCGTCGGGGTATGGGCAGTCCAGTTGGCGACACTTTGGAGAGGGGATCGGACCCAGCTGGTGATCCTCGCCGCGGCGGGATTCTTGGCTGCGGCCGGGACTACCTTGGTCTTCACCTACCGGTGGCGGTCGCTCGGGGAGCCGGAGGATCTTCGTCTCGCCGTGGCTGTGCTGCCGGTGGCGCTCTACCACGCCGTGTGGCTCAGCATCGACAACCTGCAGCCGGGCCAGCCTCTCGACGAGCCCATGCGCCAGGGCACGTGGATCATGGTCCAGCTGTTCGCCGCAGCGGCCCTGGCGTATGCGTTCGGCACTGCAACGGTGTTTCGGACCACCGGCCGGAGGTTGGCTCGCGCACTGGCGGTTGTGGTGACGGCCTGTGGTGCGGCAATCGTGACCTTTGTCGCCGGTCGAACGGCGCCGCCACTGGAACTCCGGCCCACTGAGGTAGGGCTGACAGCCGCCTTCCTGATCGCAGCCGCGGGTGCTCTCCGCAGCCCACGCCAGCGATGGTTGGAGGTGGCGATCGGGGGCGCCGCGCTCCTCATCGCCGTGGCCCACGGTTCGCTTGCCTATTCGCAGGCGGAATTCGACGGCGCCTTCATGTGGGGACACGCGCTGCTCGCCGTCGGCCTCGCGGTGCCGGTGCTGGGCGCGGTTCGTGACGACCGGGATCGACTGCGCTCACTGACCGTTCTGTCCGACCGGATCACCACTCAGCGCCGACGCACGGAGGTTTTTCTCGACACACTTCCGGTGCTCGTCCTGACCGTAGACGAGAGCCGTCGCCTCCGGTATGCCAACCGGATCGCCCGCGACGTGCTTGGGATATCGCCAGATGTCAGCTCTCCGGATCCCGGTCCCGGCTGGCTCGGCCGAATCCACCCCCCAGACAGAAATCGGCTAGAAGCGGCAATCCCGACGGTTGCGACGGGCAGCGCCGAGGGCTGGGAGGCGGTGTTGCTCGCGGTCGACGGTGAGGGCGACGTGCACTGGCTCAACACCCAGCTGCATCCCGTCATCGATCCCGAGACCAACGACACCCTGGTCGAGGTGGTGGCGAGCGACGTCACCGACCTGTTCGTCGCCCAGCGCACGGCCGAGGCGCGCCAGACGAGGATGACCTTCCTGACAAACGTTGCGCAGACAGTTGCCGGTGAGGTCGCGGACCAGCGCATCCTGAACAGGTTTCTCGAGCTCGGCAAGGAGATCTACCCGATGGTCTCGCTGCTGCTGTACCGACCGCTGCCCGACGGCAGCGGCCTGCGGCTCGAGGCGGCAACCGGCCGCGGCACGGAAGCCTTCAAAGACGACCGCCGCCGGCCGGTCGGTCCCGGTCATCCCTGTGGTCTCACATTCCGCGACGGGATTCCGCGCAGTGCGCCCACCTGCGACGTGCTCCACGCCGTCGCCACTCGACGGGTCGAATCCGAGTTCGGGATCACCCACTTGCTCTACTTGCCACTGCTGGCGGCCGGCCGGGTGGTCGGCGTGCTGGCGACCACCACAACATCCGAGCCGACGCTGGCCACGGAGGAGGTGGACCTCCTGACCCAGGTCGGGTTCCTGCTGGGAGGTGCGGTCTACCTGTCACAACTGGTTCGCGAGCTGGATGAGCAGCGAGCGGTCGCGCTCGAGGCCTCGCGGCTCAAGTCGGAGTTCCTGGCAAACACCTCGCACGAGCTGCGCACACCGCTCACCGCGATTCTCGGCTTCCTGCGCCTGGTGATCGATGGAGCGGTTCAGGAACCCGCCAAACAACGCGAATTCCTGCAGATCGCCCACGAGTCGGCTGAGAAACTGCTGACCATCATCAACGACGTGCTGGATCTGGCCAAGATCGAGGCCGGCCGGCTCGAGGTCCACCGCGCTCCGGTCCAGGTGCACAGGGTGATGGACGATATCGAGGCACTCTTCCACCACCAGATGAAAGGTCAGGGTCTGGCGTTCACCGTCGAGCGGCCCTCCAGTCGCCTTGTCTTGTGGGCGGATCCCGACCGCACAGTTCAGATCCTGACCAATCTGGTCTCCAACGCGATCAAGTTCACGCCACGCGGCGGCTCGATCACAATCGGATGCACGGCGGAGGGCGGCGACGTCACGTTCACGGTGCGGGACACCGGCAGCGGGATCCCCGCGGACGAGCTGACGCGGATCTTCGAATCGTTCTACCAGATCGACGGATCGACCACCAGACAGCACGGCGGCACCGGTCTCGGCCTGACGATCTCCCGCCGCCTGGCCGAGCTCATGGGGGGCTCCCTCGGCCTGGAGAGCGAGGGAGCTGACCTGGGCACCACCGCGAGCCTCGGTCTCAGCGAGTACCGGCCGGAACTTCACCGCACGGTCTAGCCTGCACGTCTCACGAAGCGTTCAGCGCGGATCGCGAGCGGTTTCGAACCCGCTGATAATAATCGTAATCATTACAAACACACAACTTTTGTTACACTTCTGTCGCTCAAGGAACGCGTGATATCGGTCGCGATATCTGCAGGCGACCTTTCCTCCGGGAGGGGTTGACAGTTTGATAGTATTTCTATATATTCTTAAATTGTAATATATGAATAGAGGAGACAAGCGATGCGATGGTTCCCTCTTACGATCCTGATCTCGGTCGCGGTCCCGACGGGAGTCGGAGCCCAGGAGCTTTCGATGGAGCAGGCAGTGGCGACCGCGCTCGCCAACAACCCTGCCATCCAGGCCGCGGATGAGCGCTCCAAGGCGGCTGCCGCGCGCTCCAGGCAGGCCAAGGGCCACCGCTGGTTCGCGCTCGATCTGAGCGAGATCTACAGCTACACCAACAACCCGGCCGAGGTCTTCGCCTTCAAGCTGAACCAGGGGCGATTCGATTTCGGTGAGTTCACCATGACCGATCCCAACAATCCCGACTGGCTGAGCACGTGGATCACCAGCCTCGAGCTGACCGTACCGATCTACACCGGCGGCCAGCTTGGGAATCGGATCGATCAGGCCGATCACATGGCGAGCGCCGAGGAGCTGCGCTTCGCTCACGCCCGGAACCAGGTGGCGTTCGACACCATCACCGCGTACACCAACCTCGCCAAGGCGCGTGAACAGGTAGGCCTCATGACCCAGTCCCGAGCGACGACTGCCGAGCATGTTTCACTGGCCGAGTCCTACGCGGAGCAGGGCTTGATCCTCGATGCCGAGGTCCTCAAGGCCAGGGTCTTTCTGGCACAGATGGACGAGTTCGTAGCGCAGGCCAACAACGGCGCCCGACTGGCCGAGGCGGCCCTCAACTTCGAGATGGGCACCGACCAGAACACCCCACGACAGATCGCGCCGCTGCCTCCTCCCCCGACAGCTCCCGGTGACCTCGAGGACTGGGTGGATGCGGCGGTCGAGCGGCGCCGCGACCTGCGGGCCGCCCGGATGGAGCTCGAGGCCGGACGCCTGGAAGAGAAGACAACCAAGCCGTGGTACCTGCCCGAGGTGGCCGCCAGGGGTAAGTACGAGCTCTACGACGATGCGATTTTCGGCTCCAACGGCCACTCCGGTTCGATCGTGGCGTTCGCGCGGTTCGGTCTTTTCCAGGGCGGCTCGGACTCGGCCGGTCGCGAGGCCGCGCACCACGAGGCTGCCGCCGGGGAGGCCGATATCCAGCGATTCGAGGAGGGAGTGCGACTCGAGGTCCAGCAGGCGTGGCACGACCTCCACACCTCGCACGCACGCCACGACACCGCCACCAACTCACTTGCCGCGGCCCGCGAGGCACTGAGAGTCCGTGAGCACCGTTTCAAGCAAGGTCTTGACAAGATGATCGACCTGCTCGACGCCGAGACCGCGCTGCGCGAGGCGGAGCTGCGCGAGCTGGTCGCGCGTTACGACGTATCCCTGAGCGCCTATCGGTTGTTCTTCGTGTCCGGTGGGAGCCCGATCCAATCGACGGAGGAGCCCTCATGAAAACAACGCCACGGTTTCTGATAGTCGTTCTCTCGGCCGGTGCGCTGACCGTTGCCGCTGGTTGCGGTCACGATGATGCTGAGCGGTCTCCGGCTTCCTTCAAACCGGTCCCCGTGACCGTCGTCGGCGTGGAGCGCGCAACGGCCGGCCAGACAATCGATGTCCGGGGCATCGTCCAGCCGGCGAGGGTGGCGAACGTCTCGAGCCGCGCGATGGGACCGGTCGTGGCCGTCCACGTCACCGCAGGGTCCGCCGTTGACAAGGGCCAAGAACTCCTCGAGATCCAACCCGAGGCCGCAGAGGGGCAGCTCGCTCAGACCGAGGGCGCACTCGCTCAGGCCAAGGCTGCCCACGCCCTGGCCGAGCGCAACTACGGTCGCTTCGAGGCCCTCCACGCGGAGGGTGCCGCTTCCGACCTCGAGCTCGACATGGCGAGGATGGAGTTCGACCGCGCCCTGGGCGCGGTCGAGCAGGCCGAAGGCGCCGTCGAGGCGGCTGCGTCAGTTGCCGGCGAGTCGGTGGTCCGCGCTCCTTTTTCAGGCCGTGTGGTCGAAACTCTCGTCGAGTTGGGCGACCTGGCGGCGCCGGGTCGTCCGCTGGTCCGGGTCGAGTCAACAGAGGGCCAGCAGATCTGGCTCACCGTGCGTGAGGCGGACATCGGTCGCGTGAAGCTGGGACAGTCGCTCGGCGTGACCATCGATGCCCGACCCGACGTCGGCGTCATCGACGGGACGGTCGACGAAACCGCTCCGTCAGCAGACCCCGCCACCCACACCTTCACGGTCAAGGTCGGGCTTCCCGGCACGACGCTGCCGACCGGTCTGTCCGGCCGGGCGCGGATCGCCGGCGATCTCACCGATCGCCTGGTGGTACCGGCCTCGGCAATCCACCGTCGGGGCGGTCTGGAGCTGGCGGTGGTGCGATCCGAAGACGGCACCGCGCGCACCCGCGCCGTCACCACCGGCCGAACCCTGGACGACGACCGGATCGAGGTTCTGTCCGGCCTCGACGAGGGTGACAAGATCGTGATTGACGTCCCGGGTCCGCTGGCCGACGGCACGCCGCTGGAGGTCAACCGATGAGCGACGAGACGCCGCGCGACCAGACCCCACGCGCACCGCACGGTGGCCAGCGGCCATCGCCGCAGGAGCTCGAGCAGGCACGCCGAGACGCCCTTCGCCTGAAGATGACCCGGCGCAAGCTCGGTCTGTCGGGACGCATCGGACGTGCCTTCCTCGAGTCGAAGCTCACTCCCCTGATCATCGTCGCCTCCCTCCTGCTGGGCGCTTTCGCCATCATGGTGACACCCTCCGAGGAGGAGCCCCAGATCAAGGTCCCGATGATCGACGTGATGGTGGGTTATCCGGGTGCCACAGCCGAGGAACTCGAGCACAGGGTGATCACGCCGCTGGAGAAACTGCTCTACGAGATCGAGAATGTGGAGTACATCTACTCCATCTCACAGCCCTCCGGAGGCCTCATCGTCGTGCGCTTCCTGGTCGGAACCGATCCTGACGAGGCGGCGGTCCGCGTCCACACCAAGATCGCATCGGCGATGGACGAGATGCCCGTCGGCATGATGCCGCCCATCGTCAAGCCCCGTACGATCGACGACGTGCCGGTGGTGGCCTACACCGTGTGGGGCGAGCGCGCCTCACCGACCCGGCTGCGGCAAGTGGCCGAGGAGCTCAAGGTCGAACTCACCCGTCATCCCCGAGTCGCTCAGGTGTGGGTGATCGGCGGCCAGCGACGGGTGATCCGCGTCGACTTCGATCGTGAAAGCTTGGCCTCCTTCAACGTCTCCGTGCTCCAAGCCTACCAGGCGCTCAGGACCTTCAACTACCGCCTGCCGGCTGGGAGCACCGCGGTGGCCAACACCGAGATCCTGGTCGACGTCGGCCAGTTCCTCCGCTCTGCCGAGGATGTCGGCGAGGTCGTGCTCGGCGTGTACGGTGGCAGGCCGGTCTACCTCAAGGACGTGGCCGAGATCACCGACGGCCCCGAGGAGCCTGCAAACTACGTGTGGCTGGGATCCGGGCCCGCGGCGCCTGAGAAGGGCCTCGAGGCAGCCGGTCTGGATCTCCCGGCGGTCACGATCGCGGTCGCCAAGAAGCCGGGCACCAACGCGGTCGAGATGGTCTCCGACCTCGATCGGATCCTGGACAACCTCCAGGGCAAGCTGATCCCGTCGGACATCCACATCCTGAAAACACGGGACTACGGGTTCACGGCCAAGGAGAAGTCCAACGAACTGCTCAAGCACCTCTACTCGGCCACCCTCGCGGTGATCCTGCTGATGTGGATCACCCTGTCGCGGCGCGAGGCGACGGTGGTCGCCGTGGTGATCCCGGTGACGCTGGCGCTGACCCTGGCCGCATCCTACTTCTTCGGCTATACCCTCAACCGCGTGAGCCTCTTTGCTCTGGTGTTCTCCATCGGTATTCTGGTGGACGACGCCATCGTGGTGGTGGAGAACATCCACCGCCACTTCAAGATGAAGTGGGCCGGGCCCAAGCTCACCACCGTCTACGCGGTCGACGAGGTGGGCAACCCCACCATCCTGGCAACCTTCGCCATCATCTCGGCGCTGCTGCCGCTGGCCTTCGTCCGCGGCCTCATGGGACCCTACATGCGGCCGATTCCCATCAACGCCTCGGCAGCGATGTTGTTCTCGCTGATGGTGGCGTTCACCATCTCGCCGTGGCTCGCGTACCGGCTGTTTCGCAAGGAGTTCAAGACCGAGGACGACATCCCCGGTCGAGAACCCCTGGAGGACGACGAGGGTGTCGAGGAGGGCAAGGTCTCCCGTGTGTACTCGTTCTTCATGCAACCGCTCATTCGAAGGCGGTCGCTCCGGTACCTCTTTCTCGCCGGCGTCGCCGGCCTGCTCGCCCTCGCCATGGCCACCGTTCTGCTCGGTTTCACCACAGTGAAAATGCTGCCGCACGACAACAAGTCGGAGCTGCAGGTAGTGATCGACGCCCCCGAGGGCTTCACCCTCGAGCAGACGAATGCCGCCGCGCGTGAGATTGCCGGCCTGTTCCGCACCATGCCCGAGGTCACCGACTACCAGGTCTACGCCGGAACTTCGGCACCGTTCAACTTCAACGGGCTCGTCCGTCACTACTTTCTGCGGTCGGGAAGCAACGTGGCCGACATCCAGGTGAACTTCGTCCACAAGGAGCAGCGTAAGGACAAGTCTCACGATCTGGCGAAGCGTGTCCGCGACATGGTACTCCCGGTAGCGCAAGAGCTTGGCGTCGACGTGAAGATCACCGAGATCCCGCCCGGTCCACCGGTCATGTCCACCCTCGTGGCGGAGATCTACGGCCCGACCCTCGACGGCCGCCTCGATGTGGCGAACCAGGTCAAGGAGGTCTTCGCAACCACGGACGGTGTGGTGGACGTGGACTGGGAGGTCGAGGCGCCGGGCAGGCGGCTCGAGGTGGTCGTCGACCGCGACAAGGCGATCCGCGCCGGCATCACCGCCGAGCAGGTGGTGCGCACCTTGCGCGTGGCCCTTGACGGCGCCGACGCCGGCCTTGCCCACATGCCCACCTCACGCGAACCGGTGCCGATCAGGATGCGGCTCGACCGCGGCCAACGCTCCCACATCGAGGAGCTGCTCCAGCTCAGCGTCCACGGATCGCAGGGCCGTTTGGTGCCGCTGTCCGAGGTGGTTTCCGTCGTGGATGACCGACGCGAGCGCTACCGCTACCACAAGAACCTGCAGCCCGTCACCTATGTCTACGGTGAGGTGGCCGGAGTCTTCGAGGCACCGGTCTACGCGATCCTCGAGATGGGCAAGGAGCTCAAGGAGATCGTCACACCGGACGGCGAGCCGCTGGAGATCATCGCCACCACCTTGCCCGAGGACACCACGCGCTACATCATGAAGTGGGACGGCGAGTGGCACATCACCTACGAGGTTTTCCGCGACATGGGCATCGCCTTCGCGGTGGTAATGGTGCTGATCTATGTCCTGATGGTGGGCTGGTTCAAGTCGTTCATCACCCCGATCATCATCATGGTGCCGATCCCCCTGACCCTCGTGGGCATCCTGCCGGCGCACGGCGTCTTCGGCATCTTCTTTACCGCCACCTCGATGATCGGTTTCATCGCCCTGGCCGGCATCATTGTCCGCAACTCGATTCTCCTGGTGGACTTCATCAACCTCGAGTTGCAGTCCGGCGAACCGCTCGAGGACGCGGTGGTCAAGGCTGGAGCGGTGCGTCTCGTACCGATCTTCCTGACCCAGCTGTCGACCATCGTCGGCGCGTCGTTCATGCTGTCGGACCCGATCTTCCAGGGCCTCGCCCTGGCCATGATCTCGGGCATCATCGTATCCACGGCGCTGACGCTGGGGGTCATCCCCGTGCTCTATTACATGTATCTGAATACCGTAGGACCTGAAAAGGTCGTGGAGATTGAATAATGAAACGCGTCTCCGTCCGCGTCCGCGCCCGTATGAATCCTCGATGGGAAACCTGGCACCGACTCGGACTCGAACTCGGACGAGGGCGCGGGAACAAGGAGGATTTGAAATGACCGTGAATGAAGCGTTGCGTGCAATGGCTGGGTTTGTGGTACTGCTCTCACTCGCCCTTGGCTACTGGGTGAGCCCCTACTGGTTCATCTTGACCGCCTTTGTCGGTCTCAACCTGCTGCAATCCGCCTTTACGAAATGGTGCCCCGCGATGACTGCCTTCCGAAGGCTCGGCCTTCGTGAAAACTGATTCAGACCCCGTCTTTTCAATTCCGCGAGCCCGCGAGCGGAATTGAACTCACAAAAGCCGTTGGGAGTCACAATGAAGCTGCTCATGATCATCGTACCCACCGAATGCCGAGAGGAGCTCGAGGTACTCCTCCGACGCAACGAGATCGCCGCCTACTCCGAGATCCCGGACGCCCACGGTGTGGGCGAGTCCGGTGTCCGGATGGGCTCGCGCGCGCACCCCAAAACCTCGTCGATCTTCTTCACAGTGTTGGAGGAGGATCAGGTCGCGCCTCTCAAGCAGACCATCTGCAGCTACTGCGAGGCTGCCGAGGACAAGCACATGAGAATGATCCAGTGGGGGGTCGAGGAGGTGGTGTGAAGGGAGTGTTCAGTGTTCAGTGTTCAGGCCCCCGCCCACCCTTGGGAGTTGCGTGACACGGGCTGCCGCGAAAGGCGCTTGCCCGTATCATCCGATACCGTGGTTCTTCGGTGGCGGCCGCGCCTTGACGGCCGAGGGCCAAACCGACCTGAACTCTAAACTCTGAACTCGAAGGAAACCTACATGAACGACCTCGTGGTCATCCTGCTCATCATCGGCGCCTGGTTGGCGCTGCAATACCTGATCCTCCCGAAGCTCGGGGTGCCTACGTGAGCGGTGCCCGATCCCTCGGCCGGCGGCCGGGGATGCGCCACCGATCAACCTTCAGGCGAACGGCCGGAGTCGACCCGGGAGCAGAGCGACGAGCCGATCACTCCGCCACGGTGAGGTCGAGGTCACGCTCGACAACCACGTCACTCACCGAATCCCGGATTCTGAACTCGAGGCTGTAATCACCCGGTTCTGGCAATCGGGCGAGGTTGATGGCGTTGACGAACACGTACAGATCCTCGTACAGCTGAATCACCTGCAGCGGCATCTCGAGCGGTTTGCCGAACCGGGTGCCGTCCTTCTTGAGGACGATCCTCGCCTTGACCCTGGATTCGCCGCTCTCGTCCTGACCTGGCCTGACGATGAAGCCGAGATACGTCAGCTCGCTCTCCCGCTCGACCGTTGAACCCGACTGCAGCGGGACGATGTGCATTCTGCCGAAGCAGAACGGCGAGCCGAGCAGGGCGTCGTCCCTCATCTCGGTGTCGACGGCAACCAGGAGGTCCGACATCCAGGTTCCTTCGGTTTGCGCCGCCGGCACCTCGACCTCGAACGAGTACCCCACCTGCGGCTGGTCGTCAGCCGCGCCCACCACGTCCAGCCGGTAGCTCCCCTGTGCGAGGGGAAACACGAGGTGGTAGGCAGTCCCGGTCTGGCTCGTGATGGGTTCGGCCGCCACCTGGAACGTGCTCAGGACCTCGCCATCGGCGTCGCTTACGGTGCCTGCAAACACGTCCAACGTGGGCGCGTCCTGAGGGAGCGCCAGGTGAAGCCAGAGGGGCCGGCTCGTGGGGTCCGAAACGCCCGAGACCGGCAACGCGTGGCTCGCTTCTGTCCACTGGAAATCGCCTTGTTCGAGCCAGGCGAGCTGAGTGGCGGACGCCGCCTCCCCGCCCGGGACCGACACCGGCTTCGGCACCTCCTGGAGGTCGGGGTGCAGCAGGTAGGCATCGGGCGTCTTGCTCAGCGCCCTCGCCCCCATCGACGCCTCCGGGTTGGAGCGGTCGAGCACGAAGTCGTTCGTGTCGATCCCCTGTTCGACGAACACGAAGATCAATCGGTTCCCGGAGACCTTCAGCTCCTCGGGGAGCTGCGCCGGATCGTACAGCCACGCCTCCGCGCGGGCTGCCGTCTGTGCGTCGCTGGAGTCCGTGAACTGCGAGGGGGGCCCGGCCTGCGCCCGGTGCGGCGGACCGAGGAGGATCAGCACCTTGCCGCGGTCCGACAGCGCTCCGCGACCTCCCCGGGCGCTGAAATTCTCGTCGGCGTAGCGCACACGTTCGTCGAACTGCGCCTTGACCGGGTTGAACGAGACGCTCGGCTCGGGGTTGCGGCGGACCCAGAACAGGTCGATGAACTCCTCGGCCTGCTCGCGACTGGAGATCTTCTTCCACTCTTTTTTGTCCTGTTTGGTGAAAAGGAATTCTGCCGGGCTCTCGTCAAACTCGAGTGGATCGGTGACGACGGCGTCCCCGGCGGACTGCTGCTGCGAGCTGGCGGGCGCGGCCGACAGTCCGAAAACCATGGATACGATTGCAAGCGATGTCAGAACTGCGCGCATTTCAAACCCCCTCGGCGCGATCTGTGGCGCCCCATATTACGGGGTCTGCGGTCTCCACTCAAGCTGCTCGCGACCGGCACACGGCCACCCGAACACCCGGTAGGTATACGAGGCACTGTCGCCACAAGACCTCGACGCCGACAGGATTGCCGGCTTGTACCCTTCGGTTCGGGCCCGCGAGCCCTCGAAATGCGACAATGACCCGCGAGCAACGATTCTGGAGGGATGCGCGATGCGTTGTGTAGCGATCTGGTTCGTGATTTTCCTGGCCGTGACCTCACCGTCCCCGATGGCCGCAGAGAACACCTCTGGCCTCCGATTCGCGGTGACGCTGCCCCCTTCGCTCGGAAGCGCACCGGTCGACGGCCGACTCCTGGTGATGCTCTCCACCGACCCGTCCGAGGAGCCGCGGCTCCAGATCGGCGACCGCCACGAGACCCAGCAGGTGTTCGGGATCGACGTGGAGCGCGCGATGGCCGGGAGCGACGTGGTGCTGGACGTGACCGCATTCGGATATCCGGTACGAAGTCTCACCGAGATCCCGCCGGGCACGTACTGGATCCAGGCGCTCCTCCACCGCTACGAGACCTTTCACCGCGCCGACGGCCACGTGGTCACGCTGCCGATGGACCGCGGTGAGGGCCAGCAGTGGAACAAGGCCCCGGGCAACCGGTACAGCACTCCCCGGCAGGCCTTCGTGGATCCGATGCGCAACCAGGTCATACGAATCAAGCTCGACCGGGAAATCCCCCCGATCGAGCCGCCCGCGGACACCTCCTACGTCAAACACGTGAGAATCCGCTCGCAGCTTCTGTCCGAGTTTTGGGGGCGGGACTTCTACCTCGGTGCGCACGTGCTCCTGCCCCTCGGCTTCGACGAGCACCCCGAGGCACGCTACCCGTTGGCGATCATGCACGGCCACTTCCCGCACGACTTCGACGACTTCCGGACCACCCCGCCCGACCCCGAACTGGAGCAGCCTGACTGGGACTGGATCGCGACCCACTGCCCCAACGGCCACCACCCGCAGTGCGACGAGCACGGCTACGATCGGGTGATGCAACAAGCGGCGCACGATTTCTACAAGATGTGGACCGGGCCTGAATTCCCCCGCGTGCTGGCGGTCACCATCCAGCACCCGACCCCGTACTACGACGACTCGTACGCGGTCAACTCGGCCAACATGGGGCCGTACGGCGACGCCCTCACCTACGAGCTGATCCCGTACATCGAGCAGCAGTTCCGCGGCCTCGGACCGTGGGCCCGGGTGCTGTACGGCGGCTCGACCGGCGGCTGGGAATCCCTCGCGGCTCAGATCTTCTACCCGGACGAGTACAACGGAGCCTACGGCTCCTGCCCGGACCCGGTGGACTTCCGCGCCTACACCGTGGTCGACATCTACGAGCACGAAAACGCCTACTTTGCGGAGGGGCCCTGGCGGCGGGTGCCCCGGCCCGGCCAGCGCGACTACCTGGGACAGATTGAAAACACCCTCGAGCAGGTCAATCACCTCGAGCTCGCGCTCGCCACCAAGGGACGTTCTGGCCAGCAGTGGGACGCCTGGCAGGCGGTGTACAGCCCGGTTGGCCCGGACGGCTATCCAGCGCCTATCTGGGACAAGCTCACCGGCGAGATCGACCCCGAGGTGGCCGCGTACTGGCGGGACAACTACGACCTCCGGTTCATCCTCGAGCGCGACTGGGCCGAGATCGGGTCCTCCCTGCGCGGCAAGCTGCACGTCTACTGCGGCGACATGGACAACTTCTACCTCAACAACGCGGTCTACCTGCTCGAGGAGTTCCTGGACAGCACCACCGACCCGCCGGCCGACGCCGAGGTCGACTACGGCGACCGTCACGAGCACTGCTGGAACGGCGACCACGACCACATCAACGCGATCTCACGCCTGCAGTACCACCAGCGGTTCATCCCGCGCGCCGTCGAGCACTGGCTGGCGACCGCCCCCGACGGAGCGGACACCACCAGCTGGCGGTACTGACTGCGATTCGCTGTCGCGAATCGCAAAAGGTGAAAATCAGTCGGGGACGATGGTGACGCCGTCGAGTCCTGCGAAGTCGCGGTCGAATGTGGCCACCAATCCGTCATCGAAACCCCGGACGACAGTCACGATTGCGGCGTCTGTGAAGCTTAGCCGCGTGTCACTTTGCCCCCTGAACGTGGCCACCGCGTCGAGGAATACCTCCGAGCATGGCACGAAGTCGAGCTCTTTCGCCTCGAGCAGCGTCGTAGCCACGGCCGAGGCGACATCGAGCCCGCGCCGGACAAGTAACACCGTCACCACCTCGAGAAAGACGTACTCGAGCAGCAGGCCGTGACCCCATCGGCCGTCGAGGAGGTCGGCCATCACCTTCGCGGCTCGCTCGTGGTGGACGTCTCTGCTGTTGTGAAAGGCGATCAGGAAGCTCGAGTCGAGGACGATCACCCGGGCACCACCTCAGGCTCCGTAGACCACGGCGTCGATGTCCTCGCTGAGGTTCTCGTTGCCGTCCGGGTAGGGCTGTGGCCGCAGATCGGCCAGGCTGCGTCGCCGCGGAAGCCCGGCCGGCCGGGCCAGCCAGGCGCGGATCGCCTCGTTGATCAGCTCGCCGACGGTGGTGCCGGCGAGCGCCGCCCGGGCCTTGAGCTGCCGGTAGATGTCCTCGTCGAGGTTGCGGATGGTGCGATCCATGTGTTCATTGTAACACATGTAATTCGCTTCGCGAATTACAAATTGAAGAATTTTCAGGCGGAGCTTGTCCGAGGGCCACGCTCTCACGGCTGCCAAACGGTGAGGCCTTCCCGAATGGCAGCGGATGTAAGTCGTTCATCCAGCGTAGCGAGTCCGGTTTTCAGGCGACCGGCAAGGTCGAGATAGGCCGCATCGTATGCAGACATGCCGTGTTTCCACGCGAGATCATGGACTCGTATGAGGTCCTCGCCCCTGGGCGGAGGAGCTCTGTTGAGAGGCAATTTAGCGAATAGAGCAGACAGACCGGCGGCCCGCTCCTCGTCCACTCTTTCACGACGGCGAGCGACCACGAGCGCGTTGGCGACCTCATACCACCACAACGCAGGAACATCCAGCTGAACGCCCGACTCGACCTCCTCCCAGAATCTGTCCGCCGATGGCGAGCGTTCGTCAGGTAAACCCCAGGCGAGTGCCATTGAGCTGTCGAGGACCCAACTGCTCACTGGCGCCGACCCTCCTGTACGAGGTCAAGGACATCCACCATGCCCTCTACCGTGCCCCGCAGCTCGCGCAGGGCAGCGCCAAGCGCTGCCAAGTCTCCATTGTCCTCGTCGTGTACCGGTACCAACCGCGCCACGGCTCGCCCGTGCCGCGTGATCACGATCGACCGCCCGGCCTCTGCCGCCCTCAGCAGCTCCGAAAGCCGATTCTTGGCCTCGAAAGCTCCGACCTCGATCATGTCGTCATATGCACTCATCGGGCGAACTCCGTTACAGCTAGCTTAACAAGCTAGCTGTATTTTTTCAATCCTTTTTGCGATTCGCGATAGCGAATCGCATGGGAAAAGCCGGGGCCTCAGCCCCGGCTCCGATTCGAACATGCGGTACGCGTCTACTGTTCCATTGGAATCGTTGTGGCGTCGTTGGTGATCGAGTCAATCACCGACGCCGAGCTCAGGATGCCAGATCCTGACAGCACCTCCACCGTGGCGTAGCCCCAGCCGATGTCGGGCTCACCGGCCCGGCTTTTGAAGGGTTCCAGATCCTGGACGACCATCCCAGCGGCCACAGACAGCCTGTACCTGTGCAGCTCGGTGCCGTTGGTCCGGTAGAGGACGATCCTCACATCTGCTTCATCCATCCCCGTGTTCGTCACGCTGATGTTTGTGCGGTACTCATCCTCCATCTGGCGAAGACCCAGTAAGATGGCAGACTCACCCCGCGACAGCCCATCGTCGCTGGTTTGGCCGTCGATGAACTGGCCGAAGGTACCGCTCTCTGCCTGGTTGTAGATCCGGGAGATGACCTTGAGTGGATTCGTCGAGCAGATCTCCAACGCGCCCTTGTCTTCGACGCCCATGGTGCCCACGATGTCTTCGATGATGCCTTGAGCCATGGGATCGACCGCACCCGTCATCGTCTCCTCACCCGAGTCGGTGTGCAGGGTGAACTCCACCTCAGCAATCGAATCGGAGGAGTTCTTCAGCACCAGGTCGGTGCGCCACTCACTGCCATGCCGACCTCCCAGGTGGGCGGCGATTTCGGTCCAGTAGGAGTTTCCGCCCGCACATCGGAGCGCGCCGACCGCAAAGTCAACGGCCCTGCCCCATCCCGCTGCCGGGGCGTGATCGAATAGGAACCTGGCAGAGGTACCGGGTCCGGCCGCGGACATATAGCTGGGTGCACCACCGTTGTCCGCGTTGTCTTTGTAGACGGAGGTACCGGGGTCGGAGTGCCGCCCGCTGCCGGTCCCGCCCGCACCATCGTCCCAGTACTTGTCATCGCAGAACCCGGTAGCGCTGGTTCGGGTCGCTTTCCAATGCCAGGTGTCCACGAAGGTCCCCTCCGCCGTGTACATGTTCGGCGTGTGGCACATGGCGGCGCAGGTGCCGGCAGAGGCAAACTGGTCCTCCTGCATATCCCAGATGAAGGCCACCCGGTCCTCATTCTCAGAGGATTGGATCCAGTCCGACCCGTCGAACGACCAAAACTTCCGCAGGTCGTTCCGAGTGGCGTCGGGCCAGACCACTGTGATTTCGATCTCGTCGCTGTCAAGCAGTTCACCGGTCAGTGAACTGAATATAGACGGCGTGCCGGAGAACATGAGAGGCCCGTCCGTGGCGGGGATCATCATCGAGTACACGTTGTTCATCTCGGCAGTGTTGTGCAACTCGTCTCCTGCGTTGTTCCAGGTGGCAACTTGGAAGTAGTACGTCCCGTCACGTTCGAAGCTTATGTCCTGGGTTGTATCACCCGTGTCGAGTTTCCGACGGATCGTGACGGTCCAAGACGAGCCATCGTGGGTTGCAGTGGCGCGGGTATCGACGCGCGATCCGGACCCGCGGCGGCCGACGTATCCCGGAAGGACGTCGCCTGCGGCCCAGGCCCCGTCCATCCAGGCAGCAGCCTCCCTCATCCCCTCCTGGAACTCGAAGATGAAGTTGGCTTTCGCGCCGGGGTCGTCCTCCGACATGTGCGAGGGCACACTGTCGGCCACGTTGTCCTTGTACGGTGCCTGCCCTGGGTCGCTGTGGCGGCCGGAGGCCGTTCCCCCGTTCCCGTCGTCCCAGTACTTGTCATCCGCATAGCCCGATGGGTTGGTGCGCGTCGCCTTCCACTGCCACGTGTCCACGAACGTATCCGGAGCCGTGTACATCCTCGGCGTGTGGCACATGGCCGCGCACGTGCCGGCGGAGGCAAACTGGTCCCCCTGCAGGTCCCAGATGAAGGCGAGCCGGTCCTCGTTCTCGGAGGATTGGGTCCAGTCCGACCCGCTGAACGTCCAGAACTTTCGCCGGTCGTCTTTCGATGCGTCCAGCCACCGTACCGTGATCTGGACTTCGCCACTCGCAAGATACTCACCGGTGAGTGCCTCGAAAATGCCCGGTGTTCCGGAGAAAACCAGAGGCCCTGGCGCGGCCGGGACCATCATCGAGTGCACGTTGTTCATCTCGGAGGCGTCATGCAGCTCGTCACCCGCGTTGTTCCATGTGGCAACCTGGAAGTAGTATGTGCCCCCGGGTTCCAGCTGTATATCGTGATCGGGGTCCCCGGTCTGGAGGTTCCGCGTGAATACGACGGTCCACTCAGTACCGTCATTCGCACCGTCCGACCTGACGTCCACCCTGGAGCCGGCGCCGTTCCTGTGCACGTACCCCGGGATGGTGTCGTTCGCGACAAAATCGGCTGCGGCCCAACCGAGTAGGCCAACCAAGATAACGATTCCTACGGACAAAACGACCTTCCTTTTCATCCATCACTCCTTTCAAAAAAACTTTTCCCACAGATGATCATCAAGAAATCACTCGCCCAGAGGAAAAAGAGTCTGCAACGAGTTCGTCGGCCTCCGATCGAGGTCCCATGCGTCCCTCCTTATCGCTCCCCCGCGCTAAGGCCCAGGGCGGCGTACCTCTGTTGCGAGTCTTCGGAGTGCAAGGCCGGTTCCAACACCCGGCCGGGTCAGCGGAGCAGGCCTAACTGTCTGAAAGTACTTCATTTCGGCCCTGGTTCCCCTGATCGGATGGCGCCTCCGCCTCCTGACAGAATGTCAGTTGCGCTGACTCGAATCTCAGCCGAGCCCCCGGCGGTGTTGCGCACGTCTCTCGAGATCGTCGAGCACGGCAGCCAGCTCGTCTGCATCAAGGGGATGGAGGGAGTAGTAGAAGATTCCGGCCTGGCGCGCGCGTCGTTCGAGGTCGAGCGAGTCCTCGTAGGCGACGATGATTACCGGGACATCCGGCCAGACCTGGTGGACGATCGGAATCACCTCCAGATGATCGAGTCCGTCCCGCCTGAGGCCGAAGATAAGCGCCCCTGGCCGGCTGCCCAGGGCGAGCCGGGCCAACTCTACCGGAGAGCCCACCGCGCGAATCTGTGTCCCTCCTCTCTGCGTGCACCTGCGGAGCAGGGCCACATCCGTTGGCCGGCAGCCACACACCAGAAGCTCTCTCAACACCGCCATGTTTTTGACGTCTCCTCACGAGGCGGGCCGCCGGGCGGCTGCCTCGCGGGCCCACGCGCCCCGTCATCGCGCCCCATCGACGGCCGAGGGCGCATCATCGTCGTGGATCTCCAGAGAGCAAAGCCGGTTCCAACACCCGACCGGGGCAGTGGGGCAGGCCTATCTTTCTGAGGGTGAATCGTTTCTGTTTCAATCTGCCGAAACGGATGACTCCCTCGCCTACTGACAGAATGTCAGGTGTCCTGACGAATGTGGCAGCCTAGCCGTCGGAGCTGTTCTGGGGGAGTCGTCTGAGCTTGCGGTAAAGGTTGCGCTCGCTGATTCCGAGGACGCCCGCAACGCGGGCGCGGTGACCTCCGAACCGGTCGAGCAACCTTTGGATGTAAAGCTGTTCGAGCTCTTTCAGGGTCGGACAGCCCTCGTACAGATCGAGTGCGGAGACCTTCGGGTCCTGCCTCAGGTTGGCCGGCAGATCCTGGACGCCAATCTCTCCCCCGTCGTCGGCAAGTATCAGACCGCGTTCGACCACGTTCTGGAGCTCTCGAACGTTGCCCGGCCAGCGGTAGGAGGTCAGGAGGGTCATCGCCTGACGCGAAAAGCGGACCGGCGTGCGCCGCGCCACGGGCGGGTTACCCGCGAAGTATTCGGCCAGCAGTGGGATGTCATCGCGGCGCTCTCGAAGCGGCGGGAGAGTGAAGCTCACCACGTTGATTCGATAGTAGAGGTCTTGCCGAAAAGTCCCCTCTTCGACCATCCGGTAAAGGTCGCGATTCGTGGCACAGACGACGCGGACGTCCACTCGGATGTCCCCCACCCCCCCCACGCGTCGAAAAGACCCCGCGTCCAGCACCCGGAGCACGCGCGCCTGCATCGGGATCGAGAGCTCGCCGATTTCGTCGAGAAAGACGGTTCCACCGTCAGCCACCTCGAAGAGGCCGTGCTTGCGGGCGACCGCGCCGGTAAAGGCGCCGCGCTCGTGCCCGAAGAGCTCGCTTTGGAGAAGGCTCTCCTGGAGCGAGGTGCAATCGACGACGATGAAGGGCTGTTTGGCACGTTCGCTGTGGCGGTGGATCGCGCGGGCGGCGAGTTCTTTGCCAACCCCGCTCTCCCCCTGAATCAGCACGGTCGAGTCGGCCAGAGAGACCTTGGCGATGGTATCGAGAACGGAGCCTAGTGCGCGACTCTGCCCGATGAACTCGCGGAACCGGCCCTGGCGGGCCAGCTCACGTTCGAGCATGCGATTCTGCCGCACCAGCGACCGTCTTTCAAACGCTTTCCTGATGACCGTCTCCAGTTCGTCCAGGTTGCAGGGTTTCGTAAGGAAGTCGTAGGCCCCGTCCTTCATGGTCCGCACCGCGTTGTCGATCGTCCCGTGGCCGGTGAGCACGATGCACTCGGTCGCCGGGCTACGATCTCTCAGCTCGCGGACAAGCTCCTCCCCGGGCATGCCCGGCAAACTGAGATCCACCAAAGCCACGTCGAAAGACTGGGATTCGACCGTCGCGAGCGCCGTCTCGGAATCCGGCACTGATTCCACCGTGAAGCCCGCACGCTTCAGCTCGGTCTGCAGGACTTCGCGAAAAGACGCGTCGTCATCAACCAAAAGAAGCTGGATCTTGGCACTGCTCGTCACGTTCCTAGCCTTCCTTTTCCGGCGCCGGGAAGGTCAGGGTGAAGCGCGTTCCGTCGCCTGGTCGGCTCTCAACACGGATTGCGCCGCCCATTTCGGTGATGAGTCGGTGCGCGATGAACAGGCCGAGACCGGTCCCCTCGCCCGCCGGCTTGGTCGTGAAGAAAGGATCGTAAATCCTGGTCAGCAACGCTGCCGGGATCCCCTCGCCCGTGTCCTCGACGTCAATGCGGAGTTCACCGCCG
This sequence comes from Candidatus Sulfomarinibacteraceae bacterium, assembly GCA_041552055.1. Classification (GTDB taxonomy): domain Bacteria; phylum Acidobacteriota; class Thermoanaerobaculia; order Thermoanaerobaculales; family Sulfomarinibacteraceae; genus JBFELO01. Next base: position 2,437 of record JBFELO010000027.1, on the reverse strand, counting down.
TCGTGTGAGGTAACGACCCGGAGCGTTCCTCCTCGAGAATCCATCGCCTGGATCGAGTTTAGGAGGAGGTTCATGAGCACCTGCTTGAGGTTGGCCTCGTCTCCGACCAGCGGCGGCAGTCCCTCCGCGAACTCCTTGCGTGCCTCGACGCCCGCTCGCTGCACGGCGAATGCCATCGTCGCAAGGGTTTCGTCTACCGCCCTGTTGACGTCGATGAGGCTTCTGCTCCGCGCCGCAGGGCGGGCAATATGAAGCAGGCGATCCGTTACGGACCGGCCCCTCCGCGTCTCCTCGACGATCCGAGTCAAGCTCTCCCCGAGGACTTTTCGTAGCTCCTCGGAGAGGTCTTCCTGTCGGTCGAGCCATCGCTGCAACCCGTCAACGCTCACAGCGATGACGCCGAGCGGGTTGTTGATCTCATGTGACACGCGCGAGGCGAGCAATCCCACCGAGGCGAGACGCTCCGAGTGGACGAGGGAGGCCTCGAGTTGGCGCCGCTCTGAAATGTCTCGCCGCACCTCGACAACTCGGTGGACCTCGCCGTCCGGGGAAAACATAGGTGACGCGTGAATCTCGATGGACCGCTCGGTACCGTCCGGACCCGCCTGCGTGACAATTCCCTTATCGCCGCGCCCTGTCCGGAAGACGTTGTTCACGCTGCACCCTTCGGGCCGGTCCGCTGTGCAAGGCCAGTGGATCGCTGGCACGTCGCTGCAACTCCGGCCGATTATCGTGTCGGCGTCGGGCGCCGACCTTGATTGGAAGGCGTCGTTCGCAATCGCCACGCGGTGGTCTCGGTCGACAACGACAATCTCGTCATCCACGGCGTTGAGGATATCCGACAGCTCCCGCCGATGCGACTCCTCGGCCTCCAGGGAGTTGGCCAAGTGATCGGTCATTTGGTTCACGTGCCCCGCGAGCAGCGCGAACTCCCCCCGTGCGGGCACCTGGGCTCTCGCATTGAGGTTTCCTCCGACGATCCGGCGGCTGGTCGCCGCTACCTCCTTGAGGGGACGATGAACCAGGCGGTGCAGAAGCCAGGCCAAGGCCGCGATCGTGAGGAGGACCATCACTGTGCCGAGCGCCGCCGCCCGGCCGATATCGACGAAGAAGCGCCGGTCCGCCTCATGAAGCGAGTGATCCACAAGGAGCACGCCGTTCGTCGATTGCGAAGGCTCGTGGCACCGATGACATGGTTTCTCGTTGCGGATCGGGCTCATTGTCCTCAGGACACGATTGCCACCTTCTCCAAGAACAACCATGGAACTGGCCGCCGCTGCGACGCCGGCGCCGTGGCAGCCGCGGCAGCGCTCGTCTCGCTGGTGAAAAACGCGACCAACCAGGGAGGCATCGGAACTCACTTTGACCTGTCCAAGACGGTTGAGGAGAACAATCCGCTCGACCTCCGGCTGACGGGACAGGTCACTGACTGCGTCGTCGAGCAGATGGGGATGCCCGGCGAGCATTGCGGAGCGGAGTCCGTCTACGATAACCCGGCTCAGGCTCCCCGCCGCCTCGGCCAAGAGCTCGATCTGCCGCGCCCGCTGCAGCCGGTGGAAGGCGAGAAGGAACGGCACGCCAATGAGCACGAGCACCAGAACGACCCCCGCGGTCAGCCGAACGGTCAGGCGCTGTCGCCAGGGCACCGGCAGTCGGGAATCCGGGTTCATGGCCTCCAATTGTACGCCGGGACCGGTTTCGGGGGGACGGACACCACGGGCTGGCGGTACTGATGCGATTCGCGAGAGCGAATTGCATAGCAAAACGCCCCGCAAGAGCGGGGCGTTCCAAACAACTTCCCGGCGGCGACCTACTCTCCCACACCACAGGGATGCAGTACCATCGGCCCTGAGGGGCTTAGCTTCCGTGTTCGGAATGGGAACGGGCGTTTCCCCCTCGGTATGACCACCGGAAAAAACTCACAACCAAAACCGAGCTCGTCGTCGATGCTGGAAACTCAATAAACGTGTGGTCAAGCCTCACGACCGGTTAGTACGGGTTAGCTCCACGTGTTGCCACGCTTCCACATCCCGCCTATCAACCAGGTGGTCTCCCTGGGGTCTTGAGGGGCTTGCGCCCGGGACACCTTATCTTGGAGTGGGCTTCCCGCTTAGATGCTTTCAGCGGTTATCCTTTCCGAGCTTAGCTACCCAGCTGTGCCGCTGGCGCGACAACTGGTGCACCAGAGGCTCGTCCATCCCGGTCCTCTCGTACTAGGGACAGATCTCCTCAAGTATCCTCCGCCCACGGTAGATAGGGACCGAACTGTCTCGCGACGTTCTAAACCCAGCTCACGTACCGCTTTAATCGGCGAACAGCCGAACCCTTGGGACCTGCTTCAGCCCCAGGATGCGATGAGCCGACATCGAGGTGCCAAACCCTGCCGTCGATGTGAACTCTTGGGCAGGATAAGCCTGTTATCCCCGGAGTACCTTTT
>JBFELO010000026.1:0-41925 GCA_041552055.1 Candidatus Sulfomarinibacteraceae bacterium | reverse complement strand
TGCCAGTCGCCGGCGTTGAGCAGCTGCAGTCGCTCGATCGCACCGGCGTCGGCCAGCTGCGTGGGATCCACGGCAGTCGTCGCCGTGGCGGCCAGGGCGGTCGGTTCGGCGTTGCCCAGGAGCCTGAGGGCCAGGTAGGCGATGATCGCGCCGCCGATGATCAGGGCGGTACCCTGGATGAGGTCCGCCCACGCGCAGGCCTTGAGCCCGCCCGCGAAGACGTAGATGGCGGCGAGGCAACCGATGATCCAGCAACCGACCGTGATGCTTCCCAGGTCCAACCCGAAGAGGGCCTGGCCCTGGAAGTTGACGGTGATGACCTTGGCGCCCGAGTAGATGACCGACGCGGTCGGGACACCCACCAGAATGATCAGGGTCGAGATCGCCATGACCGTGCGCGCGAAAGGGTTGTAGCGGTACTCGAGGAACTCGGGGATGGTGTAGATGCCGCTCTTCAAGAATGTGGGGACGAAGAGGAAGGCCACGACCACCAGGGTGATGGCCGCCATCCACTCGTAGCTGGCGATGGCCATTCCCAGCCAGTCGGCGGCCTTGCCGCTCATACCGACGAACTGCTCGGTGGAGATGTTGGCGGCAATGAGTGAGAAACCGACCAGCCACCAGGTCAGACCGCGGCCGGCGAGGAAGTAGTCCTGGGCACCGTGCTCGCCGCGGGTTTCCTCGCCCCGGCTCTGCCAGAGGCCGATGCCGATGACGACGACCACGAAGGTGACGAAGACGAGGATGTCGATGATGCCTACACCCACGGTGTGCTTCCTTTCACGTGGTCAGCCGTGGACTCTCTGCGGCGGTCCCTCATGGATCCACCAGAAACCGATAGACGGTCGTCGTCTCGTACACGTCGCCCGGTCGCAGAATCGTCGTCGGGAACTCGGTTCGGTTGGGCGAGTCCGGGAAGTGCTGGGTCTCCAGACAGAAGGCGCAACGTCGATCGTACACCGCGCCTCCCTTGCCGGTGAGGCTCCCGTCCAGGAAGTTCCCGGTGTAGAACTGCACGCCGGGCTCGGTCGTCATGACCTCCATCGACCGTCCGCTGGTCGGTTCCGTGACCCTGGCGGCGAGGGACAGCTCGTGTCCGGTCCGGTTCAGCACCCAGTTGTGATCGTAGCCATGGCCGTAGCGAAGCTGCTCGTCGGTGTCGTCGATTCCCGCGCCGATTGAGACCGGTGTTCGGAGGTCCATCGGGGTGCCGGTCACGTCGCGCAGCTCACCGGTGGGAATCAGCGCGGAGTCCACCGGCGTGAACCGGTCGGCGTCGACGGTCACGACGTGATCCAGTATGTCTCCACCGCCCGAACCGGCCAGGTTGAAGTAAGAGTGGTTCGTCAGGTTGACGTGCGTCGGCTGATCCGTCGTGGCGTGTGAGTCGATGCGCAGCTCGTTGTCGTTGGTCAACGTGTACGTGACGACGACCTCCAGCCGCCCCGGGTACCCCTCGTCGCCATTCGCGCTGATGTGGAACAGCCGGAGTTGTGGACCGTCGGGGGATGACCGCGGCCGTGCCCGCCACAGGGCCTTGTCGAATCCGGCGACGCCACCATGAAGGTGATGTGCACCGTCGTTGCGGGCGAGTGTGAAGGTCCGGCCGTCGAGACCGAAGCTACCGCTCGCGATGCGGTTGCAGTACCGCCCGATGATCGCTCCGAAGTACCAGGGTGCGGCCAGATAGGCTTCGAGGTGGTCGAATCCGAGTACGACGTCAGAGAATCGACCTTGAAGATCGGGCGTGATCAACGAGGTGACGATGCCGCCGTAGTTGGTGATCGACGCACGCATCCCGGTGTCGTTGGTCAGAACGTACAGATCGGCGTCTCGGCCGTCGCGCAGGGAGCCGAACGGCCGCTTCGCGATGCTGTCATTCAACCTGCTCGAGTTCCCCGTCATGACCAGCTCGGTTGTCACCGCCTCCTGCAGAAGCGCCTCACCAAGAAGGCCCGCCGAATGGAGGAGCTCCTTGGATAGGGGATTCGAGGATAACATCAATATCGAGATTTTCTTTGATTTCCAGTGGAAATTTCTTGTTTCTTTCGACTCGATGAACTCCACGGTGGTGTGCTGCGGCCGATGAGCGCTCATTTGCACGACGCGACGGATCTGGTCAGCTCTAGCTCTGAGACGAGAACAACTAAGTGATAATTGATCTCATTTGGGCATAAGGTGAGATTCGGAGAGCGCCGTCACACGACAGGACGGGAAATATGACGAATGTACGGATTTTGCCGCGTGGCCTCTTGCGCTTTCGAAAATTTTGGATTATCTTTCCTAATTGAAGGACACGCGGGTGCCAGTTTTACAGCACCAGGTCGCGCTCAAGGCTGCGTTGCGGCACGACGCGATTCGTCGTGCGATCGAGGTCAACGGGCGGGTGGGCATCGCCGAGCTCACGGACCGGCTGGACGTTTCAGAAGTCACGATTCGTGAAGATCTCAAGTACCTCGAGGGAAGGGGGGTGCTGACCCGGATTCGGGGTGGCGCGGTGGCTGCTCGAAGCGGCGCCATGGAGATGCCTCTCGAGGAGACCAGCACCACCAACCGCGCCGAGAAGGCGGCCATCGCGGCGCACGCGGCCGCGATGATCGAGAACGGCCAGACAGTGATCATCGACGTGGGCAGCACCACCACCGAGCTGGCCAAGGCGCTGTCGCCGGAGCTCGCCCGGGTCGTGGTGATCACCAACGGCCTGAACATCGCACTCATCCTGGAATCGTTGCCCGGGGTCTCGGTCATCGTCACCGGCGGCACCCTGCGCCCGCTCCAGCACTCACTGGTCGCGCCCATGGGGACCCTGGTGCTCGATCAGCTCCGCGCCGAAGTGGCCTTCCTCGGCTGTAACGGGGTCGACCCGGTTCGAGGGTTTACCAACAGCAACATCGCCGAGGCGGAGATCAAGCAGGCCATGGTGAGGTCGTCGGAGAAGAGTGTCTTTCTCGCCGACCACGACAAGATCGGCAAGGTGGCATCGGCCTTCGTGGCCGACATCTCGGGCGCGGATCTGCTGATCACCGACGACGGTGCGGACGGTTCGGTGCTCGCGAATTTGGCGGCGGACGGGCTGGCCGTCGAGGTCGTCCGTCTGAAGGAACGAGGAGTCAAGGGGGGAATCGAGGACCTGGGAACGCAAGCCACGATCCGTGGACGGTGAGGCGACGGATGAACGGATCGTACGATCGCGAAAGAACGGACCGGAGGAGGTATCCGATGACCAGAGGACGATGGATCACGGTATCAGTTGCGGTGTTCGCGGTGCTCGTCAGCCAGGCGGCCTGGGCCCAGACCACTGGCAGCATTCGAGGGAGGACCGTCGACGTTGACGGCCAGGTCCTGCCGGGGGTCACCGTCGTCGTCACCGGCGAGATCCTCGGCTCGGCCCAGAGAACCACCGTGACGAGCTCCTCAGGTGGCTTCTCGTTCACGGCGATGCCGATCGGCATTTTTACCGTGACGGCGACCCTCGAGGGATACCAGTCGCAGGCGGCCGAGGAGGTCAGGGTGGCCATTGACGCGGTCGCAACGGTCGATTTCAGCATGCCGGAGGCGTTTTCGGAAGAGATCACCGTCAGCGCCGAGACGCCGGTGATCGATACCGCGAGCCCCAGCTTCGGTGCAGCCTACGATGCAGATCAGATCAAGGATTTGCCGACCAGGGGCAACTTCTACGACACCCTCGCGGTGGCTCCGGGAGTGGCCGCGGACCGCGAGAGTATATTCCTTCTCTCGCCCTTCGGCTCGGACGTACAGTCAAATCAGTGGAACATCGACGGTCTCGACAGCACCTCGCCGGAGGCCGGTGATGTCCAGTGGTCGATGAACGACGAGCTGATCGCCGAGCTCCAGATGGTCGGAACCGGTGCCGGCGCCGAGTACGGCAGCATGCTCGGTAGCGCATTCAACGTCGTCACCAAGTCGGGTACCAACGACTTCCACGGCTCGGCGGTCCTCGACTACTGGGTCCCCGACTGGGTCTCCACCAACGCGATTGACGAGGACGCGCCGGAAGGGGCGCAGAACTATCGGCTCGATCACCACAACAATCTGGTGCTGACCCTGGGTGGCCCGATCGTCAAGGACCACCTGTGGTTCTTCGCCGCAACCGAGTGGGGGCGTGTCCTGGAGTACTGGCCATACGAGGAGGAGCTCCCCGGTCAGAAGGAGAGCACCTGGGACAACTACGATCTCAAGCTCACCGCGCAGTTCGGCGGCAACCACCGCCTCAACCTGCGGGTCGGCGACCACGACTACGTGGGCCCATCGGTGGGCGATGTGTACTCCGAACCGTCGAACTGGGGGGAGAGCAGAAACAACGTCAAGATGTTTTCCCTGGATTACAGCGCCGTCGTCGGCAGCAACACCTTTCTCGAGGCGCGGGCGGGCGGTTGGCGCACCGACTACACCTGGGGACCTCAGGTCCCGAGCGATGAGTGGATGTTCGTCGACGCGACCGTCGATCCCTGGGTGTACTCCGGTGGAATGTGGTGGACTTGGGAATGGGACCCGCAGACCGACGACGCCGAGATCATCCTGTCGCAGCACGCCGACGACTTCATCAAGGGGGACCACGAGTTCAAGTTCGGTGTCCAGTACAAGAAGGGCAGCGCGAACACCAAGACCTTCGACACCAGCTACTACTACCAGGCGGAGTCCTACTACTACAGCTATTACTACGGCTACGGCTACTACTACACCTGGCAGGGCTTGTACTACCAGACGCCGTTCTACTACGGTGCGATATCGGAGTCTAGCGGAGCTTTCGTGACAGACAGCTGGCAGATGAGTGAGAGGCTGACTGTCGAGCTCGGTGTCCGCTATGACCGCCACCAGGCCCGGGTCCCCGACTATCCCCGCCTCGACGGGGATTCGAACCCGACCGGTGAGATCATCCCGGGTCGCGACATGGTCGACTGGACCAGCATCGACCCGCGCCTCGGCTTTGCCTGGCAGCCGACCGGCGACGGAAAGACCCTCGTCCGCGGCTCGATCGGGCGCTTCCACGCGGGACCCGTGTTCGGCCAGTGGTACTGGCCGCCGCCCGATAAGCCGCCCTCTCAGGGGTACTGGCTCAATTGGGACGGCGAGTGGGAGCAGACGTGGTCATGGGAGGCCTCCGACGCCTTGCTGGTCGATGGTACCGAGAACGCGCACACCTGGGAGTACACCCTCGGGATGGAGCACCAGGTGGGTGCGACCAGCTCGTTTGGCGTGCAGGCGGTCTACAAGAAGACCGAGGACCTCATCGGCTGGCATCTCCTCGACGACGCGCCGTATGAAATCTTCACCTACACCGACCCCTGGAACGGACAGGTGTTCGATCTTCGCGACTACGGCGGCGGTGGACCGACAACGATGAAGGGCAACAGCTCCGGGCCTGGAGCGACCGGCGGTGATCGCCCGTACGAGCAGCAATACCAGGGGTTGGTATTCACCTTCAAGAAACGGTTCAGGAACAACTGGGACATGCTCGCCTCCTACACCCTCTCCAAGTCGGAGGGCCTGAACCCGACCTTCCTGGACTGGGGCAGCCAGGGCTATGTCATGTACTGGTTCAATGACGAGACTGATCCCAACAGCCACCTCAACGCGGACAAGGCTCTCAACGCCGACCGCCGGCACATGTTCCGGGTGGTCGCGAACTACATGGCTCCGTGGCAGATCAAGCTCAGCACCGTGGTCAATTTTCAGACCGGTCGGCCCTACGACCGTTACGCGTTCGTCCAGGAGCCGAGCACCTGGTGGCGAGAGACCCGAGTCATCGCCGAGCCGGCCAGCTACGACCAGCGGTACCCGGACCAGTTCCTGTGGGATCTCAGCATCGGCAAGCACTTCAGTCTCGGCAGGGGGATGGGCCTCAGCGTCGACCTGCAGATGCTCAACGTCCTCAACGACGACGCGGTCGAGGGCTGGAGAAGCCGCGAGTTCAACCCCGATGAGAATCCCGTGCCCAACCTCTGGGTACTGCCGCGGCGGGCCGAGCTGCGGCTGCGCTTCGAGTTCTGATCAAGGGTGTCTCGTGGACGAGCCCGCTTCGGCGGGCTCGTCCCTTTCTGTATCCGTGCGCAGCCTGCCGACCTGTACCATGGTCATGGGTTTCCGGGAGGATTTCGAATTGGACGCGGAACGGAGGTGTGCGTGACCTGGTCGAAGGTACGAGCCACGGCGTTGGTGTTGGCCGCCGGGTGTCTGATGGCGGTGGTGTGGGGAGCGAACGCGAGCGCGGATCTCCACCCGGACTGGGAAAACCCGCAGATGGTCGGGCGCAACAAGGAGGCGCCGCGGGCGACCGCCATACCCTTTGCTGATTCTCTGTCTGCGCAGGTCGGAGAGCCCGCGGGATCTCCCTGGTATCGGTCGCTCAATGGCGAGTGGAGCTTCCACTGGTCGGAGAACCCGGCCCGGAGACCGGTCGAGTTCTACCGCCCCGATTTCGATGTCGGCTCGTGGAACACGATCCCGGTGCCCGCCAACTGGCAGCTGCACGGATACGGCTACCCGATCTACACCAACATCCGGTATGCCTGGGGCGAGCCCGACCCGCCGCGCGTACCGCACGACTTCAACCCGGTCGGTTCCTACCGGCGCACCTTCACGATCCCGCAGGGGTGGGTCGGCAGGCGGGTGTTCCTCCAGTTCGACGGAGTGAGCTCGGCGTTCTACGTCTGGGTCAACGGCCACGAGGTCGGCTACAGCCAGGACAGCCGCACGCCGGCCGAGTTCGACATCACGAGATACCTGGTGGCGGGTAACAACGTGCTCGCCGCCGAGGTCTACCGCTACTCGGACGGGTCCTACCTGGAGTGCCAGGACTTTTGGCGGCTGAGCGGGATCTTCCGCGACGTCTCACTGGTCGCACGGGACGAGCTCCACATCCGTGACTTCCAGGTGCACACCGATCTCGACGACAGCCACCGCGACGCCCGGCTCGGCGTGGACGTGCGGGTCCGCAACCTCGGCGCAGACGGCCGTCCGTTTTCGGTCGACGCGCAGCTGTTCGACAGCGAGGGCGAGAGGGTCGTCGAGGGCCTGTCCGTGGCAGCTGCGGTCGACTCCGGCGGTGAGGTCGAAGTGCGGCTCGAGCGCACGGTGGTCGATCCGCCGAAGTGGTCGGCCGAGGAGCCGAACCTGTTCCGGCTGGTGCTGACCCTGAGAGACGCGGATGGGACAATCGTCGAGTCGCTGTCCAGCAACGTCGGCTTTCGGGAGGTCGAGATTGCTGGCGGAAAGCTGCTCGTCAACGGCGTCCCGATCTACCTGAAGGGGACGAACCGCCACGAGCACGACCCCGACACCGCGCACGTCATGAGCACGGACCTGATGGTGCGGGACATCCGGCTCATGAAGCAGCACAACATCAACGCGGTTCGCACCTCCCACTACCCCGACGTGCCCGAGTGGTACGACCTGTGCGACCGCTACGGCTTGTACGTGATCGACGAGGCCAACATCGAGTCGCACGGCATCGGCTACGAACCGGACACGACGCTCGGCAACAAGCCGGAGTGGGGGAAGGCCCACCTCGACCGGACCATCAACATGGTCGAGCGCGACAAGAACCACCCCAGCATCATCATCTGGTCGCTCGGCAACGAGGCGGGAGACGGGGTCAACTTCACGGCGACGAGCTCGTGGATCCGCGACCGTGATCCGTCGCGCCCGGTCCACTACGAGCGCGCCGAGCTCGGTCCCAACACCGACATCTTCTGTCCCATGTATGCGCGCATCGAGGAGATCGTCGAGTACGCCGAGAACTACGACGACCGTCCGCTCATCATGTGCGAGTACTCGCACGCCATGGGCAACTCGAACGGCAACCTCGAGGACTACTGGGACGCTATCTACAGCCACGAGCGGCTCCAGGGAGGATTCATCTGGGACTGGGTCGACCAGGGCCTGCGGCAGCCGGTGCCCGGCCGTCCTGGGGAGTTCTACTTCGCCTTTGGCGGTGACTTCGAGCCGCCCGGCGTGTACCACGACGACAACTTCCTGATGAACGGCCTGGTGTCACCGGACCGGGTACCCCATCCCGGCCTGTTCGAGGTCAAGAAGGTCTACCAGTACGTCACGGCCAGACCCGTCGATCTCGCGCGCGGTCAGGTCGAGATCGCCAACGGCTATGCATTCAAAAGCCTCGACGGCTTTGACGGTATCTGGGAGCTGAAACGTGATGACGTGGTCATCGATTCCGGTCGGCTGCCGGTGCTCGATATCGCGCCGTCGGAGAGCCGGGCTATCGCGATTCCTCTGCCTGTGGTCACGGCGCAGCCAGGGGTCGAGTACTGGCTCGACCTGAGCTTTCGGTTGGCCGAGGACCAGCTGTGGGCGGCGCGAGGTCACGAGGTGGCGTGGGAGCAGTTCGAGCTGGATCTCCAAGCCGCCGCGCCGAAGCTCGACGCGGCAGATATGGCTCCGCTCACCGTTGAGGAGGGCGACGGCATGACCGTGGTTTCCGGCGATCGCTTCGCGGTCCGCTTCGAGATGGATCACGGGACCATCGCGTCACTGACCTTCCAGGGGAACGAGCTGATCGGATCTGGACCGAGACCGAACTTCTGGCGCGCCCCGACCGACAACGATCGGGGCAACGATATGCCGAACCGGTGCGCGCCGTGGAAAGCGGCCAGCCGCAACTGGAGGGTGACATCCTCGGCGGTCACCCAGACCGGGTCGGCGCAAGTCGAGCTGCGCTTCGAGGGCGCGTTCCCGGACGTGGGTGCCACCAACCTGCTGACCTTCACCGTCCTCGGCAGCGGGGACGTCATTGTCGAGCACGACTTCAGTCCCGGAGACACCGAGTTGCCGGAGCTTCCCCGGTTCGGCATGCAGCTGACCGTCCCGAGCGGGTTGGAGACCGTCACGTGGTACGGCCGCGGCCCGCACGAGAGCTACTGGGATCGCAAGGCGGGGGCGCGCGTCGGGGTGTACACGGGCACCGTCGACGAGCAGTACGTCGACTACTCGGAGCCGCAGGAGAATGGCAACAAGACCGATGTCCGCTGGCTCTCCCTGACCAACGCCGACGGCAACGGTCTGCTGGTGATCGGTGAACCGCTGATCGCGTTCAGCGCACACCACCACACCACCGAGGATCTCGAGACGGCAAAGCACAGCTACGAGATGGATCGCCGCGAGGAGATCACTCTCAGCATCGACATGGAGCAGACCGGCGTCGGCGGAGACGACAGCTGGGGCGCGCGGCCGCACGACGAGTACACCGTGTGGCCGAAGCCGATGACCTTCTCCTACCGACTGCGGCCGATCACCGCCTCCGATGGATCGGCCATGGAGCTCGCCCGGTTGACGAGATGATGGCTCATCGTTCGCCGAGTCGGTCGGCGACGAGCGGCAGACGGCGGCGTGGCCTCTGCGGCAGCGCGTCGATGCTGGTGGTGGTCGCCACGGCTGTTGTGTGCCTGGGTTGCGTGTCCGATGTCGTGACCCGCATCGACGTCCCCGGCTACCCACGGTGTGAGCCGGGGGCCCACGGAGACCTGCAGACTGACGAACGTGCGGTGTTGAGAGTCACGGTGAACGCCGAGGACGCCGGGCAGGAGATTCTCGGGTTCGGTGCCTCGGACTGCTGGTCGATCCAGCACGTCGGGCAGTGGCCGCTCGCGAAGCGAGAGGCGATCGCAGACCTGCTGTTCGAAACCGGCCTCGACCGAGCCAACGATCCCCGTGGTATCGGTTTGTCGATCTGGCGTTTCAACATCGGCGCCGGCAGTAGCCGGCAGCAGCACATCAGCAGATCGTGGCGTCGCGCCGACACGTTCTACAACGACGACTTCACGGGGTATGACTGGACCCGTCTCCCTGGTCAGCGTTGGTTTCTCGAGGCGGCCGAAAAGAGGGGGGTCGAGCGGCTCATCGCGTTCGTCAACAGCCCGCCCATCAACATGACCAAGAACGGCCGTGCATACTGCGATGCCGCATCGGGCAGCACCAACCTGGCGAACGGCAGAGAGGCCGACTTCGCGACCTATCTGGCGGATGTCATTGAACACTTCCGGAAGATCGAGGGCATCGAATTCGACGTGCTCAGCCCGTTCAACGAGCCGCAGTGGGACTGGGAGGCCGGAACCCAGGAGGGATGCCGGTACTCGATCGCAGACATGAAAAGGGTGATTGACGCTCTCGCCGCCGAGCCGGGGCTGGCGGAAACCGAGATCGAGATCCCGGAATCCGGGAGCATCCTCGACCTGTGGATGGGCGAGAAGTACCTGGAGGCGTTCTTCGGTGCCGACAGCTCGACCTCGGTTCGCGGGAAGATCGCGCCGCGGATCGCGAGCCACGGCTACAAAACGGAACTTCCCTCCACCGGCCTCGTCACGCGTCGAGAAGAGCTCCGTGCGGCGCTCGACCGGTATCCCGATTTGCGGTACGCGATGACCGAGTTTTGTCCGCTGGGGAGCCACGGTCGGGGGAGAGATCTCGGCGTGGACACGGCTCTCCTGGTGGCGCGGTTGATTCACTTCGACCTGGTCGTCGCCGGTGCGTCGAGTTGGCAGTGGTGGCTCGGGGTCTCGCCGTACGACTACAAGGACGGCCTGATCTTCATCGATAAGTTCATCGATGGCGGAGATTTCTACGAATCGAAGCTGCTTTGGGCGATGGGGAACTACAGCCGTTTCGTGCGGCCGGGGATGGTCCGGGTCGAGGCTCGACGTTCGGACGGTGCATCTCATGTCGAGATGGTCGATGGGGTGATGGTGTCGAGCTTCTACGACCCGGACCGAGCGATTCTTTCCGCGGTTTTCGTCAACTGGTCGGATGAAACAATCCCCGTCAGCCTCGAGATCGATGGCCTGGAGATCGGCGCTTGGATTCCCTACGTGACCGACGCTGGACACGATCTCAGCCCTTTTGCCTCTCTCCCCGCGTCCCGAGTCGCCGAAATCCCGGCACGATCCATCGTCACTCTCGTTGGCCACGGTCACACGAGAGAAGGTTAGGGGTCATGTCGAACACCGCCATCATTCGCCAACTCATCCTCATCGCTGTGCTCTGTCTCACGGCGGTCTTTGCCGTGTTCGCGGTAGACGCCGAGACGCCGTGGTCGAGTGCGGGTTGCAGCGACAGGTCGACAGTGGCTCCTGGGAAATCCGTGTCGCGGACCATTCAGGTCGGCGAGCTCGAACGCGAGTACCGCCTCCACCTGCCCTCCGGCTACGGCACGGGGACCGCCGTGCCGCTTGTCCTGGCCATCCACGGCTACACGGGGACCGCGGCCGCGTTGGAGAACGAGCGGACGTCGTTCAGTCGGCATGCCGACGAGTATGGGTACGTGGTGGCCTACCCGCAGGGCACCGGTTTCGAGTTCGCCGGCACGGGGATCACCTCGTGGAACGACCTGGCGTGCAACGCCTCTCCCGGCCCCGAGGGGCCGACCTGTACCGAGGTCGCCGATGACTACCCGACGCCGCCGGAGTGCGGCGAACCGCGGGAGTGCGACTGGTGCTCGTGCCACGACGACATCGGCTTCATCACCGCCCTGCTGGACGAGATCGAGAGCACCGTCTGTGTCGACCGGGACCGTGTCTTCGCGACCGGCATGAGCAACGGCGCCATGTTCGTTCACCGTCTCGGCTGCGACCTGTCCGATCGCTTCGCCGCCATCGCCCCTGTGGGCGGCACTCTCGCGAGAGGGTTCAACTGTGCGCCCGGACCGTCACCCAAGATCTCGATGATCAACTTCTACGGCACCCGCGACACGGTGGTGCGGTTCGACGGCACCCCGTCCGAGGACGGGTTCCTCTACACGCCGACATCGCAGGTCATGGCGGCGTGGGCCGGACCGGAATCGCAGCGCTGCAGCTCCGAGGACAGCCCCTACCCGACGCCTAAGGACGGGATGCAGGGGCTTCGCTGCGTTCAGCGCGCGAATTGCGCCACAGGCGCCGAGGTGGTGGACTGCGCCTGGGACGGCGGTCACGAGTGGCCAAACCAGGGAGGGGACAACTTCGCGATCGACGTGATCTGGGAGTTCTTCGAAAAGAACGGCAGGTGACGGCATGAAAGACTGTGTGAATGAACGGGTCGGAGCATTCGTCGTGGTTGCGTGTCTGTTGGCCGTGACGGCGCTCGTTGCCGCAGAAACCGAGAGGTTCGAGTCCGCGTCAACGGTCGAGGAGGTTCGTCGGCAGATAGAAAGACTGCCGAAGAGTGCTTCTTGGTGGACCGCCAACGGCCAGGACATGGCCTGGAACAACAGGAACCTCAACCGCATCTTCCCGACGGTCAACGTGTACCGCGCCGGGCCCGTCCGAGAGCTCGAGCGGCAGCCGATGTCCGAAATCGCCGACCACGAGGTCGAAACACCGGACGGGCCGATGCGGTTCGTCGACTTCCTGAACGGAGATCTCTCGACCTGCATGGGAATGGTCATCCTCCACAGGGGCAAGATCGTCTTCGAGATCTATCCGCGGATGGAACCTTACGAGAGACCCATCTATTGGTCGGTGACCAAGGTGCTGGTGTCTGCGGTGGTGAGCATCCTCGAGGAAAGGGGGCAGGTCGAGATCGACACGAGCATCGAGACGTACATCCCGGAGCTGAAGGGCTCATCCTACGAAGGGATCACCGTCAGGAACATCCTGGACATGGCGACCGGCGTCGATTGCCCGGAAGAGTACTACGACAAGGCATCGTGCTATCACCGCCTCATGGAGACCACAGGCGAAGCCCACTGGGAAGACGATTCTGGCGACAACCCCTACGAGTACATCGCCGGTCTGAAGGTCGGAAGATACGCCGAGCAGGGGACCTCCTTCGAGTACGGCTCGATCAACACCTACATCCTGGGCTGGCTCGTCGAGAGGCTGACGGGGATGCCCTTCCAGGACGCCTTCTCACGCGAGATCTGGACGCAGATCGGAACCGAAAGCGACGCGGCCATCCTGGCGCCCCGTTACGGCGTGCCGATGTTCGCGGGCGGCTTCCTCGGAAGGCTCCGTGACGTCGCTCGATTCGGCCTGCTGTTCACACCGAGCTCCTCGGTGGTCACCGAAAGAAAGATCATCTCAGATCGACACATCGCGATGCTCAAGAGCGGCGGTCGACCCGAGCTGTTGGCCAATGCGCGGTGGGGTGCGCCGGACGAGTTCGAGCAGGGGATCGTCAAGCACAACGTCTACCAGTGGGATCTGGTCTACGGCAACAACGACCTGTTCAAGGGGGGCTGGGCCGGCCAGGGACTCCTGGTCAACCCTGACCGCGATCTCGTGGCCGTGTATGCGGGATACTTCAACGAGGATCAGAGCGAGCTGTCGGTGCTTCCGCGGCTGCGGCAGGTCTTGAATGGTGTACTTGGCGAGATCGATCCTCCCGAAAACGTGGAAGAAGGGGCAGAATGACGGAGATGAAGTCTGCGCCGATCGACAGACAGGTCTTCTGGCCCGCGCTGGTGGTGGTGGTGTCGGCGATCGTGCCGCTCATGGTTTTCCCGGAGGAGAGCGCCACGGTCCTGAACCGGATCATGGGCTTCATCACCCACCAACTCGGCTTCCTCTATCTCTGGTTCACGTTCGCGGCCTTTTGCGTGCTGCTGTGGTTCGCCTTCGGCCGTTACGGCAAGGTCAGGTTCGGCGGCGCGGACGCGAAACCCGAGTTTCGAACGTTGAGCTGGATCGCGATGCTCTTCTGCGCCGGGATCGGGACCTCGCTGCTCTACTGGGCCACCATCGAGTGGGTCTACTACTACCAGGCGCCCCCCTTCGGCATCGAGCCGGGGTCCGCCGAGGCGGCCCACTGGGCGGCCATGTACGGGCTCTTCCACTGGGGTCCCCTGGCGTGGGCGCTCTACTGCATTCCCGCCCTGCCCATCGCCTACGCCTTCCACAACCGCAGGATTCCGTACCTGAGAATCAGCCAGGCGTGCCGCGGTGTCATCGGTGATCGTGCCGACGGGCCCCTCGGCAAGCTGATCGATGTCCTGTTCGTGTTCGGACTGGTCGGCGGCACCGGGACCTCGCTCGGGCTGGGGACACCGATTCTCTCCGAGTCCATCGGCACCCTGTTGCACATCGAGCGCACCTTTGCCCTCGATGCCTTCGTGATCCTCGTCTGGACCGCGATCTTCGGAACGACGGTCTACCTCGGGATGGAGAAGGGCATCAAGCGGCTGGCCGATGCCAACGTCTACCTCGGGTTCCTTCTCTGCACCTTCGTGCTCCTGTTCGGCCCCACGGTGTTCATCCTCGACACCTTCACCAACAGTCTGGGCCTGCTCGCCACCAACTTCGTCAGAATGAGCCTCTACACCGATCCGGTGGCGGGATCGGGCTTCCCCCAGACCTGGACCGTCTTCTACTGGGCGTGGTGGATCGCCTATGCCCCGTTCATGGGCCTCTTCGTCGCCAGGATTTCGAGGGGCAGGACGGTTCGCCAGGTGATCACGGCCAACCTCGTGTGGGGGAGCCTCGGTTGTTGGCTCTTCTTCGCCCTGTTCGGCAACACGGCCCTGCACAACCAGCTCAACGGCACGGTGCCGGTCATCGAGATCATGAACGAGGTCTCGCCGCAGGCGGCCATCGTGGCCGTGGTCAACGCCCTTCCGGCCGGGACCCTGGTGTTGATCCTGTTCGTCGCCATGTGCTTCATCTACTCCGCGACCACCCTCCAGGCCTCGGCCTACACCATCGCATCGGTCGCTTCCCGGGACCTCGTGGCGGGTGAGTCGGAACCCCTGCGGTGGAACCGCCTGTTCTGGGCCTTGGCCTTGGGCGGGATGGCAATCGCCCTGATGTACCTCGGCGGGCTGAGACCACTGCAGACGGCCTCGCTGATCGTCGCACTGCCGTTGATCTTCGTGATCGCGCTGTGCGTCTGGTCTTTTCTGAGGTGGCTGAAGGAGGATGGGGCGGGGGACCTTCCGCGGGGAGGGGAATAGATGTCCTTCGAGCGCTTCTTGAGACCACGATCCATCGCCATCTTCGGCGGTGCGCAGGCCCAGGAGGTCATCCGCCAGAGCGATCGGATGGGGTACGAGGGTGAGCTCTGGCCGGTCCATCCCAAGAAGACGGAGATTTTGGGACGCACGGTCTACCCGTCGGTCGAGGATCTCCCGGGCAGCCCGGACGCGGCCTACGTGGGCGTCAATCGCCACCTCACGATCGACATCGTCAGGGCTCTCGCCGCACGGGACGCGGGCGGTGCGATCTGCTATGCCACCGGCTTCAGCGAGGCGGGAGCGGAGGGCCGGGAACTGCAAAAACAGCTTCTCGAGGCATCCGGTGAGATGCCCCTGGTCGGGCCGAACTGCTACGGACTCCTCAATTACCTCGACGGGGCCATGCTGTGGCCCGACCAGCAGGGGGGCCGACGGGCGGAGGAAGGGGTGGCCATCATCCTCATGTCCTCCAACGTCGCGTTCAACCTCTCCATGCAGCGGCGCGGGTTGCCGATCGCCTACATGATGTCCCTGGGAAACAAGCTCAAGTTCGACCTTCACGATGCGATCCACGTGTTCGCGCGACAGGAGAAAGTCACGGCGCTGGGCCTCTACGTCGAAGCGATGTCCGATCCGAGGGCCTTCCAGGAGGCCGTCAACGTTGCCCGCGAGCTCGGCAAACCGATCGTTGCCATCAAGACCGGCCGCTCTGACCTCGCGCGGAAAATCGTCGTGTCGCACACGGCGTCCCTCGCCGGATCCGACGCCCTGGTGAGCGATCTCTTCGACCGCCTCGGCGTCGCACGGGTCGACTCTCTGGAAGCGCTCATGGAGGCTCTGAAGGTGCTGCACGTCCTCGGTCCCTTGCAGGGCGGCCGGATCGGAGCCATGAGCACCTCGGGGGGCGACCTGACGCTTCTCGCCGATGCGATGATCGGATCGAGTCTGACCATGCCGCCGCTCTCCGAGGAGGTGACACGCCGTCTGCGCGCGACGGTCCACGAGCGGATGGTGGCCGCCAACCCGCTCGACTTCCAGATGTTCGACTGGGACGACGAGAACCGGCTGGCGGCCACGTTCACCCCGTTCGTCTCCGAGGGTTTTGACGTCTCGCTGTGCCTCCTCGATTACCCAAGGGAGGACATGTGCGATCAATCGACCTGGGGCGGGGCCGAGAGGGGATTCGTCCGGGCGGTCCACGAGACCGGAACCAGGGGCGCCGTGCTGTCGACGTTTTCGGACACCATATCGGAGGGTGTCGCGGCGCGATTGATCGAACAGGGAATCGTACCGTTGGCCGGCATCGAAGCCGGGCTCGCGGGCATCCGGGCGGCGGTCGATGTGGGCATTGCGTGGCGCCGTCGGCCGAGCCCATCGTTGATCGAGTGGGAGGGCGCTGCGCACGGCGAGCAGGTCAGGGACTTGGATGAAGCCGAATCCAAGAGCCTCCTCGAAAGCTGCGGTGTGCCCATCCCCCGATCGAGAGTCGTCCGGGGTGCGCCTGAGGCAGCCGAGGCGGCCGAGGAGCTGGGTTACCCCCTGGTGGTCAAGGCCCTGGGGGTCGCGCACAAGACGGATGCCGGGGGCATCAGACTCGGTCTTCGCGACGCCGACGAGGTGTCGGCAGCGGTGACGGAGATGTCGCATCTCTCGGATTCTTGTCTGGTCGAGGCGATGGTCGAGGGCGTCGTGGCGGAGCTCATCGTCGGCGTTGCCCGAGACGAGCAGTTCGGTCCCTACCTGTTGATCGGTGGCGGTGGAATCCTCGTCGAGCTGATGAAGGACAGCAGGTCACTCCTGTTGCCGGTCGACCGAGAGCGGGTCACTCGAGCGTTGGGTGAGCTGCGGTCTGCGCCCCTGTTGCACGGTTTCAGGGGGAGGCCTGCCGCCGATGTGTGTGCCGCCGTGGATGCGATCCTGGCGATCGGCACCCTGGTCGAGCAGGATCCCGCGGCCATCGTCGAGCTCGATGTCAATCCGCTGATGGTGCTGCCCGAAGGCCAGGGTGTCGTCGCGGCTGACGCGCTGATCCGCGTGAGGCAGACGTGAGCCGCGGCGGCCGGCCCGGCAACGGGAGTCGCGTTCTTTTGGAGGAACGGCGGTGAGTGAATATCTCGATGTCACGAGAAACGGTCAGATACTCGAGATCGTGCTCGACAAGCCCAAGGCGAACGCCATCGACGGTCCATTGAGCCGGGAGATGGGCACGGTCTTCGCCGAGTTTCGCGACGACGCGGACCTCCGCGTGGCCATTCTCACCGGAGCCGGCGACAGGTTTTTCTCCGGGGGTTGGGATCTCAACGCGGTCGCCGACGGTGAGGAGTACCTCGGTGACTTCGGTGAGGGCGGCTTCGGAGGCTTCCCCGAGATGACGGATC
Organism: Candidatus Sulfomarinibacteraceae bacterium; assembly: GCA_041552055.1. Classification (GTDB taxonomy): domain Bacteria; phylum Acidobacteriota; class Thermoanaerobaculia; order Thermoanaerobaculales; family Sulfomarinibacteraceae; genus JBFELO01. The sequence continues at coordinate 24,651 of JBFELO010000026.1, read as the reverse complement.
TCCTCAAGCCCGTCATCTGCGCCGTCAACGGCATGGCCGTGGGCGCGGGGTTCGAAATGCTGCTGCGGGCGGACTTCGTGATCGCGGCCGAGCACGCGGAGTTCTACATGCCGGAGGTTCGAATCGGTGTCGCGCCGGACGTGGGCACCTTCATGCTGCCCAAGCTCCTGCCGCGCCAGAAGGCTCTCGAAATCCTCATGACCGGACGGCGTTACGGGGCCCGGGAGCTCGCCGCGTTCGGCGTCGTCAACGAGGTCGTGCCGGCGGATCAGCTCATGGAGCGGGCCCGCGCATTTGCAGAGGATCTGCTCCGCGCCGCGCCCCTCTCGCTGGCGGCGGTCAAGGAGGCTGTCCGCCTGACCGAGAATCTCACCTTCGAGGAGTGCTACGCCGCGCTGCGCTCCAGATCCTGGCCCGCATTCATGAGAATGATCGAGAGCGACGACGCTCGCGAGGGTGCAAAGGCGTTCGTGGAGAAGAGGGACCCCGACTGGAAGGGTCGGTGAACCGCGTGAAAGGGTGCGAATGAACAACGACGTTGGATGCGATGCGCTACGGGGCCGGTTGGAGGACCCGTGTTTCGAGATCATTCCGCTCAAGGGCGTCGAGAAGCAGGTCGAGCACATCCCGGCAGGGTCCGACGTGGCCATCACCTGCTCGCCCGACAAGGGGATACCCGCCACCCTCGATTTGACACGCCGGCTGCGTGACCGCGGATTCACTCTCATACCCCACATCGCGGCGCGCATGGTGGTCGACGAGGCGGATCTGCGCGACATTCTCGGACAGCTGGACGACCTCGGAATCCGCCGGGTTTTCGTCGTCGGCGGTGACGCCGAAAAGCCGGTGGGGCGGTTCGACTCGTCGCTCCAGCTTCTCCGGGCGATGTCGGACATCGAACACGGTATGCAGATCGTCGGCATCGGTGCGTATCCCGAAGGCCACCCCCTGATCGACGATCAGACGCTGCTCAGGTACCTCAAGGCAAAGCAGCCGTACGCGAGCTACATGATCACCCAGATGTGCTTCGACCCCGAGGTGATCGTCGACTGGCTGCGGGCGGTACGAGCCGAGGGCGTCGATCTTCCGGTGCACGTCGGTGTTCCCGGTGTCGCGGAGCGGACCAAGCTGCTGAAGATCGCACTCAAGATCGGTGTCGGGCAGTCGAAACGATTCCTCAAATCGAATCGCGGTCTGGTCGGCAGGATGTTTGCGCCCGGAGGTTACAGCCCGGACGAGCTGCTCCTCGCGCTGGCCCCCTGCTTCGACACCCCTCCGTACAACATGGAAGGTGTGCACTTCTACTCGTTCAACCAGATCGAGAGCACCGAACAGTGGCGGGCCCAGATGCTCGCTCGGCTCCGCGGTGGAAAGGACCTGACGCCATGAGATCGGACGGCAACACGATCGAGAGGACCATCGTCGACAAGGCGATAGAGCTGGGTGCATCGATCGCGGGGATCGCGAGGGTCGATGATCTCAAGGCTTCTCGATCCTTCGGGATCTATGACAGATCGCCGTACTACGACGAATACGAAGGCGTGAAGTGGAAGGAGGAGCACAGATCGGTGCTGGTGTGGGCGCTGGCTCATCCTCCCTCCGAGCCGGTGCTCGACTGGTGGAGCCTCAAGGTGCCGGGGTTCACCCCCGGCAATCGGGTCCTGAGGAAGCAGTCGAGGAAGCTCCGCATATGGCTGGGTGAAGAGCTCGGAATCACCGCCCTTTCGCTGCCGTACCAGATCGAGTACGGCGGGACTTTCCTCAAGGATTCCGCCGTCCTCGCCGGCCTCGGCGTGATTGGGAGGAACAACCTGCTGGTCACGCCGCGGCTCGGTTCGAATCTTCGCCTCCGAGGGATCTTCATGGAGGCGGAGCTCGACGCGACCGGTCCATTGGAAGGTTTCGACCCGTGCGCGGGCTGTGATGCGCCGTGCCACGGAGCGTGTCCGAGAGGGGCGTTCAGGAGCGGCTCGTACGAGAGGTCGATCTGCAAGCAGGAGATGGACCAGAACGACGCCGACGTCGAGGTGCTCGATGGCCCGATCATGGGGATCGAGGAGGCCTGCGAGGTCATCGTGTACTGCCGGGGATGCGAGGTCGCCTGCCCGGTGGGCCAGGATGAGGTCGACGTGGACAGGATCCTGCGCGAAGCGGTGCTTCGCAGGGAAGCATGAAGGCGCCAGTACCACTGAATCGGGTAAGTTACACGCTCGGCCACTGGGCCCGTGGGTATCTCGCTCAACGTTTGTACCGATCAGGGAGGAACAATGGAAATCTGTGAACTCGGAGAGCGCCCGCCTCTCGGTGAGGTTCCTGAGAATATGCACGCGGTCGTGGTGCGGCCTGACCGCTACGGCGAGCCGCGCGACTCGCAGCAGCGCGAGATCATCCCCACACCCGAGATCGGCCCCAAGGACGTGCTGGTCTACGTGATGGCCACCGGCATCAACTACAACAACGTCTGGGCCGCCCTCGGCTACCCCCTCGACGTGATCGCCGAGCGTCAGAAGAAGGGCGAGCCCGAGGACTTCCACGCCGGTGGCAGCGACTGCTCCGGAGTCGTGTGGGCGGTCGGCGACGAGGTCACCAACGTCAGGCCTGGCGACGAGATCGTGGCCCACAGCGGCTGGTGGGAGCCGGACGATCCGTGGGTGCTGTCGGGCAAGGACCCTATGCTGGCTCCCAGCGTCCGCATCTGGGGTTACCAGACCAACTACGGCAGCTATTGCCAGTTCGCGCGCATCCAGTCCCACCAGTGCCAGCCCAAGCCGAAGCACCTCACCTGGGAACAGGCCGGCTGCTACATGCTGTGCGCGTCCACCGCCTACCGGATGCTCATGGGCTGGCCGCCTCACACGGTCGAGCCGGGAGATGCGGTTCTCGTGTGGGGTGGCGCCGGTGGCCTCGGCAGCCTCGCACTGCAGATCACCAAGGCCGCCGGTGGCAGGGCAGTGGCCGTGGTCTCCGACGAAGCAAAGCGCCAGTTCTGCCTCGACCACGGCGCGGTCGGCGTCATCAACCGGACCGGGTTCGATCACTGGGGTCCGATGCCGGACGTCGACAGCGCGGAGTGGGGCGTCTGGTTCAAGGGGGCGCGTGCCTTCGGCAAGGCCATGTGGGAGGCGTTCGGCGATCGCGTGAGCCCCAAGATCGTCTTCGACCATCCGGGGCAGGCGACGCTCCCGACGTCGGCCTTCGTTGCCGACACCGGAGGCATGGTGGTCATCTGTGCCGGCACCACCGGCTACAACGTCACCATGGACCTCCGTTTCCACTGGATGCGCCAGAAGCGGTTCCAGGGCAGCCACCTGTCGAACGACGAGCAGGCGGCCGCGGTCAACCAGTTGTTGATCGACAAGAAGATCGACCCGTGTCTCTCCCAGGTCTTCACGTTCGATGAAATAGGGCACGCGCATCAGCTGATGCGGGACAACCGTCATCCGCACGGGAACATGGCGGCGCTCGTCAACGCGACCGAGCCCGGTCTGGGCGCATCGTGAGTACGACGGTATGGATGGGAGGTAAGACCCCATGTACCTGAAAACGCGAGGAGACTATCTGGCTGCGCTCCGCGAACTCAGGCCGAATATCTACAAGTTCGGGGAGTTGATCGAGGATGTGACGACCCATCCCGCCACCAGGCGTACGGTGGAGAGTCACGCTCTCAACTACGACGCCGCCAACGACCCGGAGCTCGAGGAGATATACACGGCGACGTCGGTGTTCACGGGCAAGAAGATCCTGCGTTGGAACTCCATGATGCAGAGTTCCGACGACGTGATCGCCAATCTGCGCATGAAGCGGCAGAATTTCCGCCGCACGGGGAGCTGCACGGGTGCCGTGTGCGTCGGCTGGAACGCGATGAACGTCATGTGGGCCGTGTGCAGCGAAATCGACGAGGAGCACGGCACGGACTATCAGGCACGGCTTGAGAACTGGATTCTCTCGGCGGAGGAAAGAGGCATCACCGTCGCCGGCGCCCTGACCGATGCCAAGGGCAACCGAAGCCTGAAGCCGTCTGAACAACCCGACCCGGACACCAATCTGCGCGTCGTGGAGGACCGCGAAGACGGGATCGTCATCCGCGGTGCGAAGCTGATGATCTGCGGCACGGCCGCATCGCAGGAGATCTTCCTGCTGCCGGGCGGAATCTATGGAGCCGCTGATGAAGATTACGCACTCGCCTGCGTCGTGCCGAGGGACATCGACGGGCTGACGATCGTCGAGGCGACGCGCCCGAGTGACCGTCGGGAATTCGAAGACAGCGCCGGCTTCGAGGCCCCGGACACGGGGATCACTCAGGGATGGCTCTTGTTCGAGGATGTCTTCGTCCCGCACGAACGGGTGTTCATGTGCAGGGAGTACGCGTTCACGGCAAAGTTCATTCAGTATTTCACCGCGAACTACCGAGCATGTATCGGCGGCTGTGTTACCGGTCAAGGTGACGTGATGATCGGCGCCGCCGTTCTGATGGCCAGGGCGAACGGCCTTTCAGCCAGGACGTTCACCGACAAGCTGGTCAACATGTCGGTCAACAACACGATCACGTACGGCCTGGGGGCCGGTGCCGTGGCGCTCGGGTTCAGACACCCATCGGGTTCCTTCTTCGCCGATCCACACACGGCCCACACCAACAAGATCATGGTGGCCACCTTGCCGTATGAGGTCAAACGTCTGACCCAGGAGATCGGGGGCGGGATCGTCGAGACCGGCTGCATGCCGTCCTACCAGGACTTCACGAACCCCCGGTACGGACATCTGATTCAGAAATACCTCAAGGCCGGCGACGTGTCGGCCGAGTCACGATTCAAGGCGGCTCGACTCTCGGAGTGGTTGACGATCGGTTCGGGCGTACCCGGGTGCATGCACGGTGGTGGGTCACCGGACGGAGCCAAGCTGGTGGTCCGGGCCACCACACCCTTGGAAGAATATACAGACTATGCTCGCGGGATCATGAACATCGAGGAGACGATCGTGGAGCCGCAGAAGAAGGCGAAGGGATAGGTCGAACCGCCACTGTGATGCGGCATCTCCCCGTCGATCGTGCCGACTCTCGTGCGAGAGAGTCCCATACCCGTTCGGAGGCACGTGTTCGGTCATCGGCACCGGCACCCGGTAGAATCCAGGCCGGAGGAGGAGTCGTGGGAGGCCGAGATTGACCGTCACATCATTTCGTTCGGGAGCAGCGACCCCGAGACGGGCGCGGCTGGGTATCGCTCTGCTGGCGGTGGTCGCCGGCGTTGCCTCGATTCTGGGCTGCGGTCGAGCCGAGCAGAGCGAGCCCCGGGTGGAGGTTCGCGAGGCGGTCCTGGGAGACACCGCGCCCGAAGATCTCAACATCGTCCTCATCACCATCGACACCCTGCGCTCGGACCGCGTGTCGAGCTACGGATCGGATCGGGTGGATACGCCTCACTTCGACAGCTTTGCCCGGGAGGGGGTGTTGTTTACGAACGCGGCGACCACGGTGCCGTTCACGTTTCCAGCCCACTCGTCGATTCTCACCGGGCTGTACCCGCCGGGGCATGGTGTGCGCGAGAACGTGGGCTACACCCTCGACGACGGCATCCCGACCCTGGCCGAGGTGCTGTCGGAGGGCGGCTGGTCCACGGCCGGCTTTGTCAGCGCCTTCGTGCTCGACAGTCGGTGGGGCATCGCGCGGGGGTTCGACCACTACTTCGACGACTTCGACCTCAGCGAGATGGAGTCGCCCAACCTCAGCTCGGTGCAACGGTCCGGCGATGTCACCATTTCCGAGGCCGTTCGATGGCTCGACGAACGGCCGCCTGACCCGCCCTTCTTTCTCTGGCTCCACCTGTACGATCCTCACGATCCGTATACCCCGCCCGAGCCGTACAGGTCGATGTACCCGAACCGGTCGTACGACGGTGAGGTCGCCTACACCGACGCGCTCATCGGGGACTTTCGGCGATCCCTCGACGAGCGAGGTCTGCTGGAGGAAACGCTGATCATCTTCACCGCGGACCACGGCGAGGGTCTCGGTGACCACGGCGAAGGGTTCCACGGCTTCTTCCTCTACGACACCACGGTGCACGTGCCGTTGATCGTGCGGCCGCCCTCGGGCACCGACGGAGGGCTTGTGGTGGACACAGCGGTCAGTCACGTGGATCTGCTGCCGACGATTCTCGACGCGGTCGGCCTGGAGTCGCCGGCGCCGGTCCACGGGCGAAGTCTGCTGCCGCTGGTGGCGGGAGAGGGAAGCAGCGGTGGCCGGGGAGTCTACTCCGAGTCCCTCTATCCGCTGCTCCACTACGGCTGGTCGCCGCTCAGGGCCATTCGCACCGATCAGTACAAGCTGATCGGCGCCCCACGCCCGGAGGTCTACGACGTGCGCGCGGATCGGCACGAGGAGCACGACCTGTCCGGCGAGCGACCAACCGTTCTCGAGGGCCTCGAGAATAAACTCGCCGAGCTGAAGACGGAGATCGAGCGCGAGGACCCGACGTCTGGAGCAGGTCCGGATCTCGACCCGCAGACCCTCGCGCAGCTCCAAGCCCTGGGCTACGCTGCCGGCCAGGGCGGGGTCGGTCTCGAGGAGGAGGGCGATCGTCCCCGCGCCGATCCCAAGGACAAGATCGGGCTCCACCGCGCGATCATGCGGGCGCAGTCGGAGCTGCGGGCCGACGAGGAGGCGGCCGAGCAAACTCTCCTCGCGGTCTTGGAGGAGGACCCGGAGATTGTCGACGCCCATCACATGCTGGGTCAGATCGCGGCGGGCCAGCACCGGTACGAAGACTCCCTGGGCCACTTCCAACGGGCTCTCGAGGTGGCTCCGGACCACAAGAGCTCGTTGATGGGCATGGCCAGCTCGTACCGGGCAATGGGTCGTTTGGACGAGGCTGTGGTCGGCTTCCGGCGAGTACTCGACGTCTCGGGCAGTGACACTCGCGCATCGCTCGTCATCGCCGACATCGAGTTTGACCGCGGCCGGCTCGATGAGGCGGCGGCAGTGCTCGACGAGGCGGCAGCGACCACCGACGCACCGTCGCTGATTCACAACAAGCTGGGCGAGATACGGGTCGAGCAAGGACGAGCGGAGGAGGCGATGTCGCTCTTCGAAGCGGCGATCTCTGAAAACGAGGAGTACGCGATTCCGCACTTCAACCTGGCAGTGCTGCTCGAGGAGCGAGGGGAGGTTCAGCCTGCCGTCGCTCACTATGAAGAGGCGATCGAACTGGCGCCGAAGTACCACCGAGCACAGTTCAATCTCGGCCGTCTGGTCGGCAGATTGGGTCAGGTGGAGCGGCAACAGGAACTGTGGGAGACCGCCATCGATTCCGAACCCGATTTCGTTCAGGGCTATTACTATCTGGCAAAACTGCTGATGGACACCGGTCAGGATCTCGAGCGGGCCGAGGAGCTCGTTCGAGAGGGGATCAGCAAGGATCCGGACCATCACGAGGGTCCTCTGGGGTACTACATTCTCGCCGATATCCTGAACCGAAACGGCAGGCGGGCGGAGGCCATGGAGGCCGTCAGCACCGGTCGGCGTATCCAGTCCGAGATGGGGTAGTCCGGGCGCGTGAAGTTGGAAGGGGGCATATGAGGCGGTTCATCATGCTGCTGGTCGCACTCTGGGTGCAGCCACTCGGTGCCGGAGAAGTCATAGAAATCTGGGAAGGACGGCCACCCTATCACTTGGAGAACTCCCTCCAGGAATATGTGAAGGAGGAGTGGGGAGTTCCGTGTGCAAAGAACGTCACCCAACCCACGCTGACGATGTACCACGCCCGGGGAGAGAACTCCGGCAGGGCGGTGATCATTCTTCCCGGGGGCGGGTACGAGGTGGAGTCCATCGTGGCCGAGGGACAGTTGATTGCCGAGTACCTGTCATCACAGGGCATCACCGCCGCGGTCTTGAAGTATCGACTACCGCTGGTAGAGGCGTCCGACCATCCCCATCTCGTGCCCATGGCCGACACGCGCAAGGCGCTCAGCCTCATGCGGTCCAAGGCCGAGACTCATGGCTTCGACCCCGCGAAGATCGGGGTCTTGGGTTTCTCCGCCGGAGCTCATCTGGCGGCAAGCGTGAGCGTCCTGCAATCGGAGAACGGGGATGAGAACCCGAGCTTCTCGGCCCTGGTCTATCCGCCGGTCACCATGGCTGCCGAGAACCGGAAGTGGCTGGAGGAGACCCTGTTTCATCGCGCCATGACGGCGGAGGAGGTGCGGCAGTTCTCACTGACGGACAACATCACCGGTGCCACCCCTCCGGCCTTTCTCGTCCATGCCTACGACGACGAGCTGGTTCCGATCAGTGAGTCGGAGGCGTACGCCGAGGCACTGCGAGCCGCCGGCCAGGATGTGGAGCTGCACTTCTTTGCCAGGGGAGGCCACGGATTCGGCCCTGGTCGGCCGGAAGACGGTACCGCGCAGTGGTTGGATTTGGTCGCTGATTGGATTCGGAGGCGGTAGAGAGGCGTATCCAGACGAATTCCGGTGTCGCGAGGTTCCGTCGGTCATGGTTGCAGGTGTGTTCGAGAACCTCGAAAAGCCGATCCACCAGGCCTGAGGAGCGTGCCGTGCGCGACAGGAGAAGCACCGTGATACGAGGATTCGTGATGTGGTCGCTCGTGGTTGCAGCCGGCCCGTGGGCGACCACCGGAGGAGCCGCCACTGGTTTACCTCCCGAGTATCAAGAGATCAAGACCAGGCTCATCCAGGGGTGGAACACCTGGAACTCCCGCAGCGTGCTGACACACGTGGTCCTGCCCGAGGGGTTCGGGATCAACCTCGCGTTCAAGCAGGTGGCGTGGCTCGACGAAGACTACCTGCGCGAGGGGCTCATCGGCCGTCGCGTCGACGGCGCCGAGCAGATTCGGCCCGGTCTGCACGCCTACGACGGCCGCTACACCGAGCTCGAGATCCGCTGGCAGCAGCTCGGCGCGCGCGTCGAGTCGGCGCACGTGGGCGAAGACCTGGTCATCCTGATCACGCCCCTCGCCGAGCCAGCCATGCCGGTCAAGCTGGTGGTCGAGAGCGCCGTCTTCTGGAACCGGCCGGGGAGTCTCGAGAGGTCTGGTGGCAACCATCTTCGTGCGACCACACCGTCACGGTTCTTCGACGTCTTCATCACGGGGGAGCACGAGGAGGACTTCTACGTCCAGACGGCGACACCGTACCTGGTGCTCACGCTCGGAGGTCCGATCGGAATTTCCACCGGTTCCATGCGCTCGGAGGAGCAGGTCCGCCGGCTGATCGCGCGCCAGCGAGCCAGCCTGCAGCGCGAAGCCGCGGCCCACGGGCACCTGGCAGAAGGCTACCTCGCCGTTCAGTCGGGCATCGCCTGGAACACGATCTACGAGCCTCGACACGACCGCGTGGTGTCCACCGTCGGCCGGCTGTGGAACGAGGAGTACGGCGGCTACTGCCTGTTCGGTTGGGACAACTTCTTCCTCGCCTACATGACGGCCCTTTCGAGCCGCGACCTGGCGATCGCCAACGTCCTCGAACATCTCGCCGGCGCCACCGAGGAGGGCTTCGTCCCGAACGACAACCGCGGCAACGGCAGCAAGTCGTGGGATCGCTCCCAGCCACCGGTGGGCGGGCTCATGGTGCGCGAGGTCTTCAAGCGCTTTCCGGAGCGGTGGTTTCTCGAGGCGACCTTTGACGGCCTGCTCGCGTGGAACCGGTGGTGGGTGACGCGACGCATGAATGACGGACTCCTCAGCTACGGATCGCACCCGGCCAAGAACCCGTTCCAGGAGCCCGCCACCCAGACCAAACGCACGGCCGGATACGAGTCCGGCATGGACGACTCGCCCATGTACGAGGGTGTGCCGTTCAACCCGTCCAGACATATCCTCGAGCTGCAGGACGTGGGCCTCACCAGCCTGGTGATCGCCGACTCCGAGGCGCTGGCCGAGATGGCGGACGTGCTCGGCCACGATGCCGAGGCTCAGGAGCTGCGCGAGCGAGCGGCGCTCCTGCGGACCAGGATGGAGTCGTTGTGGGACGACGAGGTCGGCCTTTATCTGAACCGCCGCACCGACACCGGCGAGCTGTCGCACCGCCTGTCGCCGACGCTGTTCTACCCGTTGTTGGCGGGGGTGCCTTCGGCAGACCGTGCACGCGACATGGTCGACAAACACCTGCTGAATCCGGACGAATTCTGGGGTCGGTGGGTGCTGCCGTCCATTGCGCGCAACGACCCTTCGTTCCCGAGCCAGCGGTACTGGCGAGGAGCGATTTGGCCCCCGCTCAACTTCCTGACGTACCTGGGATTGCGCCGGGCCGGCCAATTCCACGTGGCGAGCGATCTGTCTGCGAAGTCGCTTGACCTGCTGCTCGGAGAGTGGCAGCGCAAGGGCTATGTGAGCGAGAACTACTCCTCCATCCAGGGAACCGGTGACGATGAGCGCCTGTCGAGCGATCGCTTCCACTCCTGGGGCGCGCTGCTCGGCATCATGGCCTTTGTCGAATCGGGCGCGATGCCAGCGCCGGAGATTCCCATCTCGGATTAACGGATGACGCGGCGTCGACGCGCAGCATTGTCCAGGTTCGCGGCGTTCACGCGTGAATCGGTACACTGGACCGACTGACGTGCAAGAACATCTCGCGAAAGACATGGGAGGGGAAATGAACCTCGCCAAATTGTCGGCGATTCTGGTCGCGGTGGTCGCCCTGTCGGCGGTCGTCATCGCCAACGAGGAAGAGCCCGTTGGGCGGGCGGTGGCTGTCCTGACAGCTGCGACGCACGGTGAGCTGGAGCAGTGGGACTACCGCGAGATCGATGCCGAAGAGAGTGCCTGGAAGACGGTCACGCTGCGCGCGAGGGTGCGCGCCACCACGAGCGAGTTCAGGCGAACAGTCAGGATCCCCGACGTGTTTGCCGGGACCAGGATCACCGGAGGGCGGGCTCGGCTCCGGCTGTCGATCTCGGGTCCGGTCGACCACGTCGTCCGCGTGTCCATCGACGGAAACGAAACGGCACGTCTGCCCCGAGTCGATCGCGCGACACGCCGCATGGACTATCCCGAGATCGTCCTGACCGAGGATGCGGAGGCGGGCCGGGAGTACGAGGTGCGACTCCTGGTCACCAATCCCGGGATCTATCCCCCTCATGAGTTCCTCGACGCGACCAGGGAGGTCTCATTCAACTCGGCGGAGCTGGTGGTGGACGTCGCCGAGCCGATGCGTCGACTTCTCGAGGCGCTGATCGTCAACCTGGACACCGGCGATCGCATGCTGCGACCGTGGACACCCAGCGGTCGGCTTGCCGAGAGAGTCTGGCTCGAGGACATCGACCGGTCGGCGATCAAGCCCGAGGAACGCGGTCGACTCAGAGCCGTGCTCGGCGACGCCGCATCGGAGCTCGACCTGGAAGCCCTCGCATCCGGCGACCGCGATGAGCTTCTGACATCGATCGACCGGGTCTACGCGGCTGTCGCTCCGGTGGGGAAGTTCTGCAAGCGGTTCACGATCCATGCCGTCGCCAACGCGCACATCGATCTCGCCTGGCTGTGGCGTACCGACGAGACGGTGCAGATCGCGGTCAACACCTTTCGCTCGGTGCTCGAGAACGCGGCCGAGTTCCCCGACCTGGTGTTCGCCCAGAGCCAGGCCCAGGCCTACACGTGGGTCGAGGAGAACGATCGCGATCTTTTCGGGAAGATCCAGGCGGCGGAGAAAACAGGGAACTGGGAGGTGGTCGGCGGCATGTGGTCCGAGCCCGACTGCAACATCCCGGGGGGCGAGAGCTGGACGCGTCAGTTCCTGCTCGCCCAGCGGTACTTCAAGGACCGGTTCGGCGCCGAGGTGTGGCTCGGCTGGAACCCGGACTCCTTCGGCTACAACTGGAACATGCCTCAGCTCTACTCGAAGGCGGGGATCAGGGCGTTCATCACCCAGAAGATCAGCTGGAACGACACCACCGTCTTTCCTCACCACCTGTTCTGGTGGGAGGCGCCCGACGGCAGCCGGATCCTGACCTACTTTCCCACCGGGTCCTACGTCGAGCGCATGCAGCCGGAACGCCTGGTAGACCAGCTCATGCGCTTCGAGCGCAACACCGGCCTGGACGAGGTTCTGGTGCTCTACGGTGTCGGCAACCACGGCGGTGGGCCCAACCGAGAGATCCTGCAGCGGGTGCGGATGCTCCAGCAGCAGCCTGTGTTCCCGCAATTGGAGCTGGGGCGCGCCAGCGAGTTCATGGCCGGGCTGTTGGAGCGCGATCTGAGCGCGCTGCCGGTGTGGCGAGACGAGCTCTACCTCGAGAATCACCGAGGAACACTGACCACCCAGGCCAAGACGAAACGGGGGAACCGCGAGGGCGAGGCGCTGCTTGAGACCGCGGAGAAGGCCGCCTCGATCGCGCACGTGATGGGCGGCAGGTACCCTGCGGAGCATCTGGTGCGCGCCTGGGAACTGCTCCTGCTCAACCAGTTCCACGACATCCTGCCCGGCTCGAGCATCACCCCGGTGTTTCGCGACGCCGAGGCCGACTACGAACTCGTCCGCAAGCTGGCGGGACGCGTGATCGACGAGTCGCTGTCGGTGATGGCCGAGGGGGTGGCGGTACCGGAAGACGACTGGCGGGGGGTGCTGGTCTTCAACCCCCTGTCGTGGGCGCGTGGCGGGCTGGTGACGATTCCGCTGCCCGTGCACGCGCCGGAGCGGTTGGAGGTGCTCGACGGGGATGGCGTCGTGCTGCCGGCCGCCGTGGTCACCAGCGACGACGGCCTCGACCGGAGTCTCCACTTCATGGCGAGCCCGGTGCCGTCGCTCGGTACAGTGTTGTTCCACCTGCGTCCCGGCAACCGCGTGGCGGCGACTTCGCTGCATCACGACGACTTCACGATCGAAAACCGATTCCTGCGTGTGAGCGTCGACCCGAAGACCGGGAACATCGCGTCGATTCACGACAAGGAGCAAGGGAGGGAAATCCTGGCCGATGGAGAGCACGGCAACGTCATCCAGCTGCACGAAAACCTGCCGTCGTACTGGGACGCCTGGAACATCGGCTACACCGGGCGGAGCTGGACGCTGGATCGCGCCGACTCGATCGAGCTGATCGACCGCTCGCCGCTGGCGCTCACAATCCGGGTGCGGAAGAGCTTTCTCGGTCTCTCCAAGGCCAACCGTGCGCCCACCGAGGGCTTCCCCTCATCCTTCTTCACCCTGGAGATCACCCTCTACGCCGACCGACCGCAGGTGGACATGAACCTGGCGGTGGACTGGTGGGAAGACCACACTCTGTTGAAGGTGGCGTTTCCGTTCGCCGTCGACAGCGATGTGGCGACCTACGAGATCCCCTACGCATCGATTCAACGTACGACGCGACGCGACACGCCGGCCGAGAAGGCCCGGTTCGAGGTCTCGGTCCATCGTTGGGCCGACATCAGCGGCGACGGCCACGGTATCAGCCTGTTCAACGACGGCAAGTACGGCATGGACACGCTGGGCTCGACCATGAGGCTGACCGGCCTGACGTCGCCCCTGTGGCCTGATCCGTTCGCCGATCGGGGCAGGCAGCAGATGGCGTACGCGGTCTACCCGCACGCCGGCTCGTGGCGGGACGCGCGCACCGTCGAGCTCGCCCGGGAGATGAACCTGCCGCTGGTCCCGTTGGTGATGGAGCCCCGGGACGGCGGTCTCCACGAATCTCGGTCGTTCTTCGCAATCGACGGTGACGGCGTCGTGCTCACGGCGATCAAGCGAGCCGAGGACGGCCAGGGAATCGTGCTCCGATTGGTGGAGTCTCTCGGGAACGACGTCGAAGGCTCGGTGAGACTGCCGGACGAGATCGAATCGGCCATCGAGGTCGATCTACTCGAGCGGAGGGTCGGCGATGCGGCCTTCGAGGGCAATCGACTCCGGTTTACCGTGTTGGCACACGAGATCAAGAGCTTTCTGGTCAACCTCCGGTAACACGCGACGGTTGGGGCTTCCGCGTGGACCGTTTCCTCGTCTACCGTGAGTCCGGCCAACCGGGAGGGCCGACGGCGGCGGGAACCGACTACCCCGTGCGGACCAGGGACTCGAAGGCATTCTCGCGCCGCTCATCGCCGCAGCCGACGACGATTCCGGGGGCGTCGAATCGCGGGCAGGCGTGCTCGCAGATCCCGCACCCTGTGCACAGGTCCGACGTCACGTGGATCCGTTTGACGATCACACGCTCGCCCGCGAAGCTCCACACCGCTCCCTCTTGGAAGCGGATCGCGTTGCCCGGCACCGGGCAGCGGTCGGCGCACGCGGTGCAGTTCATCCCGTCGGCCCAGGTGTAGCAGCGCGAGCGGTCCACCACCGCGGTGCCGATCTTGAACGCACGCTTCTCGGCCAGCGGCAGCGGCTGGAGCGCTCCGGTCGGGCACACCCGTGTGCACTGGTTGCAGGCCCACGCGCAATAACCGACCGCCGCGCTCACCACCGGTGTCCACAGACCGTCGGGTCCGGTCTCCAGTCCCGCCGGCTGGATGAAGCCGGTGGGACATGCCTGGGCGCACTGCCCGCAGCGAATGCAGCGGCTCAGGAACTCCGCCTCCGCCAGGGCGCCGGGCGGTCGCAGGAATCGACGATCCCGTGCCCGCCCCTCCGGCGCGAGCGCCGCCATGGCCGTGAAACCCAGGCCGGCGGCCACCGAGGCGAAAACCTTTCGGCGACCGACGTCGAAAGGAACAGCCGGCGGATCGGCGGCGGTGGCCGGGCGCAGCTCTGCCGCGCCGACCGGGCAATCGTCGACGCAGTTCAGGCACAGCAGACAGTCCTGCGACGCGTGTTCCCCGGAAGGCCCATCCTGGGAAGGGCATCCTTGCGCGCAGGTGCCGCACTCGGCACAGCTGTCGCCGGTCCGTACCCGCAACAGCGAAAAGCGAGCCGCGAGCCCGTACATGGCGCCGAGAGGGCACAGCGCGTTGCAGAACAACCGCCGCCTGTGGAGGTTCAGGAGAACGATCGCGACGAACAGTACGCCGATGCCGGTGGCGTGCGCCACGAGCCGTGACGGTGGCGGTGGAGAGGGAACGGCGGCAGCCTGCAGCAACTGCGGACGTGGTTCGTCGGGAGTCGGGGACTCCTCAGCAGGCGGGAGAGACCACGGGTTTACGAACACTCCGGTGGCGGGGAGTACGAAGGTGGACAGGCTCCGATTCAAGAGGGCGACGGGATCGAGCAACGTCCCCATCCGAGAGCCGCCAGCAGCCATCACCACGACCGCGGCGAGGAGCAGGTATTTCACCTTCAGCCAGCGCCGGTCGATGCCGGCCGGCCGGTGCCCCATTCTGAACGCCGACCACGATACGACATGGTTGATCGCCCCCATCGGGCAGACCCAGCCGCAGAAGAACCGCCCCAACACGAGCGTCAGGGCCAGGGGAACGAGAGCGATCGCGGCGCCGACCACCACGGTTCGCGTCGCCAACGACTCGGTCAGCGCGAGCAGTGGGTCGATGGCGAAGAAGAAGCGGTTGGTGAGAACGGCCTCGGCCCCGGCGACGCTGGCGCCGATCAGGAGACCGACGAACAGCGTCGTGAACGCCGCTTGGCTCGCGACGCGGAGCGCGGTGATCCGTCTGGACCGAGAAGAGATCTGGGGTGGCTGCAGGGGTCTGCTCGCGACGGGTAGTGGACCGGTCGCCGCGGCGGCAGTGGACACAGAGTCTCGGCTCGGTTCGCCCGTCATCATCTCATCGCCTCCGGTGTGCGCCGTCGCCCGTCGACTTCATGCCTGGACGACCAGCCGTAGGTTGCGGGCCAGGTGGAGCAGGTCGCCGGACAGGCCGTTGCGTTCGATCTTGGCGGCCACCGACGCGCCGAGAGCCTCGTCGATCTCGCCCGACAGCAGCATCGTCGTCTCCTCCTCGGTGAACTCGGCGAGCTTCTCGACCCGGTCGAGCGCGTCGACGTTGGCGGGGCAGGTCCACTGGCACAGCGTGCAGCCCACGAGCGCGTTGTGGGCACGTGGCGGCATCCACGCCGGCATTGGATCAGGCAGCTCGTTGTAAAGCGTCACGCAGCGACCCGCGTCGATCACGAAGCGATCGGGACGGATCGCTCCGGTGGGGCAGCATTGCAGGCAGATGCTGCACCCCTTGCACAGGTGCATCGGCCCCACGCTGTGCCAGCCGCCCGGGGGACATGGCTGTTCCGTGAAGAACCCCAGGAGCCTGTGGAAGCTCCCCAGGCCGCGCACGAACGCGATGTTGTTCTTGCCGTACTCGGCCAAGCCGGCGCGCGCTGCCACCAGCTTCAACGGCAACTGCACGGGTTCGAGCCTCGCCGTGTCGTCGCGCAGAACGTACCGGCGGACGAACGTCTGCACGTCCTCCGGGCTCACCTCGTCGCGCGTGTACCCAGGTGGGATCGGGACCGTCACCAGCCTGCCCTCGATTCGAACGTCGACGTCGTGGCGCCGGTCGGCGACCGCCAGGATGACCACCGACCGGGCGTCGGGCATCGTCTCCGGCGGCTCGTAGCAGCGTTTTTCGATGTAGCTGCGGAAGGTCGGGTTGTCACTGACGTCACCGCGTCGGAGGATCCGGTCCATGTCCGCCTTGATGCGGAGGAGAGTATCGACGGAGATCCTACGGTAGGCAACGGGGACGCCGCGGATCTCGCCGGCCTCCGACTCCAGCAGTCCCGTGGCCCATGCCCTGGGCGGGCCGATGCTCAACGTGGCACCGAAGACTGCCATTCTCTTCGTGAGTTCTCTGCGCGTGTACACCACCACCTCCGTCATCAGGCGTTGCGGGTTTTCCCTGTTTGTGGCTCGACGCAAGTTTCCTCCTCGCCGCGACTCAAACCTCCCTCGATCATGCCGATCAGCTCGTCGACGTGTGCCTGCAGCGGCATCCACGGAAAACCCGGGTGGTGCAGCCGCAGCGAGATCAGGCCGTGTACGGCTGCCCAGACCAGCTGGAACAGCGCCAGCGTGTCCTTGTCGGCGAGCAAACCACGACGTTTGCACTCCTCGAGGTAGTCGAGCCACACGTAGTAGACCTTGTAGCGGGCGGCGCCGTGGCGCATGTGGAGCTGGCCGTCGACCACCTCGATGTGGCTGGTGGCAAACCACAGCTCGTAGTGCTGGGGGTTGGCGAGTGCGAACTCGATGTAGCTGCGGATAATCCGCTCGAGGGTGGCGAGTGGGTCTTCGGTCTCGCGGGCGACGATCTCCTGGTAGCGCTGGTAGACACGGAGGTACCCCTCGGCGATCAGCTGCTCCATGATCTCGTCCTTGTCCTTGAACAGACGGTAGATCGTCGTCGGCGAGTACTCGATCCGTTTGGCGATCTTGCGCATCGAGACGTTGTGGTAGCCGTCCGTCACGAACAGCTCCTCCGCCGCCGCCAACACCTTCCGGCGAAGGCTGTCACGGTGCTTCGCCTTCCTCTCCGTGATCCCCATAAGTCCTTGTCCCCTAGAATGTGTAACAGCGTTACTTTTCATAACGCTGTTACCAACTACGTTGATCCGGCCCGACGGTTGCAGGCATGCCGTTCTCGCCACGGGATGTGTCTGCACGACAGGGCCTTTCGATGCCGTGCACGTTGACCGAGGAGACGGAGCTGGCGAATCTTGCGGCGGGGAGGGGAGCTCAGCCGGCAGAGGCGTTCGCTCGCGGTACGAGGAACGACCTGCGCCCCGGCGTCGGTAGTGTCGGGACGCGACGCGTGATATAACGCTCGTCCACCGAGCGTACTCGGATGAAATGGAACGGCAACGCGTCACTTTTCGATTGGGGCTGAAGCAATGGCACACGCAACCCATCCCGAGAGATCACCGTCGGCCGTCGCCATGGAGCGCTTCCTCGAGCAGTCTCCTGGCCTCCAGCGGCCGCAGATCGCGGTGCCGATCCCGGGCTTACCGACCTTGCCGGACCTCAAGAAGCTCGCGCGGGATCGGCGTGCCGCCGGTCACGACGTCATCGATCAGTCGGCGGGCGACATCGACGACGTCGGGCAGCCGCTCAGCCCGGACTTCCCGGCGTGGATCGAGGAGGCGCGCGACCGGATCGTCGCCGCCGGCTGCAGCGAGCTTCGCCGTACCACGGGCGACGCCTTCGGCTTTCCCGGCAACTACCAGCAGCAGTTCCCCGCTGTCGTCGCGCGGCTGGTCGAGAGCTGGGGTGTGCACAACACGCCGGTGCGCACGATCCAGACCGTCTCCGGACGCACCGCCATCGATCTGGTCCTCCGCGGACTGCTTGCCCGTGCCGATGCGGCCGGCAAGAGCGGTACCAGGGCGCTGATGTTCGACACCCTCGAGTGGTCCGGCTATCGGCCTCTGGCCAGGGCACTCGACCTCGAGATGGTGCACGCGCCGGCGATCCCGAAGCACGGCCTTTCGAGTTCGGCCGAGGGCCTGCAGGCGGCGCTCGACTTCGCCCGCGACGAGGGACTGACGCCGATCGCCGCGGTGCCGATCCTGCCGTCGAACCCGACCGGCGTCGGCATGGAGCGCGCCGAGCTCGCGCGTTACATCGAGGCGGCGGCAGCGGCCGATCTGCCAGTGATGATCGACGCCTTCTACTCGCCGCTGGTGCCGGAGGGCCATGCCGAGGCGGTGCCGCTCGGCTGGCTCGAGCGGGAGCTGGCGCCCGAAGCGCTGGCCTACCTCGGCGTGCTGGTGGGCGAGACCAAGGTGACGAGCTCGCAGAACAAGACCGGAACCATGATCTGGCTGGCGCCGAAGGGCCACGACGCCATCGCCAACGTGGTCATCGACACAGCGCTGACCAGGATGCGCGCCATCAACGGCTATCCCAGGCCGCAGGACGCGCTGGTCGCCTATGCCCTGCACACATTCCCTGGCGGCGTCCATGCCGCGATGGGTCCGCGTTACGAGGCGCTCGACGCCACCCGGCGTGCGATGCGCGCCGCCTGCGACGCGTACGCCCTGCCGTTCTCCATCGGCGGCTCGTTCTACGGCACGGCGGCGCTGGTCGACGCGGACGGCCGGAGCCTGATCCGCGGCGGCGACGGCCGGCCCCTGACCGACCCCATGCAGATCTCGGAGCTCTTGATCAACGAGTTCGGGCTGGTGGGGGCCCCGGGTGGGATGTTCACACCCGCTCCAGAGGGCGCCTCGATGGTCCGGCTCACCGCCGCCGTGACCCTCGAGGACGTCGAGAAGGTGGGCGGTATCTTCGGTCGACTGGTGGAGGCCGCGAGCTAGCGGCCACCGGCCACATCACACCACCGGAGGCGCCATGAGCGACCCACGCCACCGATACGGCGATCCCGGCTTCGAGCAGGCCCTCGCAGCCCGGTTCGACGCCGATGTCGCCGAGATCGTCACGCTCTCCGCGGAGCTGTGCTCCATACCCGGAATCACCGTCCCTACATCGGAAGAGGGCCTCGCAGACGTGATCCGCACCGCCGCGTTGGTGCGCGACTGGGCCGAGCGCCACGGCCTCGCGGTGGTCGAGCGAACGCCGACCGCCGAGGAGCCGTTCCCGTTTCTGATCGTGACCTTCAAGGACAACGACCTGGACAGCCCCGACGTTCGGGAGGCGATCGCGCTGATCGGCCACCTGGACGTGGTCCAGGCCAAGTCGGACGGCCAATTCGATCCGTTCGTCGAAGGCGACGACCTGCACGCACGCGGAGCGACCGACATGAAGACCGTGGTCGCGAGCTTCCTCGTTTGGATGGCGCGCCGGCAGCGGCGGCCGGGTTCGAAGCCGCCGATCCTGCTGACCCTGTCGTGCACCGAGGAGAACGGCAGCCCGAGGCCCCATCACACGCTGTCGACGCTCGGGTGGCTGCGCGACACCAAGGGTGTGGAGGTCCGGTTCGCGATTGTCGGCGAGCGCACCGGCGAGCTCGAGTGGATGGATCCGGCGCCGGTGGTGGGTCCGGTGTGCGCCGAAAACCGCTCGTGGCGCTGGATGCGGTTCGAAAGCGTCGGCGGCAGGGGGATGACCGCACTTCGGCAGGTCGCCGACGCGATCGAGATGGGCCGCACCACGATCGCCACCCTCAATGCGGTCCATACGCCGGCTTCGAAAACCGCCCGCCAGCCGGGAGTGCGTAGCGGCTTCGTCAACCCGTTCTGCATCATCGCGGGCGATGAGGGCGCCGATGTGCCCGGCGTGGTCTCGGTGCAGGCACGGCGGATCCCGGGCACGGCGATCCACTCGGCGCAGGCCACGGCGTCGGACCTCAGCCTTGTCGAGATCTTCACCTGGGTAGCCGTCCAGGCCGCTTCCTCGTTCGGTGAGGGGAACGTGCTGCTGGGCGGCGTGGAGATCGGCGAGGACGGGAACTTCAACACCTACGACGGGTCCGGGTTGCTGAAGCTGGCGATCACGGGCGCCGACGCGGACGCGGTGGCGGCGTGGACCGCCGGGCTGGACGCGGGCGGCATCGAGGTCGGCATCGCGTCCGAGCCGCTCGGTGTGACCGGCGGCGAGACCGTGGTCGGGATGGATCTCCGTGAGCTGCTCGACCACAAGAACGCGGTCGAGGAGATGATGGGGACGCTACGCGACACCCTGTCCTGGGGAGCCTTCGAGATGGTCATCGATCTGCCGCCGTGGCGCTGCCCGGACGATCACGCGGACCTGGTGGCTCTGCGCGAGGCCTGGCAGGCAGCGGCCGGTAGCCCCTCCCCCGACCTGGTCAAGCTGCACGGCAACGACGGCGGCCACCTGGCGGCCATCCAGCAGGCCGGCAATCCGGACGCCGCGCGGCACGGTATCGGTCACGCCGTGGTCTTCGGCCAGGTCGGCGCCGGCCCGCACGGGCCCAGGGAGAGCGCCCGCCTGACGAGCATCCGCCCCTATCTGGACATCCTGGACGCCTGGGCGGACGCGCTGTAGCACGTACTTCTCGCCGGGTTCCGTCGCAAGGGCGTCGAGGTGCTGTGCCCAGTGGGGTTTTCGACCCGAGGGGCGCGGAGTCGTACTTCAGGTACATCGAGCACCCCGAGGGGAGAAAACGCCGCTGGGTGGGGTGCATCGGCGGCCGCAGTAGGAAGCTGGTGGGAAGTGCGGGCTCATCAGAGATCGAAGTAGGCCATGTACTCCTGCGGGTGTGGTCGCACCTTCACGTCGATCAGCTCGGCCTGCTTGACCTCCAGCCAGGCGTCGATCAGCTCATCGGCAAAGGCGCCTCCCTGCTTGAGGAACTCCCGGTCTTCGTCGAGGGCCGCCAGCGCCGGACCGAACTCGGTCGGGATGTTCTTGAGCTTGGCCTGCTCCTCCTCGGGCAGGGCGTAGACGTTGACGTCGAATGGCCCGTATCCCATCGCTGACGGGTCCATCGCCTTGGCAACGCCCTCGAGCCCTGCGAGCAGCTGGGCCGCGACGATCAGGTAGCAGTTCGCCGTCGCGTCCGGCATCCGGTACTCGACCCGGGCCTCGCGTTCGTTGATCGCGTATCCGGGGATGCGGAGGGCCGAGGACCGGTTGCCGACTCCGAAGAACAGCTTCATGGGTGCCGCGAGGTTGGGGGCGAAGCGCCGGTAGGAGTTGGTGCTGGCGTTTCCGAGCCCCATCAGCGCAGGCGTGTGGTGGAGCAGCCCGGCCAGATAGCTCAGGCCGGTGGAGTTCATCCCGCCGTAGCCGTCGGCGTCGTAGAACATGGATTTGCCGCCGTTGACCAGGTACTGGTGGTAGTGGATGCCGTTGCCGGCGTGGCCGTAGAGCGGCTTGGGCATGAAGGTCGCGAGGCAGCCGTCCTCGACCGCGGTGTTCTTGATCATGTACTTCATGACCATCATGGCGTCGGCCGTGCGCACCGGGCTGTCGAACAGCACCTCCACCTCCATCTGGCCCGGGGTGCCGAGCTCGTGGTGGTGGTACTTGACATTGATGCCGGCGTCCTCGATGTGGGCGACCATGTGCTCGCGGACGTGAGCGTAGCGGTCGAGCGGCTGGTCGGCCTGGCCGCACTTGGGCATGCCGAAACGGTAGAGGGGTTCATCGCTGTCCGTCCAGCCGGCGGCGGGTGCCTCGACGTCGTAGTACGCCATCCGGTCCTCGACGCCGAAGGATGCGTTGTCGAATATGTAGAACTCGAGCTCGGGGCTGAACAGGGCCTCGGCACCCGGGACCACGGTGCCGAGGTATGCCTCGGCCTGCTGCAGCACGTACCGCGGGTCGCGGACGTAGCGGCTGCCGTCGTTCATGTGCATGTTGCAGATGAAGGATAGCGTCGGGTACTCGTGGAAGGGGTCGAGGAAGGCAGTGGTCACGTCCGGCACGACCTTCATGTCGCCCGACTCCACGGCGCGGTAGCCGGGGTAGGGAGACAGGCTGATCCCGGTGCCCTCCTCGAACAGCCGCTCGCCGACGTTCTGTGCGGAGTAGGTCATTCGACGCCAGCGGCCCTGGAGGTCGCCGACCTTGACGTCGATCTGCCGAATCTCGTGCTTTTTGATGTACTCGAGCGCTTCGCCGGTGCTGGAAAACATCTGTCATCCCCTGTTGACCTTTGGTGGCGAACGGGGCCATCCCCGATCGAGGCTGGAGTATATCAGCGGCGAGTTTCTTCTCAGGAGGACAGGCGCGGCGAGATCACTCCACCCGCAGCGCCTCCATGGGCTCCACCCCGGCGGCCCTTCGTGCCGGCAGGTAGCTCGCCACGAGAGCCACGCAGAGAAGTCCGGCTGCCACGGCGACGAAGGTGACGGGATCGAGTGGGCTCACCCCGTACAACAGGCCGGACATCAGCCGGGTCAGACCCAGCGCCAGCGCGATACCGAAGCCCACCCCGACGGCGGCGAGCACGAAGCCCTGCCGGAGGACCATTCGCATGACCGTCTCGCGCCGGGCACCGAGGGCGATCCGGGTGCCGATCTCGCGACTGCGGCGGGCGACCGCGTAGGCGATCACTCCGTACACGCCGACTACACCCAGGATGAGGGCGACGAGACCGGCCACGGAGAGCAGAATCAGGGTCGATGACGTCCGTGCCACCGAGTCGTCCATCAGGTCGTCCACCGTGCCGACCGAACGCAGGGGCAGGTTCGCGTTGACGCCCCAGACTGCGTCCTGGACGGTCGCAAAGAAGTCCGGGTTCCCCACCCGCGAGCTGCGGATCACAAATCCCATCGTCCACCAGGTCTGGACATCCTCCTCGGTCGATTCCTCCCAGAACGCCAGCGTCACCTGGGGCCAGTACACCATCGGCGTCGGGTCCTGGTCCAGGCCGTCCTCCCGCACGTCGGGAACGACACCCACGACCTCGTGCCACCGCACGGGGTCGGGTCGGGCCGAGACCCTCTGCCCCAGGGCCGCCTCCGGCGAGCCCCAGTAGGCGCGCGCCAGCCCCTCCGACACGATAGCGCCCGGAAAGCGGTCGTGGACTTCGTCCCACGTGAAGGCCCGACCGGCGAGCACAGGAATCTGCATCGTCTCGAAGTAGCCCTCTCCGATCCACTTGTGGCGGCGCATGGGCGGAGGCCCGTCGCCCGGAGGGGAGACCCCATCGACGTAGAACGGGTTCACGTTGCTGCCGCCCCCCATGGGAATGCCGGACGCCAGCCCGACCGACTCCACGCCGGGGATCGCAGCGAGGCGACGGGCAATGGCCTCGTGGACGAGGGCGGCCTCTCCGCCGTCCTCGATCAGGTTGTAGGGAACGGAGGCCCTGAACGACAGAACGTCGTGCGGGTCGCCGAAGCCGGGATCCACGGCGTACAGGGCACAGAAGCTGCGCAGCATGAGGCCGGACGCGACGAGCAGCACCAGCGTCAACGCCATCTGAACGACCGCGAGGGTGTTCTGAACGCGTCGACGGTCACGGCTCCGCATGCCGCCCTGCCCGCCCTGCTTCAGAGTGTCGATCAAACCTGTCGCGCCGCGCCTCAGGCCCGGGACGAAGCCGCTGATCAGACCTGCGCCCAGCGACACGGCCGCGGCGAACAGAAGAACCCTGGGGCTCAGAGACACCTCGGTCAGCCGAGGGAGATGTGCGAGGTCGGCGGCGATGACGACTCGCAAGCACACGAATGCCAGGATCAGCCCTGCGAAACCACCGAGCATTCCCAGCAAAAGGCTCTCCTTGACGTGCTCCCAGGCGATCCGCCCCCCGTTGGCGCCGATCACCGTGCGCACCGCCATCTCGGTCTCCTTGGCTTCGGACCGGACGAGAAAGAGGTTGGCGACATTGGCGCACGCGATGAGGAGGACCACGCCCACTCCGCCCAACAGAACCCACAGCAGGTTCGCCGCCGAGCCGACGACGTCTTCCTTGAGCGTCCGCAGGACCGGAGCGTAGTCGCTCGGCGCGTTGGAGCTCGCCACCGGGCCCCCAGGGAACTTCTCCCACGCCATGGGGAGCATTCGGCTCATGTCCGCGAGAGCCCGTTCAGGGGAGACACCGGGCCGCAGCCTGGCCACCGCGTCGTAGCCGATGTTGCCGACGAACAGTTCCTCCCGATCGAAACGCATTGGCGCGATGATCTGCGGATCGATGTCGAGGCCGCGCAGGTGCGACGGCAGGACGCCCACGATCTCCCACGGTTCCCCGTTTAACTCGAGAATCGTATGCAATACGTCGGGGCTTCCTCCGTATCGGCTCTTCCAGTACCCGTGGCCGAGGAGCAGCTCGTTCGGTGCCTCCGGGTCCTCGTCCTCCGGGGTCAGGGCCCGGCCGAGTACGGGGTTCAGCCGAAGAGCTCGAAAGACCCCGCTCGTGGCGGCCCTGACGGTCACGGCTTCCGGGGCGCCGCCCCCCGTCACGGGCG
>JBFELO010000025.1:0-42622 GCA_041552055.1 Candidatus Sulfomarinibacteraceae bacterium | reverse complement strand
AGTACCGAACTCTCGTTAGGTGGGCCGACCCTCGCCAAGATCCGGTCGAGGAGTGGCTGAATCACCGTGGTTTTCCTGGGAGCCGGAAGGGTGGTACCGCCATGTGGATGAGAAAGCTGTCAACGCATGACGAATGAGTGGAAGGCTCTTGGTGTTCCGCAGTGAACCGACCGAACATGCCAGAACAATGCGGCGGGGTCACCGGCTCAGCCTAGAACAGCGTGTAGATGAACGGTGCCGCAGCGGAGCCGGAGAGCACGATCAGCAGCGCCACCAGCAGCAGCACGACGATGATCGGGGTCAGCCACCACTTCTTGTTGGTCATCAGGAAGTGGAAGAACTCGGCCAAGAGGCCGCTCTGAGCCGCCTCTGCTTCTTCCTGGAACTCGGTGCGGCGCGCGCTGTTGTCGGAATCACTCATGTCCCACCTCAAAACTGGCGGAAGTAGCGCTTCGGTTCGGACGCCTTCGGATCCCGCGCGATCCAGTACGTGGCCGCCTCGGGATCGAATCCCCTCTTCATAGGATCATACCCGAAGACCCGCATCAGCAGCCCGATCGGGACAAACACCAGGTAGTACACCAGCGCCAGCACCACGTGCGACACCACGAAGCCGATCGGCCACGCCAGGTACGACATCCCGACGAAGACCAGCCGCATGAAAGCCGGCACCAGCCAGCCGATGACCGGCACCACCACCGCCAGCACCCACAGCACCTTCGCCAACGTCGGCGCGTCCAGCTTGAACCATGCCAGCACTCCGAACAGCGTGAGAAACCCGAGCCAGATGAAGCCGAACTGGTTCAGCTGCTTGCGCGTCGGATCCGTATTGATCTGAACGATGCTCATCGTGCGTTCACGTGCCTTTCCTCAGTCCAGGGCAAACTGCGCCAGGTACTGCTCGCGCTCCGGCACCGCATCCTGCGGCTGCTCCTCCTTCAGCAGCACCAGGTCCTCCATCACCAGCACGTCCATGTCCGTGCCCATGAAGCAGTGGTACGCGTGCTCCGGCGTGCACACGATCGGCTCGCCCCGCACGTTGAACGACGTGTTGATCAGCACCGGACACCCGGTCCGCTCCTCGAACGCTCTCATCAGCCGGTGCAGCCGTCCGTGCCGCTCGGCATCCACCGTCTGCACCCGCGCCGAGAAGTCCACGTGTGTGATCGCCGGCACCTCCGACCGGATGACCTTCAGCTTGTCCAGTCCCGTCGCATCCCCGTCGTCCGCGCTCAACCGCCGATCTCCGGCCACCGGCGCCACCAGCAGCATGTACGGGCTGTCCTCCTCGTCCCTCATCTCGAAGTAGTCGCTCACACGCTCCCGCAGCACGATCGGGGCGAACGGCCGGAACGACTCCCGAAACTTGATCTTCAGGTTCATCACCGACTGCATGCTCCGGCTCCGTGCGTCGCCGATGATCGACCGGCACCCCAGCGCCCGCGGCCCGAACTCCATCCGCCCCTGCAGCAGCCCCACCACCTTCTCGTCGGTGATCAGATCCACGATCCGGCCGATCAGCTCGCCCTCGTCGTCGATCCGGTGGTACCTCGCCCCGCGCTCCTCCAGGAATGTCTCGATCTCCGAGTTCGAAAACCGCGGCCCCAGCAACGATGCCCGCTGCCCGTCAGGCGCCCCCACCCGCCGCTCGTTACCCAGCAGCTGGTACCAGATGAACAGCGCCACTCCCAGCGCTCCCCCGGCATCGCCCGCCGCCGGCTGGATCCAGATCCGCTCGAACGGCCCCTCCCGCAGGATCCGTCCGTTGCCGACGCAGTTCAGCGCGACCCCGCCCGCCAGACACAGGTTCTTTGACCCCGTCTCGGCGTGCACCCGCCGCACCGCCCGCATCATGATCTCCTCGGTCACCCGCTGCACCGACGCCGCCAGGTCCATCTCACGCTGCGTCAACGGCGTCTCCGGCTTTCTCGGTGGACCTCCGAACAGATCGTCGAACTTCCTCGACGTCATCGTCAGGCCCTGGCAGTAGTTGAAGTAGCTCAGGTCCATCCGGAACGAGCCGTCGTCCTTCAGGTCGATCAGCTCCTCCAGAATCTCCTCCGCATACCTCGGCTCACCGTACGGTGCCAGGCCCATCAGCTTGTACTCGCCCGAGTTCACCTTGAATCCGCAGAAGTACGTGAACGCCGAGTACAGCAGACCCAACGAGTGCGGAAAGTGCAGCTCGTGGGTCAGGCGCACCTCATTGCCACGCCCGTACCCGAAGCTCGCCGTCGCCCACTCCCCCACCCCGTCCAGCGTCAGGATCGCCGCCTCCTCGAACGGTGACGGGAGGAACGCGCTGGCCGCGTGCGACTCGTGGTGCTCCGTGAACACGATCCGTTTGGAGTACCCGCCGTGCAATCCCCGGTCGATCTCCCGCGGCAGGTGCAGCTTCTGCCGAAGCCACAGTGGCATCGCCTTCAAAAACGACCGGAAACCCACCGGCGCGTATGCCAGGTATGTCTCCAGGATTCGCTCGAACTTCAGAAACGGTTTGTCGTAAAAACCGACGTAGTCCAGTTCCTCCGGCCGCAGGCCGGCCTCCTCCAGACAGTAGTCGATCGCGTGATACGGAAAACCGAAGTCGTGCTTCTTCCTCGTCCAGCGCTCCTCCTGCGCCGCCGCCACGATCTCCCCGTCCACCACCAGTGCCGCGGCGGAGTCGTGGTAAAACGCCGATATCCCGAGAATCGCTGTCACCGTCGCGTGCGCTCTCCCCGTCGCGCGGCAGGCCTACCCTGCGGACTTCGATGTCGTGCGGGAGTCAACACCCGTGAGAAACGACCGCTCGTGATCATCACTCCGGTTCACCGAGGATGCCGAGCAACAAAGCCTTCTTCTCTTTCATCAACTCGGGAGTCCGCGCCTCGAGCACCAGCCTCAGCAACGGCTCCGTGTTCGAGGGCCGAACGTTGAACCACCAGTCGGTGTATTGCACGGTGACCCCATCGAGGTGGTCCACCTCACCATCCCCGAACACCTCGGACAGGTGCCGGATCATCCCCTCCTTGTCCTCGACGTGGAAGTTGATCTCCCCGGTACCGTGATATCGGCGCAGGGGTGCCACCAGCTCCGACAGCGGCCGCCCGGTCTCCCGCATATGGTTCAACACCTCGATGAGTGTAATGATCGACGAGTCAGCGGTGAAGTTCGCCCGATAGTAGAAATGTCCGGCCAACTCGCCACCGAACGGCGCATCGTGTTGCCGCATCGTGGCCTTGATGAACGAGTGCCCGACGCGTTCGCGCACGGCCTTCCCACCGGCCTCTTCGATCGCCTCCTTGGTGGCCCACGACGACCGTAGATCGTAGACGATGGTCGCCCCCTCCTCTTCCCGGAGGAACAGCGGGGCCAACATCGCCGTGACGATATCCGCGGTGACCGTGTCGCCCCGCTCGTCTATGACGATGGCTCGGTCCGCGTCACCGTCGAAGGCCACACCCAGGTCGCACCCGTGTTCTCGGACCGCTCGCTGCACGTCCAGCAGGTTCTCGGCCTTCAGCGGATTTGCCTCGTGGTTCGGGAAATTGCCGTCGAGCTCGAAGTACAGAGGCACCACATTCAGGTTGAGACGTTGCAGGATCGGCAGGTACAGGGTGCCCATCCCGTTCGCCGCATCGGCCGCCAGTCGAAGCCGCGGCTCACTCTGCTGCACCATCGACAGCACGTGTTCGGTGTAGGCGCCGAAAACTTCCCGACTCT
The DNA here is from genome assembly GCA_041552055.1 of Candidatus Sulfomarinibacteraceae bacterium. Lineage (GTDB taxonomy): Bacteria > Acidobacteriota > Thermoanaerobaculia > Thermoanaerobaculales > Sulfomarinibacteraceae > JBFELO01. The sequence continues at coordinate 38,917 of JBFELO010000025.1, read as the reverse complement.
CCTCTCCCGCAATCGGTTCGGCATCCGTTGACACCGTCGAGTCCATCACCAGACCTTCCAGCTCCGCGATTCCGGTATCGCGGGACACCGGAATCGCGTCCCGTCTCGACATCTTGAACCCGTTGTAAACCGCCGGGTTGTGGCTCGCGGTGACCTGGATCCCGCCCGAGGCCTTCAGATACCCAGTGGCGAAGTAATTGAGCGGCGTGTCCGCCACGCCGGCATCGACCACCGAGACTCCCCGCGCTCGGAGCCCCCGTTTCAAGGCTTCCGACAGAGGCACCGAGTGGGACCGCATGTCACGCGTCACGACCACCGTCGGTCCACGATCGAGGTCTTCCTGTTCCAACAGATCACGATAGTGGTAGCCGACCTTGAACGCGATGTTCTCATTCACCTGATCCGGATAGGTCCCCCGAATGTCGTACGCCTTGAAGATCCCTGGCATTCCGTACTCCGTTCACCTGGCAGCCGCGCCGTCGGGTGAAGCCAGGGTATCACCGTCGCCGAACACCTGGTTGTTGAGAAACCTCCCAAGATCCCACGGTGGAGAATCGCCCCCGAGCCACTGGTGGAACCAGTCGAGGTGGGCCAGATAGTAGAACGACATCTCGTACCAGCTCGGCCAGTGTCCCCCGTCCGGGAACACGATGAGCCGCGACGGGACCTGTCGCACCTGCAGATCCGTGAAGAACTGGAGGCTCTGAGTGTAGGGGACACGATAGTCACGTTCCCCGGTGATCACCAGTGTGGGGGTCGAGAACGCCTCGGCGTGGTTCGAGGGCGACCACTTACGGTAATGCTCCGAGGTCCATGGTCTGCCGCACAGATCGTGCTCGATCCACCACAGCTCTTCGGTCGCGCCGTACATCGACCGCAGGTCGTACACCCCCATCATCGCGGCGAGCGCCGCGAATCGGCCGGTGTGGCCGGCGAACCACATCATCATGTAGCCGCCGTAAGACCAGCCCATCGCTCCCATCCGATCTCCGTCCACGTACGGGATGGCCTGTAGCGCATCGGTGACCTTCATCAGGTCGTCGTACACCCGGCCGCCGAAATCGCAGGCGATGTCGTCGACGAATTGCTGGCCGAATCCGGCGGAGCCGGTCGGGTTGGCGAACGCGACCAGGTAGCCCTTTCCCGGATAGACCTGCCAATCGCCACGGTACCGGTCGCGCCACGGCATCTGTGGACCGCCGTGCACATTGAGGATCAACGGGTACTTTCGGGTCGGATCGAACCCGTGCGGCGTCACGAGGAATACCTGGAGCTCGTAGTCCCCCGCTCCCGGCACCCACAGCTGTTCGGCGGGCCGGATGTCGACCTCGGTCGCGAGCCCCCGGTTGAAATCACTGAGCCGCACGACTTCACCGCCCGCCATCGGCACGCGATGCACCTCGGGAGGCTCACCGACCGTTGACCTGGTGTAGACCAAGGCCGTGCCATCCGGGGTAAGGCTCCAGCCCACCAGCGCTCCGTCAGCGACGATGGACTCCGGATCGCCGCCGGCCAGAGGGATTCGATAGAGGGGCGTCGTGCCCGTTTCCTCGGCCTGGAAGACCAAGCCGGTACTGTCCGGTGTCCAGGCGAGGGCGGTCGCCCAGTTGTCAAACCCTGCGCGGTCGGTGAGATACCGAACGCTTTCGTGTTCACGATCGTAGATCGCGATCCGGAACAGGTCCGACTCGTACCCCGCCTCAGCCTGACTTCGGAACGCGATCCAGCGCCCGTCGGGCGAGTAGTGTGGATCGCCGTCCCAGCCGCGGTTCGCAGCGGTGATATTGACCGGTCTACCCTCCGCCTTACCCTCGATGATCGGGACCAGCCACAGGTCCGAGTTCGTGGACATCGCCGGCACCGAATCCCGGTTCGAGACGAAGCAGAGCTCGGCGCTATCTGGCGAAAACGCGTATCCGATGTCACCCCCGAGGGAAAACGTCGGGCTGTCCCACAGGCCGGGCGTGACGTCGCGAACCACGGCTCCGGTCCCGGAATCGACGAGCAACACGTGCCGGTAGCGGTTTTCGCGCCACTGATCCCAGTGCCGGTACAGCAATTCGTCCGTCATGTACGCCTTCAGCGGCCCTTCCTCACGCGCGCGGTGGATGGTGCCGTTGCAGTCCGCGTCGGCCCCACACTCCGGGTAGACCTGGGCCGTGACGGCGATCCACTTGCCGTCCGGCGACCATACCGGATCTGACAGATCGAGCGGAAAGTCCGTGAGCTGGCGGGCTTCACCGCCGTCGACGGGAATCAGATAGAGCTGCCGTTCACCATCCGTGCGATCGGACACGAACAGCACGTGCTTCCCGTCGGGAGAGAACACCGGGTCCGTGTCGTGAGTCGCCCCGAACGTCATCCGGCGGGGACGGGAACCGTGCCCATCCATGATCCAGATCTCGGACCACGATTCCCCGCGCTCGAGATCGAAGCGACGGACGCTGACCACGAGTCGATTGCCCTCCGGGTTGATCGCGGGTGCGCCCGGAAAAGCGGTGCGGTAGTAGTCGGCGATCTCGAACGCACGTTTGCCGCTGCTTTCCTCCCCGTCGGATGCAGCGATCGAGAGCGTGGCGAGCAGGCAGGACGCGAGGGCGGTGCAACGGGTCATGGGGTCCTCCAGCGGGCGGCGTCATGATACCTGACGGTGACATGACACCGGATCAGAGGGTCCGAGGAAACCTCGGACGGTGGGGCGGTGGGCCTCGACCTGGCTTCGGTTCTGACGTGTGGAGACGGCGAGTGCACGGGCAACACCCGCGGCAATGCTGCGGGCGGGGCCCGGTGACATTGAGACTTCCGGCAATCCGCAGTCAGAACCTCTGCGTCCACGGGGCGTGAATACCGAAGTCCGGGCCGTTGTCGATTTCGATGATGTTCTCGAGCCGGCCGATCTCGAGGACTCCCGCCTGACGAGCCTCCCACTTCCAACCGAGGATGACCTCGTTGGAGGGTTCGGAGAACACCCCGAGGTCCTTGGCAATCCCTCGGGTACTGAGGACCTGCATCACGAGGGACAATCGCCGCTTGAGTCGCAACTCGCCCGCGGCGAGAACCGTGACCTGAGTCTTCTCGAGCTCGCTTCTGTAGACCGCATCACTGCCGTATTATGCATACCCGAGGGTGAGGCAGGCGTAGAACTCACCGAAGCGGCGGGAGGCGGCCGCCGACAACGCAACGTCGAACCTGTTGCCCGCGAGGTCACCGGGGCTGTCCAGGCTGTGGCGTCCGGTCACCGCCCAGGAGAACGCCGGCCACTTGGCGGTGCCCTAGGTCACGTTGGGTCGGGACGTCAAGAGAAGGTCGCGGGCAAATATGCCGCTCGCCTCGCCGCCCTGCAGGGACACAGCTGGATCACCGTTCTGGGGGTCGATGGTGTCCGCGGCACAGTCCCGAGTCGAAGCGACTGGAAGGGCGATCGACCGCGGATTTTCAGCGGACCGTAGCCGACGTGGGAGAAACAGATCGACTTTCCGCGGAATCCATTTGGTTTAACCGTCAGCTGGGTGTTTTGGAAGACCTCGGCCTCTTCAGCCTCGCCGACCGCCGCCTCGGTGCCGAGACCGGCAAGGAACTGACACAGCGTAGCCGACAGCTCCTCGGCTGAGGCGCCACCCACTATCTTTCGCCGCGAGTGACCCTCCGGATCGAGCAGGAAAATCGTCGGTGTCGCCTCCACACCCCACTCACGTGCGAGGGTCATGTTGCGATTGTTGTCGATGTTGACCCAGATGAACTCTTCAGCGAGGGCCTGCATCGGAGGCTGGAGGAGAGTCACCGTTTCCATGCGGCGGCACACCGGGCACCACGCCGCCCCAAAGGCGAGGTAGACGGGTTTGCCGGCCGCCCTTGCCCGCTCGACACCACTCTCGAGGTCGTTGATGAAGTCGATCGCGCCGTCGCGTTTCTTGGCCCGCCCCGAACCTGCGTCAGCGGGCAACCTCGTCACGAGTGTCAACGCCACCACCGACGCCGCCCGGAGTCCCTTCAAAAACCATCGCCGACGCTCGCTTTCGACCATCTGACCTTCGCTGGGGACTCCACACCGCCAGCAGATAGATCGCACCGAATCGACCTCCCGATCCAGCGAAAATGCTCATTTTCGAGCACCCAAACCTGAGATATCAACGTTCAACAAAAGGAGTTCGCTCCTGCTTCCCGTGCGCATGCCGGGGGGTTGCGGTAGACGACCGGGATCGAGCCGCGTCGCGTAATTGAGCGCACGGTGTTCGCCCGGGGGACCAAACGCTTGAGCTCGGAGGTGGGCAAGCAGGTGCTCCACGGCGCCGCGCGGCGGATACACCTCTCGGGGCTCGCCATGCACAGTGCGTTCTGAGCTACCATGCCACCATGTGCGGTCGCTTCACCCTCACCGTGTCAGCCCGGGTCCTGGCCGATCTGTTCGGGGTCGAGGACTTGCCCGATGTTCGGCCGCGATACAACATCGCGCCGACCCAGCATGTCCTGGTGGTCCGCGGCACCGCCGACACCACGCCAGCCTTCGGCGCGGCGCGTTGGGGGCTGATACCGGGCTGGGCAAAGGACGCCAAGATCGGGGCCCGCATGATCAACGCCCGCGCCGAGACCGTTGCCGACAAACCGGCGTTTCGTTCGGCAGTCCGCCGGCGACGGTGTTTGATCCCCAGCGACGGTTTTTACGAGTGGCGCAAGCTCGCCGGCGGCAAGCAGCCCTACCTGATACGCTTTTCGGACGGCTCGGCGTTCGCATTCGCGGGCCTGTGGGAGAGGTGGCACGACCCCGATGGCCAGGCCGTGGATTCGTGCACCATCATCACCACGACGCCGAACGATCTCGTGGCCGAGCTTCACGATCGGATGCCCGTCATCCTCCCCCCCGTCCATTATGCCGAGTGGCTCGGCTCGGACACGTTCGCCAGGGAACGCCTCGACGAGCTATTGCAACCCCATCCATCCCCCAGGATGGAGGCCTATCCGGTTTCGACCCGGGTCAACAGCCCGCGCAACGACGATGCGGAGTGTGTACGGAGGATCGACCAGCCGAGCCTCGGGCTCGAGTGAGGCTCGGCCGTCGAGGGCCGGCGGTTGAGCAACACGACTTCGTGTCCGGAGGTATACTCCAACGACCAAGACCGAAGGAGCCAACATGAGCGAAAAAGGTTGGTTTGTAGCGGTTGACGGCAGCAGCGTCGGTCCGCTGCAGGAGAGCGAGTTGATCGAGGCATTCCGTTCCGGGAACTACGGTCCCGATCACCAGGTGTGGACCGAAGGCATGGAGGGTTGGCAGACGGCCAGGACCCTGCCGCTTCTGCGGGACGTGTTTTCGGCACCTCCTCCCTCGCCAAATGCCACGGTTGCCAACCAGCTCGACTACCAGATCCATGGCGAGGAAATGCAGTTCGTGGAGATCGAGCTCGACGCGGGCGAAAGCGTGGTGGCCGAGGCCGGCGTCATGATGTACATGGGGCACGACATCGAAATGAAGACCATCTTCGGAGACGGCGGTGGACAGGGCTCGTTCATCGACGCGCTGGTGGGCGCGGGAAAGCGCCTGCTGACCGGTGAGAGCCTGTTCATGACGGTGTTCACGAACAGCGGGGGCGGCATGCAGCGGATAGCGTTCGCCGCGCCGTACCCGGGCAAGATCATCCCGATGGAGCTCGCCGAGCTCGGCGGCAAGCTGATCTGCCAGAAGGACGCATTTCTATGCGCCGCCAAGGGCGTTTCGATCGGCATCGCCTTTCAGAAGAGAATCGGCACGGGCCTATTCGGCGGAGAAGGATTCATCATGCAGAAGCTGGAGGGCGACGGCCAGGTCTTCGTTCACGCGGGCGGGACCATCGTGCGACGCGAGCTCGCACCGGCGGAGACGCTGCGAGTGGACACCGGATGCATCGTGGCCCTCGACAGCAGCATCGACTATGACGTCCAGTACGTCGGCAACGTCAAGTCCGCCATCTTCGGAGGAGAGGGCTTCTTCTTCGCCCGTCTGACAGGTCCGGGAACCGTCTGGCTCCAGTCGTTGCCGTTCAGTCGGCTGGCCGGGAGGATCTGGCAGGCGGCACCGCAGGCCGGGGGGAAGGAGAAGGGCGAGGGATCGGTGTTGGGCAAACTCGGAGGTATCGGCGGCATCTTCGACGGGAACTAGCCGGCACGTCTCACCGAGTTTCATCTCCCGCCAACCGGTTCGCGAACTCGTCCAAAACTCTGAGGTACGGCTCGATCGACGGAATGAAGTGCCGCTCGTCCGCAGCGTGGGGGCCGAGCCCGGACTGACCCCAGACCACGGCGTTGCCCCCCGGGGCGAAGCGGGCGGAGGAGGCCGGCTTTTTCCGCCCCGTCTCCGCAGGCTCGCCGGACACGGCCTCCACCGATTCGAGGAGGACAGACAGGTAGGGGTTGTCGTGCGGGCAGGTGACACCCGCCTCCATGGTCTCGATCTTGACGTCATTGCCGAGCTCACGGCAGAAGGTACGCACCTCGTCGACCATCGCGCAAACGTCATCGTCGGGGATCGGACGAACCTCGATGCCGAGCACGCCCTCCGCGGCGGTGATGTTGTACACACCGGTGGTGCCCACGTTGAGAAACGGGAACCTGGCTGTGGATTCCCATCCGTCGTAGCTCGACTGGGTCAGGTGACGGGCGAACACTGAGCCGAGAACGCTTCGCACCTCGATGAGGCGATCGAGGAGATCTCCGGGAATCGCTCCAGTGCCGGTATGCCCACGCCGACCCCTGGCCACCACCCTGAGTCGCACGACGCCTTTGTTGGATGTGCAGACGGCACCGATCCGCTCGTTCCCGTTTTCGCCGGTACGCTCACCGACCACCATCAGCCCGGGTTGCCACCCGGTCTCGCGTTCGAGCTCTGCAAGCACGTGCGGTGTTCCCCAAGGCTCGCCTTCGCCGTTTTCTTCGTTGCCCACCACCAGCAGGTTGAACGGCGGGTACGGTGGACCCGCCCTGAGCCGCTGGCGCATCCACACGAGATACGAAGCGACAACCGTCTTCATGTCTGCGGCGCCACGGCCCCACAGATAATCCCCATCGACCCTCGGGATGAACTGACTGTCGTCCGGCTCCGGCTCGACCACGTCGAAGTGGCCGCAGAGCGTGATCCGCGGATCCACGCTGCCCGGGAAACCCGCCACGACCGCCGGGTAGCGCCCTCGATCGAACAACCGCACTTCGCAGCCGCTGTCGTGCAGCAGCCCGGCAACGAACCTGGCGCACGTGTAAACCTCCTCGATCCGCTCCTCAGTGCAATTCGTAACAGACGGTATCCGCACCAACTCGGCGGCCAACTCGACCACCTCTCCGGCTCGATCCTCGGCTCCGCTCACACCATCTCCTCCTCACGAAAGAGCCCACCTCCGCGCGAAGCTGCATCGATGCCGAGCGGTCGACTCGAGGGCCCGCTGACGTGGCGCCGGCCGCTCATATCGCTGACAGTGCCTCGCGGAGTCGTTCAGTGGCGCCCCGCGTCGTCTCCGGTGGGAGCGCGTACGAAAAACGGATCCACCGACTACCGAACTCGCTGAAGTACACCCCGGGAACCACGGCCAGTCCGAACCGTTCACCGAGGATCGTCCCGAGCTCGGCCGAGTCCATCATTCTGGCACGGTCGAGCACCGGCCCCACGTCGAGGAACGCGTAATACCCGTTGCCGAGGATGTTGCGGATCCCGCTGCTCTCGAGGAAGTCCCGCATCACCTCTCGACTCTGATTGGTCGGCTCGATGATCGTCGCCGCCGCCCTGTCGAAGCCCGCACGGTACGCCGCGATCGCCACCGCCTGGCTGTGGAAGGACGGAATCACCGCGTGCGACGCCCGCTTCTGGATGAACTTGACGACCTGCTCCGACGCGACCAGGTGGGCGTTGCGGATGTTGCTCGCACCGAGCGATTTCGTGATGCCGTCGAGGATGATGCAACGCTCGCGGTCCTCCGGAGACAACGCGAGCAGGAGGGTGTTGAGGTCGTGCGGTTCGCCGCCGGTCACCCGGTGGTAGATCCAGTCGAACAGGACGAACGGAACTCCCCGAAGAAACGCCTCGCGAGCCAGCTCGAGCTGCTGCTCGAGGCTGAGGCTCCGACCGGTCGGGTTGTCGGGGCTCGTGATCACGAGCATCGCAATCTTGCGCTCACCCTGGATCCTGGCCGACTCCACACACGCGGCGATGGCGTCTGCGGTCAGAGACCACGCGTCGTCCTCTCGTCCGGGCGCGAGCATGACGTTCGCCCCAACCCCATAGGGCCCCCAGTTGTAGGAGATCCATGGCACGCGCGATGTCACGATAAAATCGCCGCGCCGCCCATGGCCAAGAAACAGCACCGCCTCGTACGCCTTCTCGAGCGCGTCGCGGCCGCCCTGCCCGGCGATGACATTGCCGGTCCCCCATCCGGTCGACGAGTCCAACGCCCAGTAATCTTCCACGACCGCACGGCGAAAGATCTCGGTGCCGAACGGCTTGTCGTAGCCGGTCCCGTGCTCCTTCTGCAGTCGGTGAGCCTCGTCGAGGATCTCCTCGGGCACTCCGGGCAAACTCGCCCCACCGTCGCCCTGACTGGCGTCATACATGTCGCTGTCGGGGTTGTTGGCTCGGTAGACCTTGAGGGCGTCGCTGATCTCGAACATGCGGCTGCCCGGGATCGGTTTCATCGTGCTCGGCGACAGATCTACGGCGCAGAGCTCCGCCGATTCAACAACGTTCTTAGGGGTGTCCTCGGAATACTCCATGGTCTTCTGCTACCTCGATATCGAGAACTCGCGCGCGCGGTTCAATACTCTCTCGCGTCGCCGTTATTGTGCCATCCCCGGATCCGGCCTGGCCCGCAGCCCTTGATGTCGACCTCGACGCCGGTCACATGTCGCCGCGTGGCGTCCGGGGCCACCACGACTTCAAACCCTCCCTGATCCGACGCGCTTGAGCGTGGATCTTCGGGTAGCGCCGTTGCAGCTTCACCAGCCAGCCCCGAGCCATTCGCGATTCTCGCGACAGCACGTACAGGCCCAGCATGATGAACAGGATCCCCTGCAGGATCGGAACGAAGAGCCCGACAACACCAATCGCGATCAGCGTCCAACCCAGGATCAGGACGACAGCTCGTCGAATCGACTTTGTCGGCACGCCACCCCCGCGCGCGATGATAGCCTGGCATCGCTCCCTTTGCTCTGCATGTCACCCGTCTCCGTGCCCGTATCCTCCTCCGGATCCGAAAAAACACGAGGTATCGCAGTGCAGTTGGGGCACAGAGACAGATACCGAGACGTGTACGGGCATTCCCCTTCAGCCACTTGGACAGGCAGAGTCCCAACCGGTCGGTGGGTCAATCGCCTTCGGGCGCGCGGGGGACGTTGAACCTTCAACCTCGCGCCTGGTGACTTGAGCTGCGTCCTCGACCGCCGCTCAGCGCGATCAGCCCGAGGGAAGCGCACTGGCCATCGGATGGTAGCGGGCCAGGCCGTCGCGCAAGGCATCGATCCTGGAGCTCGCGGACCACTCGCCTGCCACCGCCCGCGCGTCTCTCACCAGGGCCTGGTCGCGCACGAGATCGGCGAATCGGAAACTTCCGGGCCCCCACTGCCTCGTCCCGGTCAGCTCGCCCGGCCCGCGCAGGGCGAGGTCGGCCTCGGCAACCTCGAACCCATCCGAGGTCTCACACAGCACGTCGAGCCGTCGCCGCGCGTCTTCTCCGATCGAATCGTCGGCCAGCAGCACGCACCAGGCCCGACGATTCCCCCGGCCCACCCTGCCGCGCAGCTGATGGAGTTGCGACAGGCCGAACCGCTCAGGTCCCTCGATAACAATCACCGAAGCCTCCGGGACATCGATCCCCACCTCGACCACCGTCGTCGCGAGCAGCGCCTGCAGGTCACCGCGTGCGAAGCCACGGGACATCTCTTCCCTCTCCGCGCGACTCAGCCGCCCGTGGAGGACACCAATGTTTACACCCGGGAGCTCGGCCTCCACCACGCCCCTGCGGTTCTCGAGGGCGGGCACCTCGAGGTCGTCGTTGCCGTCGATCATCGGGTACACCAGATACGCTCGGCCACCCTCGGCCAGCTCGGATCGAAGGAAGTTGTACAACCTCGACGTGTCGCGAGGGCTGCGGACCACGGTCGTCACCGGCCTCCGGCCGGGTGGCAGCTGGTCGATGAGCGAGACATCAAGATCTCCGTACACGGTGAGGGCCAGGGTTCGAGGTATCGGTGTGGCAGTCATCACCAGCACGTTGGGAGCGACTCCCTTTTCCACGAGCGCCTGACGGTGGACGACGCCGAACCGGTGTTGCTCATCAACCACCACCAGCCCGAGGTCACTGAACCGCACAGCCTCCTGAAACAGCGCGTGAGTGCCCACGACCAGCGAGATCGACCGGTCTTCGAGACCCCGCCGAACCCGCCGATGCTCGGCGGCGGGCAGGGAAGATGTCAGCAGGTCCACGTCGCATCCCACACGGCTGAACATCGGCTGCAGAGTGCGCACGTGCTGCTCGGCGAGCAACTCGGTGGGGGCCATCAGGGCCGCCTGGTGACCAGCCTCGACCATCATCAGTATCGCGAGCGCCGCGACCGCCGTCTTGCCGGAGCCCACGTCGCCCTGTATCAGGCGTGCCATCGGAATCGGCCGCTCGAGATCCAACACGATCTCTTCCACCGTCCTCTGCTGAGCCTCGGTGAGCTCGAACGGCAGGATGCTCCGCATCGCATGCCGGGATTCGGTGTCGATGTGACAGACGGGCGACGTGAGCCCCTCCCGCTGCGACCGCCACTCCTCCATCCCGCAGGCAAACGCCAACAGCTCGTCAAAGGCCAACCTGCGATGCGCGGCGGCGCGATGCGAGTTCAGCCCCGCCGCGTACCTGACGCGATCGGTCTCTTCCCCAGGTGGTACCGGCGCGTGGAGCTCCCGCAGGCATTCCCGCAGCTCCGGCAGCGCAAACCGGCGACGCAGAACGTCTGGAAGTGGATCGCTGCAGCCCTCGAGTGCGCCGAGGCACTGCTTAATCAGGCCACGGAGGCGTTTGCCGCCGATGCCTGCGAGCGAGGAGTACACGGGGACGATCTGTTGATCGTCATCCTGCTCCACGTCAGTGATGTCGGGATTGACGAGTTGGAGCACCTCTCCCCGGCCGCGCCGGACCGGACCGTACAGAGAGACGACACCGGTCTGGGCGAGGCGACGCTTCACCCACGGTTGATTGAACCAGACGACCCCGATCGAGCCCTCGCCGTCCTCCACCACACCGGCGACAATGCGCATGCGCCTCCGAGCAGCCCGCCAGATCCTGACCGACCGCACGGTCCCCCGAACCATCACCCAGCGATCCGCGGCCAATGGCCGTCGCAGCGACACGACCTGGGATCGGTCTTCGTAACGATGAGGCAGGTGAAGGATCAGGTCGACCACGCGAGTCACGCCCGCGGCCGCGAGCTTCGCGCCGGTCTTTGGACCGACACCCTTGAGACGGGACACCGGGTCCCACGGGCTCAGAGCGTTGCTTTCAGGCACAGTAGCCGCGCGCCCGACACATTGTGGAATACGCCCGAGGCAGCCGATCGCCGTGCCCGCCGGGTCTGTGCGGTGCCGACGTCACTCCTCGTTGGCGTCGATTTCGAATCGGCACTGGATGGTTCCGAAGGTCACCGAGTCTCCCGGGTTGAGGGGAACCCCTCGCCCCGCTGTCAGACGAACGCCGTTCACGAACGTCCCGTTCATGGTCCCGACGTCCTCGATCACGCTGAAGCCGCCGTCGTCTTCCTTCCGGATCCGCGCGTGCCGCCGCGACGTCGACCTTTTGGTGTCGACTGCGGTGAGGTCGATGTCCGGATGGATTCCGGTCACCGGATCGATCCGCCCCACGGTGGTTTCCCGCTTGTCGGCAAGGGGAAACTCCATCCCGCTTTCCGCCTCGACGAACCGGGCGTTCGGATCGGGCGACGACTTCTCCGGTTCGGCGCCCGCCGGAACCTCGAGTTCGATCCTGCGGCCAAAAGTCTCCTCGAGCAGCTGGGTCGTTCGGCGCAGCCTGATGACGAGCTTGCGCATCATGCGGATCGCGATCTCCGGATTGTGCTTCAGGATGAACGTGAACGCCGATTGGTCGATGATCACGGCATCCACGTCGGATGTCGCGATCGCGCTGGCCGACCTCGGCGTCTCATCCTCCAGCATGCACATCTCACCGAAGAAATCCCCCTTGCCGAGTACAGCCAGGACCTTCCTCTCCTCCTTCAGTCGCTTGCTGATCTCGACCTCGCCGTTCTCGATGACGTACATCGTCAGACCGAGATCGCCTTCCGAAAAGATGGTGGTGCCCTTGGGAAACTGCGTGCGCGACGGCTCGAGGGAATCGTGCGTTTTCGGGGCCCCTGTGGTCTTGAACTTGGCCATCAACCACTCCAGGTAACGAGTCCAGAATTCGTGTCCACCTCGACCTGCGATCCGATGGGAAAGCCGAGATTACGCGCGCTGTGCCCGAACGGCAAGTTCACCGCTATGACGGCGGCCGGCGGTGCCAGCTCGCGAAGCAGGTCGCACCAGCGTTCGGAGCGGTCATCGGCGGGCCGACAACCTCGCAAGCTCCCACCAATCAGTGCTTTCACTCTTTGAAATGTACCAGCGCTGGCCAGTTGGGTCAACATCCTGTCGAGCCTGTACAGAGGCTCTCCGACCTCCTCCAGAAAGAGCACGCTCCCATCGAACGAGGGTTCGAATGGGGTGCCCAGAAGCGCCGTGATCAACGCCAGGTTTCCGCCGAGTGCCGGCCCCCGCGCACGTCCCGCGCGGACCACCGACGACTGCGGAAAACGGAAGAGCGCCTTGCCGACGAGCCGTCCGTCGAGCAGAGCGCGGAGTTGACGGGAGTTGCGGCCATTGACGAGCCCTGCCGCGACCATCGGCCCGTGGAACTGAACTCCTCCGCCGCGGGTGACCAGCGCATTCATCAACGCGGTCAGATCCGAATAGCCGACGAAGCTCGTCCCGGCGTCCACCAATCGGTCCCAGGGCAATCGATGCAACAGCCGCGTCACGCCATAACCACCGCGCGCAGCGATCAGAGTGCGCGCACCCCGCTCGAGCACCCACTCCAAACCATCGATGCGTGCGTCGTCCCCCCCCGCCAGATAACCGCTGCGCCGATCGAGGTTCGGAGCGAGCACGAGTGGCTGTCCCCATCCTCGCAGGACCTCGAGCCCCGCCTCCAGCGGTCCCGGCTCCACCGGGCCGGACAACGCGACAACCCCGATCGGCTCGTCCGGCAGCAGAGGTTCGAATCGTGGCCTCACAAAGGAACGATATCGCACTCCGCCGGCAAGGGGAGCGTTTGGTCCCATGGAACAACGCGCGGATCGGCCCGGCCGGCGGAGCCCGCAGTTGAGAAAGATGCGGTCGGAGGAGGCTATAGGCCGGATTCTGTGTCCCTGAGGGACGACGTTCATTCATCTGGGCCACACGTCACCGTGCGGCTCGAGCGGCCTACCCGGGGGCGTATCCCGACGCGTCGGGAAACGGGGACGGACGACCCTCGACCCCCCTACTTGGCCTTGCTCCACATGGGGTTTACCGTGCCCTGCCCGTTACCGGCCAGGCGGTGCGCTCTTACCGCACCCTTTCACCCTTACTCCCGGCCGACCCGGGAGCGGTCTACTCTCTGCGGCACTTTCCCTCGCGTTGCCGCGGCCGGGGGTTACCCGGCATGTTGCCCGTCTGGAGTCCGGACCTTCCTCCGCGAAATGCGGCGAACGTCCGCCTCCTCCGATCGCACATCAAATATACGTCCTCGCCTCTCGGCTGTCACGGTTCGCGCGCGCGCTCGCCCCACGCTCCGCACACCGTTGATGCCCCCGAGGACAGGTGCGGAGGCGAGTTTCAGTCGTTGTCGAGGGACGCGCTCAGCTTGAGGCGGCGCATTTTCTTGAACAGACCCGCGCGTGAGAGACCGAGAATCTTTGCGGCGCGAGATTGGTTGCCGTCACAGTCGCGCAAGGCGCGCAAAATGCGCCACCGCTCAAACTCCGCGCGCCCATCGTCGAGTGGGCGATTCGACAGGGCTGCAAGATCAAGTGGGGGCACCGAGCGTGCCGCCAGGCCCTCCCGGATCTGTGGAGCCAGATCGTACACCTCGACCAAGGCATCCGTGGTGGCACAGGTCATCAGGCGCAAAACCTCGCTTCGCAGCTCTCGGACGTTTCCGGGCCAGTCGTAGGTCGCCAGAGCCTCGAACGCGCCGACCGTGAAGCCTCCGGTACGAGATCCGCATTGACTTCCGCCCTCGCGCTGGAATCCGGTCACCAGCAGCGGGATGTCCTCGGAGCGGTCCCTCAGTGTCGGCAAGTGGAGCCGAAGAACTCCGAGGGCGTACAACAGATCCTGCCGAAGCTTGTCATCCTTGACCGCGGTTTCGAGATTCGTGCTGCAGTCGCTGATGACCCTCACGCCCGGTTCCCGGCGCGAGGCATCCCAGATCTCTTTCAACAGCCTCGCCTGGGCGTCGAGTGTCAGCCCGCACACCCCCTTGAGATGAAGCGTTCCGCCGTCGGCTTTCGCGAAAGCTCCGGGACGATCGCCCGTCGAGGCGTCACCGAAGAGCGCGGCTTCCGCGTCATCGCCCTTTCCCCGTCGGCAGTCGACGACCACGAAGGGTGCCTCGTTCCTCGGCGACAGGTCATGGATCACGCGGGCAAAAAGAGATTTGCCGGTTCCGTCCTCGCCCGTTATGAAAAGCGGTTCATCACTGCTCGCCAGCTCTACCGCCTGACGCTTGCACTCGTTGATGCTGTGGGAGAGCCCCGCGATTCTCTGGAGAGGGCTGCCAAATCGCCGAACCTCGGGGTCACGCCGCTCGACCGCGGCTCGAGGAGTCAAGCCGGGAGGGTTCCCCGAGCACAGCACCGCCTCGACCGCTGCGATGACCGCGCGGATGTCTCCGATTGACGGGGGCTGCCCCGCGAACCTCACCACCAGCACGTGGTCGCGCTGCATGGGGGCCACCAGCAGCGACAGCCCAAGTTCGTTGACCTGTTGAATACGGGTCCCGGCCCGGTGCCGCTTCTGTTCACGTGCGAGTCGCGTCAGGGTCTCGGAAGAGGTCACCAGCGGGCCGAGGTCCCCAGCACTCGTCACCATCGCCACGTTGTCCTCGGCATCGCGGTACAGAACCGCAGCCCCCTCCAGACCGAACCGCTCGACGGCCCAACTGAGCGGCTCTCCGATCGCTCCGGTGCGGACCGCGCTCGATGTCGTCACCAGCAGCGCGACCATGTCCTCGGCGGACGCCACGCCCGTATAGACCTGGGTGTCTTCTGAGATCGCGCTGATGTTCGGATCAGACGGATCGGAATCGAGCTCCAGATCCGCCATGAAGACCCCTGAACCGGCCTCCACGATCACCATCCGGGCCGATGACAGACTCACCAGATCGCCGCACTGGAAGTCGGCGGCCGCGGTGCGTCGTCCGTTGACGAAGGTCCCGTTCTTGCTGTCGAGATCGGTGATGTGAAAATCGGCGTCGCGTACCTGCAGAATCGCATGGTAGCGCGAAACGTCATTCTGCGGCAGCACGATGTCGTTCTCGTCGGTCGAGCCTATGCGATAGGTTTTTTCACCGGCGAGGTCGAAACGCTGCTCACCGAGCTCCGGATGGCTGTACACCAGGATGAACCGAGCCATCAATCCCCTCTCACGCCAGAACGTCGAGTCGTGTCACAAGGTACCCGGAAAGAGTCCCTGGCACAAATCGGAAGTGGAACCTGCGTTCCTCGCTGCGAACCTCGACGACCGCCGCATTGTCGGAAACTGTGCGAAAGCTCCGGCTCGCCCGTGCGAGTACGCGTGACCGCAGGAGGTGAGAAACCTCCTCGAGTTGATCCATGCCGTCGAGCAGCAGTATCAGTCGAAACGGCACGTCCAGCACCAGGCTCGACTCGAGGATCGCTGAGTCGAACGCATCGACCACTTCCTCCACGTTGAGGCCCCGGCCTCTCCATTCTCCCAGTGGCTCAGAGGCGAGGGTCTGGAGGCCACGGCCGGCGGCATCGCCGACAATCCCCGTCAGACTGCGCCGCACGTCTCCCGGACGGCATGTCGGCTCGAGCTCGAAGTCGTGCACGACAGCCTGGTAGGTGCAGTACGGCATGTTCGCCCGCTCCCGCAGCAGCAGGAACTGGCCCAACGGTATGGGTCGGTGGTCCCGCCCCGCCAGGTACGCCGAGTCGAGGTCATCCTCGCTGTCGAGGTCGAGGATCGCCTGACCACCCATGACGAGGTTTCGATCCTCCTGCACGACCAGCGCGTCCGGCCGAAGCCGACGATCGAGCGAGTCTCTGAGATCGAGGTCTAAGCGAAATGACCAATTCTGCGTCAAGGAGGACTCCCCTGGCCTCCCCACCAGTGTACCGAACATCCTCCCGACCGGTGAACACCCCGGCTCGCGGCTGTCCCTTCGAGTCAGGTCGTCCCTCAATTCGTACCCGTTCGCAAAACACCGGGACTCTCGCTTCGCCGTTCCACCTGACTGAAACATAGCGGTCTCTGCGCGCGTGAGGGAACGACGGCCGGAAACGGGAGGGGGAATATAAGGAATCTGAGGTGCGGGGAGAGGCGTGATTCCAGTTAACCGGTACGCGCGGCGACGGCACTCCGAGCCATGTCCGCGGTGATCCGCAGACGATGGCGCCCATCCGGCAGCTTCTCGAGCCCGTCGTGCTGCCACGGGTCGAACTCGAGGCGGTTGATGATACGGCCAAACGTCGTCCGCAGTGCCCGGGCCCCGGTCCTGGTGTTCTTCTCCGCCTCCTCGGCGATGATGGCCGCCGCCAGATCATCCATCTCGAGCGAAATATCCATCACCTCGAAGTACCGTTTCGACCGGTTGAAGGGCGAGTCGAGCGACTCGAGCAGAATGTCCTTGAGTACCCGAACGTCCAGGTCTCGGAGCAGCACGACGTTGTCGAACCTGGACATGAACTGCGGGACCATTCCGTACTCGAACAGGTCTTCGGGCTTGAGAAAATCGACGAGCGCAAACCTGGTCTCGATCCGGACCTGACCGTCCGCGGTCTGTATCGCCTGGGACTTGAGCTTTTCCCCACTCCCCGGATTGACCACCCGGAGGTAGACCTGGTCGTACAGGCCCTCGAACGCGCCGCCACAGATGAACATCATGTGACTGGTGTCGATGTTGATGGTGACCGCGCGCTCCTCACCATCGACGTTTGCGAACGTGCGGTACGCGACCAATTCCCCTTCCATCAGGGTCAGCAAACCCTGTTGGAGCACCACGCCGATAGGGTTGGGTTTTCCGGCCACGATCGACGACATCTTGTCGATCTCGTCGATGCAGATCGTCGCTCGCTCCATGGTCCGTTTGAGGTCGTCGGGGCTCGCGTTGGATCCGACGAGTGCCCGCGCCCGCTGTTCGACGGCAGCGAACAGCCGTTCGGGCTGGAACTCCATCCGTTCCGCGTCCACGAGCAGGTTGGCGTTGAGGATCGTCATCGCCCGAAACGGCCGGTACTCGGGAACGTCATGGTACATCCGCTGGATGTTGTTCATGATGGTTGTCTTGCCCGTACCCGAGTTGCCGATCAACAGGATGTTCCCCGGCACCTTCCCGGTGGTGTGCTTGTACAGCGCGACCGACACGAATCTCAAAGCCGCGTTCTGCCCGAGGACGCCTTTTCGGAGCTCCTCGAGAATGCGCGGCGGAGTGATCTCCTCGAGCGAGCGACCTCCGGCTCCCGGTTCTGTATCGGGCGTCGCCTCCACTTCCGTCATCAGTGCCTCCTTCAGACACGTCCACGGCCTTCGAATGGTCTCGACTACTAGGTCGTCACCCAGGAGCCATCCCGCGGCACCAGCTCGATGCCGTCGATCTCGACTCGACGACCGCAGCCACCGGGCCGGAAATCGGTCACGATGTCAACGTGCTGCGCCGACCGATTGAGCGCGCCGATGGTTTCCAGCTCCGCGATCCGCGTCTTCCCCGACTCGGAACCCGGGTCATCGACGAAGCATTCCTCGTAGCTGGTCCCGATCGCGATGTGCAGGGTGCCGCCCACCTTCTCGACGAAGAGCGGGTGCTTGAGCACCCGATCGAGGCCGGGATTCATGCCCAGAGCCACCTCGCCCAGCCTCCTGGAGCCATCGTCGGTCTCGATGATTGCAGCCAGATGGTCGTGCCCCTCGTCAGCGCAGTGGTCGACGATCCGGCCGTCGACGAATCTGAGATAGATGCCTCGGATATCGTGCCCGCCGTAGTTGACCGGAAGATCGACGAACACCTCTCCCTCGGACGCCCGCGCATCCGGGCTCGTGAAGATCTCTCCGTCCGGGAAGTTGCGGAGTCCGTACGACAGGACCGGCCTGCCAAGGGAGATGTCGAGCTTCAACTCGAGCGGCCTTCCCTCCCGCGGGTGTTCGGTCACGATCGTCATCGTCTGTCCCGACGCGAAAACCGGCTCGATCGCTTCTTCCGCCTCGAGCAGCGGCCTCGGATCCGTCGTCGAGGCACGCACGATGAAGTCGGAGTACTCCTCCAGGTCCATCCGTTCGAGTTCGGCGAACGCCGGGGTCGGATACAGGGTGATCACCCACGGTTTCGAGATCCGGACGTCCGCGAACGGTCGATCCGAAGCGGCGAGCGCCTGGAGTTGGCCCGCTTCCAGGCCCATGTACCGGCTCGGATCCTCGCCGCCGAGCACCTCGACGTACTTGGTCATCGACTCGTAGCGGTCGCGGTGCCAGTCCGGGATTCGTCCCATCTGCTGAGTCGTTCCGACGCGGCCCATGGCGGCGGACCACACTCGTCCGCGATCATTGTTGGGAGGGATCAGATACACATCGGGGGCTGCTCCAGCCTCGATGATCCGCCGCTCCAGCACCTCCATCAGCGGCCAACATATGCGCTCGCCCTTGATCATGACCCGGTCGGACGGCGTGATCCCTCCGAGCGAGTGGTCGAGCAGGTACCGGGCCCAGGTCTCGAGATGATCGTCCGAGATTGTCACTTCCTGCACGATGACCTCCACGCCGCCACAACGGCGGCCGACATTGTACCTGTCTCGTCCCGTACGGCATACGGATGCGGGGTTGCGCCCGTCGGTATATCCTCCTTCCATGAAAGCTGTTGTCTACGACCAACACGGGGACGAGAACGTCCTCCACGTCGACGAGGTTCCAGCACCGGAGCTGGCCGCCGACGAGATTCGCGTCGCCGTCCGTGCGGCTGGCGTGAACCGCGCCGACCTCCTCCAGAGAGGAGGGCTCTACCCCCCGCCTCCGGGCGCATCCACAATCCTGGGACTCGAGTGCGCAGGAACTGTGACCGAAGTCGGAGAACGGGTGGACCGTTTCAGGATCGGCGATTGTGTTATGGCGCTGCTCACAGGCGGTGGCTACGCGGAACAGGTCGCGGTCGATGCCCGGTGCGCCATGATGGCGCCTCCCCAGCTGGACGATGCGGCGGCCGGTGGACTCCCCGAGGCGTTCCTGACGGCATTTCTCAACCTCTTCCTGCTGGGTGGCCTCGGACCCGGGGGCTCAGCGCTGATCCACGGAGGCAGCGGAGGCGTCGGTTCCGCGGCCATTCAGCTTGCCGCCTCGGATGGTGCAGCCGCGCTGGCCACAGCCGGGACCGATGAGCGCTGCCACAGATGCCGCGAACTCGGAGCCCGCGCCGCGTTCAACTACCGTACGGAGGATTTCGTCGAGCGCACGCTTGAACTCACGGGAGGACGAGGCGTGGATGTCGTTCTCGACTGCATCGGGGCCCCGTACCTCGATCGCAATTTGAGCGTGTTGATGCCGGGCGGTCGGCTGGTTGTGATCGGGTTGATGGGTGGGGCGAAGACCGAGCTCGATCTCGGCCTCCTACTCCGGCGACGGCTGACCCTCGTCGGCTCCACGCTACGCGTCCGTAGTGCCGACGAAAAGGGCCGGATCATCGACCGGTTCATCAATGAATTCGGGGATGCGATCAGCTCGGGGACCATCGCTCCGGTCGTCGACCGAGTCCTGCCGTTGGACAGGGCCAGCGAAGCGCACCGCCTACTGGCGGCGGGAGAAATCTTCGGCAAGATCGTGCTCACGATGGAGTGAGAGTCACCCGAGGAATTCACCAAACCGCTCGAGGAGCTCCTCCTCCCGCGCTTGGTCCAGGCCCAACAACGGCGGCCTGGTTGTGTACTCTCCAAACCCGTTCCGACGCAATATCGCCTTGACCGCTGCCCCGAGATCATACTCCTCGAGCAGGTCCCGCACAGCGGTCAGCCTCGATTGCTGCACCGGATTCCTCCCCGCCGCCATGACCAGGCTCGGCACGACGCTGGCTGCCGCCGAGATGCTGCCGGCCCCTCCGGCCTCGAGGCACCTCCTCACCAGCTTGTCGTTCCCCACGTAGTAGGATCGACCACGCAGGCGGCCGGTCAGCCGCACCAGTTCGAACTCGTCACCCGTGCTGTCCTTGACCCCCGCCAGGTTGGCGTGCTCCCCGATGGCGTCCAACAGAGCATCGCTGATCGGGACCCCCGTCACCTGTGGAATATGGTAGAGCAGCACCGGCAACGAAGACTGGTCGAGGACTCTTGTGAAGAACTCGGCGATCCCATCCACCGGAGCCGCACGGAAGTAGAACGGCGGCGGGCACAGGACCCCCAGGTACCCCCACCCCGGCGCTCGCCGAGCCAACTCGTGGACCTCGCTCAGCGCGCAGGAACCGACGCCCAACAACAGCTTCAGCCCGGATGCGGCCGCAGCCGCCTGCTCCGCGATACGGAGGCGCTCGTCGACCGAGAATGACGGGAACTCGCCGTTCGTGCCGAGGATCAGGGCGCCGTCGAGACCCTCTCGCGCAAGCCAGCCGAGGTGCCGCGTCAGACTGGCAGCGTCAACCTGTCCGGTGCCGTCGAGCGGCGTCGGCACCGGCGCCACGGTTCGGACTGTCCCAATCATCGAGGGAGCATCATCTCACGGATGTATCAAACTCCGGACAATCCGGAACTGAAGACGGTCGACCACCGACCGAGCGGTTCCGATCGGAGAGGTGGATGAAAGCGATGTCCCGTGATTCTGTCCGATTGCTCCTCGCCGTCGCTCTCTGGGCAGCCGCGGTTGTCCTGGTGCTGACCTAGGCATTCCACGGCCGCGTCGCCCCGAGGACGGCCACGCTTCACGGTCATGCCCTGTGCTGGCACATCGCGCACCCGATTCCCTGCCACCCTCACGCCCCTGACGCTCAGCAGGCTCAGAGATCGCGACCGATCACCACGAGGCTCCGGTCGTCGAGCTGTATTGCCCCTTCGGTGAACTGGTCGAGAGCAGCAAATGCCCGGTCGTGGACCGAAGCCGCCCCTCCCCCCGACGCCACGAGGGAGCTGAGCCTCTCGAATCCGAACGCGTTTTCCTGTTCGTCGAGCGCCTCCGGAATACCATCCGTGTACATGATCAACAGGTCGCCCGGATACAGCGTGGTGGCACCGGGCCGGGGCGCGATCGACGATCGGACACCGAGCGGCAGACAGCCGACCCCGAGCTCTTCGAGGTCACCCGATGCCCGCCTCAGCAGCGGATAGGGGTGCCCCACGGATACGTACTCCAGACGGCCAGAAGCCGGATCCAGCAGTCCGTAGAACATGGTCATGAAGGAGCGCGATCCGCCGGTCCGATAGAGCACACGATTCATGAGATCCGCGACCGCTTCCGGGTTGGGATTCAGATCGACCGCGAGCTTGAGTGTCGCGTTGGCGATCGCCATCAGCAGACCGGCGGCGATCCCGTGACCGCTCGCATCGGCCACGACGATTGCCACCGTGCTCGACCCGACCGGAAGAAAATCGTAGTAGTCGCCGCCGATCGTGTTGGCGGTCCGGTACGAAAACGCGAACGAGAAACCGTCGATCGCTGGCGGTTCCGCCGGAAGAAGCTCCCGCTGGAGCTGACGGGCCACCTCCAGCTCGTCGCGCACGAGCACTCGGTCCGCCAGCTCCAGCACGAGCAGAAACACCAATCCGCAGAAAGCCGCCAGAAGGAGCGGCGACCCGCCACCGATCGCAACCAACCGATCCTCCACCTCGAACCGCAGACCCTGAAACCCGAGGATTGCCAACACCACGCATGCCGCGAACAGGATGCGACGTGGCGGTGACAGCTTGTAGGACAATCCGAGGAACAACATGCGCGTCCGGTGCCACAGGCGTCGCACCGCTCCTTTCGGCTCCGCACGATCGACCTGCTCTCGGGTCAAGACCCGGTAGGCGCGGCTCGCGTCCCTGCCGAGCACACGATGAGCCTGACGTAAACTCAGGCCCGCGGTGTAGCGCTGGACAGAATCCCTGAACGGATGATTTCGACGTGATCGAGGCATTCTTTCTTGGAGGCCCAACGACACGGTGAGGCCTCAACAGAAGTGTACGACGACACGATCGGATTGTTCGTAATCGCCCAGGCATCGGACACTCGCTGGCCGAAATCGGTTAGAATCTAGCGACAGTTCTATCGGCAGGTCTCCGAATGTCCAGCGGCCGTGCGGCTCGCTCGGGCGCCCTTTACCGGTGGGGTAGGGAGGGAAAAGTGGCTGAGCAAGAAACGGTCTTTGACAAGATCATCGCCGGAGAGATCCCGTGCCACCGTGTGTACGAGGACGATCACGTCCTCGCGTTCCTCGACATCGGGCCGTTGAGTCGAGGGCACACACTGGTGATCCCCAAGGAGCGGAAACCGTTCCTCCACGAGCTCAGCGACGCCTCCGCAGCCGCGGTCGGACGCGTCCTTCCTCGAATCTGCCGTGCGGTCGTCAAGGCGACCGGAGCCACCGCCTACAACATCCTCCAGAACAACGGCACGGAGGCTCACCAGGTTGTCATGCACGTGCACTTCCACATCATCCCAAAGTTCGGAACCGACGGACTCGGGATCGGCTGGCGGCCGACCTCCCTGTCCGCGGACGAGGCCTCGGGCCTGCTCGAGCGCATGCATGCAGAAATCGCCGACGGGTAAGCTCCAGGGGATTCGGACAAACCGCGATCATATCCCGAACCCGGCTGCCACGGTTATGCCCTCGCGGCGTGCAACCGAGGTTGTTCCCGGGATCGTCGAATCGGCGCCGCGACTGTCACCTGCGCCGATCGCAGACCGACTCCTCGGTGTTCCTGTCATGGAAGAAACGCTCAGTTAGAGGAGGACACGATGACCTGTCGCCATGCCGCCGCCATTGCAGTCATCGCAGTTGCGTTTGTCGGGTTCGTCGGTGCAGCCGGCGCCCAGTCGTCGAACACCGCCCAGGGTTCCGTCGACCTGTCCGCGATCAACCACTCGATCCAGGAGCTCGTCGAGATCCTCCGCCTCCACTTGACCCAGCTCGATCAGGACATCGAGCTGCGTCGGATCGAGGTCGCGATTGCCGCGTTGGATCTCCGTTCAAAGGCCATCCTCCAGATGGAGGGACGTTTACACGGGTTGCGGGGCGAGCGCGACAACGCCGAGCAGCGCCAATTGCGAATCCAACAGCAGACCGCCGAGCTCGATGAGCGCCTGCGGGAGACCAACCAGACCACGGACGGTCAGAGTCACCTCAATCTCGGGCGCGCCCTGGAACGGCTCCAGGCAGAGCGCGAGCTCATCGAGAACACGATCTGGGAACTCGATCGTCAGATTCTCGATCTCCAGAACCAGATCGGTCAGGAGCGAGGCTCGCTGGACCATCTCGAGGAGATGGTGGACGAGGCCCTCGGCAGCCTTTGATCCAGCCGAGGAGGGCGTGTTTGGGTCCCGGGCCGCGGCCAATCCACACTTCAACGTCTGCCCGACCCCGTTCCCGTACCCGAACGGCACCCCCTGAATGGTCGCGGAGGGCACCTTGTTTTTATCAGGCGGAAACGGAGAGCCGAGAGCTCCTCTTCATTCGGGCACGGGGACGGGGACGACATTGCGCTCAAACTGACTCAAAGAGACAAGCCAGGCTCCGACGAGACCACACGACGCGCCGCCATCGAAAATCGACGCGACCTCAGTCGCTCCGCTTCCCGGTCACACTATCGAACAACCCTCGAATCAACGGGAGGTCGCGCTCGATGTCGCCCGACGCGACCACGGGTTCGTGGAACGTGATCCGTCGACTGCCCCAGTCGAACGACACCGGAAAGACCGGAACCCCGGCTGCGCGGGCCATGTGGTAAAAACCCGTCCTCCACTCGTCCACCTTGCCTCTGGTCCCTTCCGGTGTGAGCGTCAGGAAGAGCCGGTCGCGGTTGTCAAACGTGTCTACCATCTGCTGCACCACGCCTCGGGGGGATCTCCGATCTACCGGAATGCCCCCGAGCCAGCGCATGATCGGCCCCACCGGCCATCGAAACAGCGTGTGTTTGCCGAGGAAGGACACCTTGATACCGAGCGCGAACATGACCAGCACGCCGATCGGGAAATCCCAGTTCGAGGTGTGCGGCGCCACGATCACCACCGCCTTCGGGATATCGGGCACCCCGCCCGAAAACCGCCAGCCGGTCAACGACCACAACACTCGGCCCAGCGAGCGGGAGAATGCGTTGCCCCGCTGCGGCACCGAGGGACCCAGGTGCGGCACGTCGCTGGCGGGTTTCACTGACTCCGAGTGTACATCGATACCGGATCGTTCACGTCGCCGAGGGCGGCAGTGACCGACTCAATTGCTCGGTGGATCCCCCGAATCGCCGCAGTCGCATCCCGCGGCGTGGTCGTGGTCGGCAGCCACTTCCAGCTCTTCCGGCGTCGCGTCGCGTACGGAGGCCACAGTGACCTCGAAACGCAGGGTCTTGCCGGCCATCGGGTGGTTCCCGTCCACCGTGACCGAGTCGTCCGAGACGTCGGTCACTTGAAGGTAGCGGGATCGACCGTCCGGCAACTGGGCCTCGACGACGGAGCCGGGTTCGACAGTGAATTCGAACTGGGATCGCGGCACGGAAAACACGAACTCTTCACGGTGCGGCCCGAACCCGTCCTCCGGGGCGACGACGATCGTCGCTTCGTCGCCCGCCATCCGCCCCTCCAACTCCCTCTCGAGGCCCGGCAGAATCTGCCCCGTGCCGTGCACATAACTCAGTGGTTCGCTTGCCTCGCTGGAATCGATCTCGGCGCCGCTGTCGTCCAGCAGCCGGTACTGCACCTCGACAACACGCCCGTCTGCAATCTGCGTCTCGCTCATCTGGCCCCCTCGTCCGTCACTCGCCAACTCAGCCTGCATCGCTCGGTGTGCTCGCCGGACCGGCGGTCGGCACGATCGTCGCTTTCGACCTCAGCTCTTCCACCAGCGATGTCACACCCTCCCCCACCTCACGCTCCGTGAGCGCGTTTCGCAACTGATCTTTGACGTCTTCGAGCGACTGCGTGCTCGCCGGCCGGCGCTCCTCGACTTTGATGACGTGATACCCGAATTGAGTCTCGACGACCTGGGAGATGGCACCGGGCTCGAGTGCGAACGCGGCCTCGCCGAAGGCCGGGACCATCCGGTCAGCCGAGAAAAACCCGAGGTCGCCACCGTTCGGAGCGCTCGGCCCGTCCGAGAGCTCGGTCGCGAGCGTAGCGAAGTCCTCGCCGCTCAGCGCCCGTTTTCTCGCGGCCTCGGCGCGCCCCTTCGCATCCGCCTTGGTCTCTTCGTCCGCCCCCTGCTCCACTGTCATCAGGATGTGCCGAGCTCGTACCTGTTCCGGACGCCGGAACATCTGAGGGTTGCCCTGGTAGAACTCTTCGACCTCCTTGTCCGTGACCTCCACCCCCGGCCGAATCTGTTGTTCGACGAGGCTCTGCACGAGCACCGACTCCCCAACCGTACCCTTGAACGCCTCGTAGTTGAGGCCCAGGTTCCCAAGGAACGCGTCGAGAGCCTCTCGACCCCCGCTCTGTTGCTCGAGCTGCGCCATGACGCCATCCACCGCGCCGGTATCCAGCGCTATCTCGCGCCGGCGTGCCTCCTGCACCAAGAGCTTGGTGTCGACCGCCTGTTGTGTGGCTGCCTGAAAGAGCTGCTGCTGATCGATCTGCTGCTGCCCCTGGCCGAGCTGAGAGGCGAGGTTTTGCATCATGACCCGGACTTCCGCCGAGGTCACCGCTTCGCCGTTGACCGTCACGATCGTCGGGTTTTCTGTCGTCGAGCCCTGGGCGGCCACGGCACCGCTGACTGCAAGCGCTCCTGTCATCAACAGGGCGCACGTTGAGATTCTCATCGATCCTCTCCCGCTTCAGTGATTCCCGAAAATGATCGAAGCGGACGATTGGATCGCGGAGCAATCGCCGGCCACTCCAGCCGCTTCCGGAACACATATCCTAACAGATCGGCACGATCCCCGCGCTCGGCGGCGGTCGGCCCCTGGGGCTGACTCCACATCACCATGGGCACGGACACGCCCCCATCACCCCGCGCAGGGTCTTGGTCGGTGATAATGGAATCGAAGAGCCGCGGCACGGTCGCAGGACCAGCCGTCCGGCGCAGTTCTGAATTATTCAGTGGCTCCCATCGGTTGTTGCTTTCGAGCTCGACACCGCATCTGCCGCAACCGGCCGTGCCGTCGCGCCCAGTAACCTCCTGAAAGGACCGACCGCCGTGACGCTACGATCGAAGAGGATCCGAACACGATGGGTCATTGTGGCGCTCGTCGTGGCTGCGACCGCAAGCCCCACCTTCGCCGACGAAGATACCTCGGCGGTCGAGGAGGCACTGCGCCGGCTGCGGGCCGCAACCGGCGGTCGCGCAGAAGTCTCGCTCCACCACGCGACCGGCGTCGCCCACCTCGTGCGCCTCGAGCCCGGTGCGCTGATCAGCACGGATCCGACGACGAAGTCCGGACGCACCGGGTTTTTCCAGCTGTACGGCCCTGCTTTCGGTGTCACCGATCCCGAGCGCGAGCTGGACCGGATCTCCAGCCGTCGGAACCGGTTCGGTGAGACCCATGAGTGGTATCGACAGCTCTATCGCGGAATCCCCGTGTTCGGCGCCGAGATCCGGGTCCACTTCGACTCGAAGGGCGAACTTCGAACCGTCAACGGCGTCTTCGTCCCGGGCATCGACATCGACCCTCAACCGCTCCTGAGCCCGGAGCGTGCACGGCGGCTCGCGATCGCAACCGTCAGCAAGCAGCTCGAGATCGGTGACAGCACGGCTCTCGCCGCCTCCGACGCGGAGCTCTTGGTGTATCGCTCTGGCCTGCTGCGCGGCGAGTCGGGCCCGGACTATCTCGTGTGGGAGGTGGAGGTCAAAGATGGTGCGGGGACGCGGGAGTTCCTGTACATCGATGCACGTGAAGGCACCGTGATCGAGCAGATCACCGGGATCCACACCATCACGCGGGTCATCAGCCAGGGCACAAACGCCAACCGAATCTGGAATGAGGGAGATCCTCTCCCCTTCTCCGGCGTCGGAGGCGACGCCGATATGCACATCAACCAGCTGATCGCGACGGCGGAAGAGACCTACCGGCTGTTCGAGAACCTGAGTGGCGGCGCCTACCGATCGTGGGACGGTGCCGACGGTGTGATGGCCGCGCTGTACGATCCCGAAGATCCCCCGGTGCAGTGTCCGAACGCGTGGTGGGACGGTGAGCGGACCAACTTTTGCCCGCCACTCTCGGTGGACGACGTGGTGGCGCACGAGTGGACCCATGCCTACACCCAAGGCACCCACGGTCTTGTCGGCAGCTGGCAGGTCGGCGCCCTCAACGAGTCGTTCTCCGACATTTTCGGAGAGACCGTCGACCTGCTCAACGAGACGGGTCCAGACCCCCCGGACGCACGTCGAGGGCCCGGCCAATGCTCGATCCACGGTGCCCTCCTCCGTCCCGATTTGACGATCGACTCGCCGAGCGACGTTGCCGGGGTCTACCCGGCTGGTCCCGCAGTGTTCAATCCCCCGGGAACTTGGTCGGTGACTGCCGAGGTCGAGCTCGTTGCCGACGGCAGCGCGAATCCGACTCTGGGTTGCGAACCACTGGTCGACTTCACGCCGGGCGCGATCGCGCTGGTCGACCGTGGCGAATGCCTCTTCGTCGACAAGGTCGACAATGCTCAGCAGGCCGGGGCCGCTGGCGTCATCGTCGTCAACAACCAAGGTGACGGACTGGTCAACATGGGCGGCGAGGGGACCTTCGAGATTCCCTCGGTATTCGTGTCCCAGAGTGACGGTGAGGTGCTCAGGCAAAACCTCGACCGTGGACTGCGCGCGACCATTTCCCAGGAAGGTGGCACCGACGACTCGCGCCGTTGGCTGGTGGCCGAGGACTACGCCTCCGGTTTCCGCGACATGTGGAACCCGGGCTGCTACGGCGATCCCGGCAGGGTCTCCGACCGCAACTACTGGTGCGACTTCGCAGACAGCGGGGGCATTCACATCAACGCGGGCGTGCCCAACCGCGCCTTTGCCCTGGCCGTCGATGGGGGGAGCGACAACGGCTATGCCATCCACGGGATCGGTCTCACCAAGGCGGCTCACATCTACTGGCGGGCCATGTCGGCATTTCAGGTCCCCCTCACCGACTTCGCGATGCACGCCGACCTCATCGAGCTCAGCTGTCGCGACCTGATCGGGGCAACACTGACCGACCTCGTCTCCGGCGCGCCATCGCCGGACACGATCATGGAGCAGGACTGCATCCAGGTCGCGCGGGCGCTCGCCGCGGTGGAGGCCCGGGCGCGGCCCAGCTGCAGCCTGGAAACGGTGCTGGCTCCGGATGCTCCGCTTGTCCCCGGCAATCGAACCGTCTTCCTCGACGATTTCGACTCCGATCCCGGGGATCGGTGGCTCGTCAGCAACGAGGGAATCGCGGAAGAGTACCGGCCGCGGGACTGGGAATGGACCACCGATCTGCCGGAAGGTGGCGGCGGTGGTGCTTTCTACGCGCTCAACAGCGGCCGGCTCGGCACCTGCGAGCCCGGCGACGATCAGTCCGGCGTGATGTTCCTCGAGAGTCCAGCGATCGACATTCCCATGGGCAGATTTCCGAACCTCGCATTCGACCACTACGTTGCCACCGAAGCGCGGTTCGACGGCGGCAACGTGAAGATCAGCGTCAACGGAGGACCTTTCCGACTCATCGAACCCGCCGATTTCCGCTTCAACCCTTATGGCGGTGACCTCGCCGATGCGGCTGCCGGACGGAACACCAATCCCATGGCCGGTGAGGCGGCATTCTCCGGGACAGACCTCGGCATCCAGAGAGGATCCTGGGGCCAGTCGCAGATCGACCTCGACGGTCTCGTGGCCCCCGGCGATACGATCCGGCTGCGCTTCGACTTCGGTGTGGACGGGTGTAACGGTGTTCTCGGCTGGTACGTGGACAACGTTCTGATCACGACAACCGGCAGCGGTGTGCGAGCGTCGACGGGTCGGTTCAGCCGCTGAAGACAGCGTTCACCAGGTGCGGGTCTCCCCCGCCGACGAGGAGTCCACGCCCTCCAGGAACAGATCGAGGTGGCGGTTGAACGCCTGCGGCTTGTCGATCATCGGCCAGTGGCTCACGCCCTCCATCCGAACCGAGGGCAGCGAGGGCAGCAACTCCGACAGGCTTGATGGACCGCGGTTGAAACTCGGCACGAACACGTGCAGGGCCGGTCCACCGAAGTCCGCAATCCAACGTGAGGGATCAACTCGCGTCAGGGCCAGGAACGCCTGAGCGACCGCCTCCCGCGAGGCGCGCGCCAGCTCGGCCAGCACCAGTTCGCGGGTTCGGGCCCGAGCTCCGATCAGCAAACCTTGGAACCACTCGTTTGCTCGTTCCGGCACGCCTCCAGCCTTCAGGTCGGCGGCGAACGAGGTCGCCTCGCTCGCCGGCATCCTCGTGTCGCCGACTGAGTCGATGTACAGCGCACCGGCCACGAGTTCGCGGTGAGATCCCGCGAACCGGGCGACCACCGCTCCGCCGAGACTGTGCCCGACCACGACCAGGCGCTCGATTTGGAGCTGTCGTGTCACCGCTTCCAGGTCCGCCGCGAACGACTCCACGGAGTACGGCGCCGTCGTCATGCCTTGCGACAGCCCGAAGCCGTGCAGGTCGACCGCCAACGCCCTCCTGGATCGCGCCAGGTGCTCCAGCTGGGAGTGCCAGAGCTTCGAGCTCCCTCCGTTCCCGTGCACGAAGAGGACCGGCGTCCCGCCATCGCCACGGTCCTCCACCTCCAGCTCCCCGTTGGGACCCGGAATGCGGCGCGTAACGCTGTCACGCACACTGCACTGGCGGCGACTCATCATGTTCGACACCCCGGACGTCAGCCCTCGAATGGATCGAGACCTCCGATCAGCTCCGCCTCGGTCAGGTCATCGGCATCCACGATCAGGAATCTCCGTCGTTGCCGATACTCCTGCAGCCTGGGAGAGCCCCCGGCAGGAGCAATGATGACAGCCTGATCGGCCTCGAAATCCTCCCGCGCCGCCAACAGTTCGCGGGCCAGCGCCGGGCCGCACCTTTCCAGCTCTGCCCAGCACCGCACCACCGCCCGTCCCGAACCACGACTCGCCACGAGGTCGACGCCGGCCTCCTCGTCACCTGGAACCCGCTCGACTCGACAACCGGTACTTTCCAGCAACCGTGCAACCTCGGTCTGCAACGTCGGCGGAGTCAGCGTCCGCCAGTACTCGGCGCGAGCGCCGGGTCGGCCCTTCATCACCGGATCCAAAGTGGCGCGAGATTGTCGCGACTCCAACCAACGGCGAAAGCCCTCGTGGCGGCGACACAGCCAGTGCGTCTCCAACGCTTCCGCAGCACACAGCAGTACCATGACCGCCGGCAGCACGAGGATCGACGCTGCAGCGGTCACCAGTGCAGCGAAGACACAGGCGGTCGTGATCGATCCGGACACGCGCGCGATGACCGCGACCAACGTCGTGACGACCAGTGCGTAGATCGCGATCACGAGATGGCCACGATGATCTGCGATGAAGGGACGCGGCAGGCCCGCGGGTGTGCTTTCGGCCGGGCAGCCGTTTCGCGCCTTCGGCAAACGTGGGCGTTCGTGTGGCACGCTGAGATCCCTTGTGTCGGCCTCCAGCACTTCTGGTCTCTAAGATAGTCCGAGCCGGGACAATCCACCAGTCGTCCCCTTCGGCGCGCGAGCGGGTGCTATCCTTGCCGGCCAGCGAGAAGGAGGGGTGAAACGTGCTCCAGTTCAGACTGTTCGGCATCCCGGTTCAGGTGCTCCCCTTCTTCTTCCTCACGGCCCTGCTGATCGGACCACATGATCTACGCGGCGCGGTACTGTGGGTTCCGATCGTGTTCGTCGGTGTGCTGGCCCACGAGCTTGGTCACGCCGCGGCAATCCGCAATCAGGGTTTTGCGCCCGCGATCCAGCTCCACGGGTTCGGCGGTGCAACCACGTGGTCGGCCTACCGGCCAGTTGCACCGTTGCGCCAAATCCTGATCAGCGCTGCAGGCCCGGCGGTGGGCATTGCCATCGGCCTGGTTGCGCTCGTCCTCGCCCGTTCCGTGGCTGTCGATGATCCGATGCTTCGACGTCTCATCCTGTACGTCGTGTGGGTCAACCTCGGTTGGGGTGTGCTGAATCTCCTGCCCATCCTCCCGCTCGACGGCGGTGTGATCGTGACCGCCGCGGCGGAAGGATTACTGGGACCGAGGGGACGACGCCCGGCACGCGTGGTGTCGCTCGTGGTGTGTGTGGGCCTTGGTCTGTGGGCGCTGTCCCGGGGTTGGTGGTGGTCCACGATTCTGGCCGCGGTCCTGGCGTTCGCCAATCTGCAGGCGCTCCGAGCCGACACGGGACGGGCCGGCCCTCCGGACCCTGGGAGCGACGGTTCCGTCCACCCGCTCGACAGAGACTTCCGCTCGCAACCCTGATCTGTCTCGTTTTGAGACGATCAGGAATTCCTGGTCGTTGTTTCTAATCAGGCACGACTCTTGCTCTCATCACCATCTGCCGCTACACCGCGCAGGTGTGGCCAGGAGGTGACGCCATGACCAACGAAGAACTCCTTCGACCTCTCGAGCTCGATGCCACGCCTGCTCCTCCACTGTCCTCTCCGTTGCACGTGGTTGTTGCGACCGAGCACGACGACCTCACCTGGTCGGTCTTCAACGCTCTCGGCTCCCTTCCGGACGTCTGTGTAACGGCCTGCCGAAGCGCGGCCCAGGCGCGCTACGTGTGCGCCCTCGACCCACCGCAGATCGTCATCGTCGACCTGCGGATCCTCGAGCACGATCCGCTGGCCCTGGTGTTCCTCGCCAACACCGCCCGCGAGCACACCCACATCGTAGCCCTCAGCGACCACCCGGTGTTCGAGGTCGGCGCCCGCTTCGGGCAGGTCCGCCTCACCTTCCTGCAGAAGCCCGTCGCGCCCGAGGACCTGGCGCTGCTGCTCCGGCTGCGACTCGACGAGGAAGAACCTTCCCTGGCCCCGAACGTGTGCTGACCCGCGGATCTCGCAACCGTCCCGATTGACATCCATTGGCCCGTCTCGTACCCTCGGCACTCCGTGTGAGGGGTGCCCCGCGGGTCGGGGGCTGAGAACACACCCTCGGGAGCGGGGACGCTCCCGGAACCTGATCTGGGTCATGCCAGCGGAGGGAAACGCGGCCACACACCAACCCCCCGCATACAGTACGGAGATCGCGCTGTCCGACCGTTGTTCCACGCCCGTGTGGCCCGTCCGAAAGGTGCGCGATGAGTGACTGGAACCGCCGAGCAGCCGAGGCCCTCGAACACCTGCGAGAGCAGCGTGTGCTGGTCCACAACATCACCAATTACGTCGTCATGAACTCAACCGCCAACGCGTTGCTGGCGGCCGGTGCGTCGCCGGTAATGGCTCACGCACACGAAGAGGTCGAAGAAATGGTCGCCCTCGCAGGTGCGGTCGTGCTCAACATCGGCACCCTTGAGCCGTCGTGGATCGAGGCGATGCACCTTGCCGGCGCTGCCGCCAACCGGCGCGGGACACCCGTGATCCTCGATCCCGTGGGCGCGGGCGCCACCGCCTACCGCACCAACACCGCCCGAGGGCTGGCCCGCGAGCTCGACATCTCGGTCGTGCGCGGCAACGCGTCCGAGACTCTCAGCTTGGCCGGCGTTGACGCCGAGACCAAGGGCGTGGACGCCGCCCACGACGTGGAGGATGCGGCGCACGTGGCCGCCGACCTGGCGAGTCGCCTCGAGACGGTGGTGGCCATCACCGGCGAGGTCGACCTGGTCACCGACGGTTCGACCGTGCTGCGGGTGCAGGCCGGGCATCCCCTCATGGGGCTCGTGACGGGCACGGGCTGCACGGCCACGGCACTGACGGCAGCGTTCGCGGCCGTCGAAACCGACTTCGTGGCGGCAGCCTCGGGTGCACTCGCCTACTTCGGCATCGCCGGTGAGCGCGCGGCCCGGCGGTGCGCCAGCCCCGGATCGTTCCGGGTCGCCCTCGACGACCTGCTGTACGAAATCACCGCCGGGGACCTCTTGAGCGAGGCACGGATTCACGAGGTGAGACGGTGAGCAAGGGGCGGAGCTATCTGCGTCTCTACCTGGTCACTGACCGAGACCTCGGTCGGGGTCGACCACTCGCCGACGTGGTCCAGAAGGCGGTCTCTGGCGGCGTAACCGCCGTCCAGGTGCGCGAGAAAGAGCTCACGTCACGGGCCTTCGTCGCAGAGGCCATCGCGATCATGCAGGTGCTCTCCGGCACCGGCGTCCCGTTGTTCATCAACGACCGGGTCGACGTGGCCCTCGCGATCGGAGCCGACGGAGTTCACGTCGGGCAGGACGATCTGCCGGCCGCCGATGCTCGGCGACTGGTCGGGCCGGACATGCTGCTCGGGGTCTCGGTGGCGACCGGCGAGGAGGCACGGTCGGCACTCGCCGACGGCGCCGATTACGTTTCGGTATCGCCGGTGTTCCTGACACCCACCAAGCCGGACGCCGACACCGCCGTCGGCCTTGAAGGCGTGGCGGAGATCCGTCGCGCCGTTGGCAACGCACCGGTGCTGGCCATCGGCGGCATCGACTCGGGCAATGCACGATCCGTGGCGGCAGCCGGTGCCGACGGGGTGTCGGTGGTGAGTGCGATCATGGCCGCCGACGACCCGCAGGCGACCGCCATGGGGATCCGCGCGCAGGTCGAGGCCGGCCTGGTGTGCCGGGGAGACGACCGGTGAAGCTGAAGGACCTCGGCGAGTTCAATTTCATCGACCGAATTACGCCCGGCTGCAACGCCGGAGATCCGTCGCACGTCGTGCAGGGGATCGGCGACGACGCGGCGATCACGACCCACGCCGAAGGAGTCCAACTCGTTACTACCGACCTGCTCATCGAACGCGTCCACTTCATCCGCGGCACGATCTCTCCCCGCCAGCTCGGCTACAAGTCCCTGGCGGTCAATCTGTCCGACATCGCGGCCATGGGGGGGACGCCCCACGACGCCTACGTGTCGATCGCGATTCCGCCCGAGGTCCCGGTCGAGGAACTCGACGCCATCTACGACGGCATGAAGGACCTCGCCCGGGCTTCGGACGTCAACCTGTTGGGCGGTGACACGACCAGCTCCAGGCAGGATCTCTGCATCAACATCGTGGTGATCGGCAGCGCCCCGCACGATGAGGTACTGCTGCGATCCGGGGCGCGGGTGGGCGACCGAATCGTCGTAACCGGAACCCTCGGTGATTCCGCCGGGGGACTCGCGATTTTGCTGTCCGACCCGGACATCCCCGCAGATGTCGCCGCGGCTCTGTTGCGGGCGCATTACGAGCCGGAGATGTACCTCGAGGAGGCCAGGCTGTTCGCGGCCTCGGGTGTGGTCCACGCCGCCATCGATCTCTCCGACGGGCTCGCCTCGGACCTTCGCCACATCTGCCAGAAGAGCGGTGTCGGGGCGGTCGTGGACGTCGCCTCTATCCCGACATCGAGCGAGTTGCGCATCCTGTGCGGCACGACAGGCGCCGATCCGGTTCAGTTGGCCCTGGCCGGGGGCGAGGACTACCGCCTGCTGGTCACGATCGATCCGGTCGGGTTCGACGGGCTGAGGCGTGGGATCGCCCGAGCCACCGGCCGCGAGCTGTACGACGTCGGAACGATCGTGTCGGAGCCCGGGATCCGCCTCCAGGCGCCGGGTGGCGGCCTGACCCCGTTGTCGATTTCGGGTTGGGATCACTTCACCTCGACCACAACCGAGCCGGAACAGGAGGACGACGCGTCATGACCGATGCCGAGCCTGCGCGACCCGTGGTCCTCACCATCGCCGGCTCTGACTCCGGGGGAGGCGCCGGGATCCAGGCCGACCTCAAGGCGATCAGCGCCATGGGCGGTTGGGCCGCGACCGCGATCACCTGCCTGACCTCTCAGAACCTCACCGGGGTCCGCTCGGTGCAGCCCGCCGACCCCGGGGTCCTGGCCGACCAGATCGATGCCGTCTGCGAGGGTTTCGACGTGCGGGCGGTCAAGACCGGCAGGTTGTATTCCAGCGATCTCATTCGGGTCGTGATCGATCGGCTGCGGTTTCACCACACCGGGCCAGTGGTCGTCGATCCGGTCATGGTCGCCACCTCCGGGGCCAAGCTCCTGGAGGACTCCGCGATCGAGATTCTCCGCGACTCGTTGTTGCCGATGGCTTCCTTGATCACACCGAACCTGCACGAGGCCGAGATTCTGGCGAGTTTTCCGGTGACTGACATCCCCACCATGCGGTCCGCGGCCGAGAGGATCACCTACCTGGGCGCCGCAAACGTGCTGGTCAAGGGGGGTCACCTCGAGAATGAAGCTGTCGACGTGCTCTTCGACGGCGCCGACTACCACGAGTTCCGCGCGCCCAGGGTCCCGGCCACGACCGCGACTCACGGCACCGGCTGTACGCTCGCCTCGGCGATCGCCGCCGGACTCGCTCTCGGTCGCTCGGTGGCCGACGCAGTGGCCGACGCCAAACACCTGATTACGGCTGCCCTTGAACGACGGTGCACGTTGGGACGCGGAATCGAGGCACTCGACGTTTTCGCCGCCCGTAGGTAGAACGAGCTCAACCCAAGACCTGCCGCGCGAGCGCATTCCGGGAGCGCTCGAGTAGGTCGGAGATCTCCACCCGGTACGGAATGGCCGCCGGTTCGATCTCACGCAGAGGCGGTGGCAACGCGCCCAACTCACCGGCCGCGCGTCGTCTGCTCTCGGTCAGCTCTTCACGGCCCGAGTCCAGCCGCCGGCCCTCGCGCATCACCGGCACCAGCAGCGGCGTTCCGTGCGGCTCCTCTTCCGCCAGACCGATCACGTCGCCGTCCATCAGGCCCGACTCCCCGCTCCTCCGCCAGACCTGTTTCACGCCGGGGAGAGTCGCCTTGTCTGTGGACAGCTTGAGCAGCGGCCGACCGTCCAGCTCCGCCAGCTTGTACACCGCCTCGAGGTTGGGGACATCCTCGGACGTCCCGAGACGTGTGCCGACTCCGAAGCCGTGGATTGGTGCTCCCGATCGCACGAGGTGTTGCACGCGCTCCTCGTCGAGGTTGCCCGAGGCGAAGATTCGCACCCCATCGAGACCGGCTGCGTCGAGCTTCCTTCGGGTTTCCGGGGCCAGCTTAGCCAGGTCCCCCGAGTCGAGCCGAACGGCCCCGACCCGGAACTCGGGGCCCAACTCCCGTGCGAGCTCGACAACCGTGTCCACGCCACGCAGGGTTTCGTACGTGTCGACGAGGAGAGTGGTCTCCGGAAAGGACGTCGTGAAGTTCCGGAACGCATCGAGCTCGGACCCATGGCACTGCACGAAGCTGTGTGCCATGGTGCCCGCCACCGGGATTCCGAACAGCTGACCGGCCAACACGTTGGAAGTGGCATCGAAACCGGCAATCCAGAGTGCCCTCGCCCCGGCCGTGCCCGCGTCGACGCCGTGCATCCTGCGAAGACCAAAATCCACGAGCGCTCTTCCCCCTGCTGCCAACACCACCCGCGCGGCCTTGGAGGCCAACAGGGTCTGCAGATGGATCTGGTTCACGATCACGGTTTCAAAGAACTGCCCTTCAACGATCGGAGCCGTGACGCGCAGGATCGGCTCACCACCGAACGCCACGGTGCCCTCGGGCATGGCGTCGACGTCACCGGTGAAGCGAAAGTCGACCAGGGTGTCTAGAAAACCGTCATCGAAGGTCTCGATCGACCGCAGGAAGGCGATGTCCTCCGCGCTGAATCGCAGCCCCTCGAGCAGCTCGAGCACGGTCCCGAGCCCGGCGGTGAGCAGGAAGTTGCGTTCCGGCGGGAGTTCACGCACGTAAAGGTCGAACGTGGCCAAACCGTCGATGCAGTGCTCCCGGTATGCCTGCATCATGGTCAACTCGTACAGATCCACGAGCAAGGCGGACGGACAGGCCGCGTGGACCCGTCCAGAACTCATCGGGGTGTCCCCTGCATCGCCCGCACGCCCACCACCGTCATCTGTTCCATCGCCCGATCCCCGTCCTCCGGATCCACGTTGACCGCGCGGGTCGCATCGATCAGGAGAATCATCTCGAAGCCGGCATCGATCCCGTCCAGGCACGTCGCCTTGACACAGTAGTCGAGCGCCAATCCGGCCAGGTACATCCGTCGAACACCCCGGTCACGCAGGTGCTCGGCCAACCCGGTGCCGTCGAAATCCGAATACGCCTCCCGACCCGATTCGGTTGCCTTGTGCACCATGGTGAACAGCGCTGGAGGCTCGAGTCCGGGGTGCAACTCGGCGCCACTCGTGCCCCGCACGCAGTGAGACGGCCACGGTCCTCCCTGCGCCTGAAACGAGCAGTGGTCCGCAGGGTGCCAGTCGCGCGAGATGAACACCGGGAGGCCACGATTACGAAACCGATCCATCGCCTCGTTGACGACGGGGAGAATCGCGTCCCCGTCAGGTACGGGCAGCGCACCGCCCGGGAAGAAATCGACCTGCGGGTCGACCACGATCAGGGCATCGTCAGAAGTCAGCATCCGAGCCTCCCGGGGACCAGCATGGCGGACCGATTCGTCACGTTTTTACTTCTACTTGACAAAGTAAGAATATTATTATATTCTCATACCATCAGAGTTAAACGACTCAGACTCGTTCTTCAGAAGCCCGTGTCATAATTGCCCATCTTACCTTTCCCACCGAAAAACCCACCTTCGACCCACCTTGATTTCCCACCGCACCGCGGGCTTTGAGCGGGTCGTCCTTTGCCCAGATCTTTCTCACACGCAATGATCCGACAACCCGACAGTGTTGGCATCGTATGACACGGTGGTCCGGTCATGTGGAGGAGTATGCGAAATCCGCTCAGGCCATGTGCTGCAGCAGCGCTCGGCGTCACGCTGCTTTCCACGATGCCGGCGAGCGGCGCAGACCTGCCCGGGCCTCGCCAGCGGTGGATCGATCTCCGCACCCCGAACTTCGTGATTTTCTCCCACACAGGTGAAGGCGCGACGCGCGCCATCGCGGCGGACCTCGAGGAGCTTCACGCCGTGCTCGGGAGCTTTTCGTCCCTCGAGCTCAGCAGCCCGATCCCGACCTACATCTACGTCTTCCGCAACGATCGTGATTTCAGGCCCTACAAACCGCTGCGTGAGGGACGCCCGTCGTTGGTGTCCGGCTACTTCGCTCCCCGCGCCGACGGCAACTACATCGCCATCGACGGCAACGCCAGACGGGACGCGACCGGCATCGTCTACCACGAGTACGTCCACTACTTCGTCGCCAACAACCTGCCCGGGCTCCCGCTCTGGTTCGAAGAGGGCCTGGCCGAGCTGTACTCCAGCCTGCGCATCAGGGGCAAGACCGTCGAGTTCGGGTTCCCCGATCCCTACCACCTCGTGCTACTCAGGAACTCACGGCTGATCCCTCTGCCCGAGCTGTTGACGGCCGACCACCACTCCGAGCTCTACAACGAGCGCGACCGCAAAAGCATGTTCTACGCCGAGTCGTGGGCGCTCGTACACTACCTTCTGGTGGGCAGTGACGAGCGCAGGAAGCAGACGCCGGCATTCCTCGACCTCGTGGTCGCCGGT